>PMKP01000371.1 GCA_003157775.1 Myxococcales bacterium | reverse complement strand
CGGAATCCCCAGCGAAGCCCCGCGCCGCACCGAGGCGCGCCCGCCGCCACAGGCCGAGCTTTCGGGCAAGTCCGACCTCGCCGAGGTCGACTACGCTGACCCGACTGCTCCCAAGCAAGTGCTTGGCACCTGATATCCGACAGAATGGCCACGTCGGCACGCGCTGGGCGCCGTAGGTGCTCTTGCTCAAGGCGGGTTTCGAACTGGTCGTCCATCGCGCAAGAGATGATTGCAGTCCACCGTATCTTGGCGAGCTGTGACAACACCGGCGAAGCTGGCACGGCAGAGGCGTACCCTGCCACCACTTCGCGCACGGCTTCGCTCGTGGCGCCTTCATGCACAGCGAGTTCCGCCGTCTCGTGAAATGAGGGACGGGATTCGACATTGAACTGGCGGGCGATGCTCTCGGCTAGCTTTGTCCAGAACTGCCCGTCCGCTGTGGTTGCCCCAGGACCAATCACGATGCCCAGTCGGCCACGTGTAGCTGAACGAAGCTCTTCGATGGTCAGTTTCTTCGGAATCGGCGTACCTAGCGTCATCGTATGCCCCCCGAGCGTGAGAACGGTTGCCGGCCGCCGCCATACCTAGAAGCGACGGGCGCGCGTAAGTAGGCGAGGATACCACCGCTTGCTTGGGATTTGCGGGAAGCGAACCAGGTAGCTGACCATGGTCCCCTCGAAGCGTTTTCTGAGTGTTCGAGAACCTTGGCGGTGACAGCCGGAAGTTCGGTGCCATCGATGACCCGACTGCTCGTGGCAGAGGCTGCACCGGGCACGATCAGGCTCCGCCTGAGCCACGCGCAGATCAAGTCGAGCGTAGCTAGATCACATTCCCGCCCCAGAGGGCGGCGAAGAAGTCGCGCCAGGGAACGATGTGGATGCTCCCCACGTCCCGCGGAGCCCGCTCATTGCAGACGACGAAAGCCTTGCGAGGCGAATATTCCTCCTTGAAGGCATGCAAGGCCTTCAATTCCGCGCCGTCAACCCGCGACGTCCCTTTCGCTTCGACCGCCGTTTCTCCGTCCCCCAGGACGAAATCCACCTCAAGCCCGGATTTTGTCCTCCAGAAATGGAGGGGGAAGTCTTTCCCGCTGTAGGAACGGTAGGCGGCAAGTTCCATGAAGACGAGGTGCTCGAAGGCGCGGCCGAAAGCCTCGCCTTTCTCATCGAGGAGTCGGCGTTTGACCAACTCGCCGGCCACACCCACGTCAAAAAGGTAGAACTTGGGGGCCTTTCCAATCACCTGCCTGCTTTGCCTTTTCTTGAAGGGTTCCAGAAGCGTCCCCAAGAGGGTGTCGGAGAGTATTTGGTAGTACTCCTTGACCGTCTTGGAATCCACGCCGCAATCGCGGGCGACGTTTGTGAAGTTTACGAGCTCTCCGTGGCTGTAAGCCGCGGCGTCGAAAAACCGAGAGAAGGCGGGCAAGTTCCGCGTCAACCCTTCGTCGAATACCTCTTCCTTCAGGTAGTCCCGGACGTAGGCCTTCAACGACTTGGCGCAGTCCGGGTCGCTTTGAAGGTAGTGGACGGGGATCAGCCCGTGGTTGAGCGCCCGGAGGAGATTCATCTCCTTGACCTCGGCGGAAACCAGGGGAAGCATTTCGTAGCGCCAAGCCCGGCCGCCCAGTAGGTTGGCGTGCCCGCGCTTGAGCTTTCGCGCGCTGGAGCCGCACAGGATGAACGACAAACCGCGGGTCTCGATCAGGCGGTGGACTTCGTCCAGCAGTTGGGGGACTTTCTGGACCTCGTCCAGGATGATGGGGGAGCGAAGGCATTTCTCATCCGTCGCGGCCAGCCTTTCGGCGAGCAGGGAGGGAGCTTTGGACAAGCTCAAGACGAGGTCGGTATCGAGGAGGTCGAAGACGACGCTCTCGGGAAAACGCTGCTTCAGATAAGTGGATTTTCCGGTCTTGCGCGCGCCCCACAAGAACGCCGACTGGCGCCGGGGAAGGGAGAGGGAAAGCACCCGTGAGAGAATCGTCATGTCGGAATGAACTCCGCATTGGTTGAACCAAAATGGAGTATACTCCGAATTGGCTTGCTCTTCCCAAATTCGCTTTCCTCGCGGAAGCTGATCGGAGTCAAATGTGGTAACCGACGTGACTGACGACGACGACTTCATCGACATCGGCGATGAGCCGGACTTGCCCGCCAGCGTCCCCGGCCTGCGCGTGTTGCCACCGCCGGTGACGCGCGAAAGCCCGCCCAGCATCGAGGCACCTCCGCAAAATGGCGAGGCGCTGGACCGCTGGGCTGCCCGATACGGAGTGCGAGAGCGACTCGCCGACCAACTGCCGCTCGCACATCTGCGCAACGTGTACTTCGGATATGCGCTGGACGGACTGCCCTCCATCGTCCGCGAGGCGATGCTGGTGACCCCATCCACGATCAGGGTTCCCAAACCGATTCGCGACCACTTGGCTTTTCAACTTGTGTCGATGGCCAAGGCGTATCTGCATCGCGCGGCCGAGGCGGTGGCCATCGCGCACCGTCACCAGGCCGAGCGGGCCGCTCGCGCCTGCCAGCCCGACGATCCCTTCTTGCGGCGGCTGGAAGATCTAGTCCGCCGCGAACACGATCGGCTGGCGACCGAAGCGAAGCCGCGCCCGGCGGGCACCTTCCTGCCTGGGCGGATCTCTCTCGTCGCCGATCCGCCTGCCCTGACCTACAAGGAATGGGGCATCGATCATGGGCGGCCGCCGGAGAGTGAAGGCGAGCCAACGTTCGTCGTGCACCTGGCGGCCTGGGACAGCGGGCGCTTGCGCCTGGAGTGCAAGCGTTGCCGCGAACCCCTGACCTGCCCGCACGGCGCGAGCGCGCTTCACGAGATTCTGGAGACCTTGCGCGATCCCTCGGCGCCGCTGGCCGCGGCCTTGGCTCCTGTGCTGCGCGTGCCAGGCTGGTCGCGCCTGCTCGACCGCCTGGATATTGGGCTGGGCAAGACCACAAGAATTGCAGACGATGGCCAGCGCTTGGTCTGGGAGGTAGAGCACAAAGGCGGCCGACTGGCGGTCTTCCCGGTCCTGCAGCGACTGGGCAAGCGCGGGGCTTGGAGCCGCGGCCAGCGCCTGCACCTTGAAGAACTTGAGCGAAAGCGGGAACTCCTGCGCGACCCCGCCGATCGTGGAGCATTCGATGGCTTGATGTATACGCGCGATGATCGCGCGTACTACGTCGCAGGTCACGAGCAGTCGCCCCGCCAGGTCTGGCGCGCGCTCGCTGCGCTGGCAGGCTCGACGCGCGTGTTCGCGGACCACGCGCGCTCCGTGCCCATATCGGTGCGTAAGGTGCGGCCCACGCTCAAGGTGGAAACTGTCGAAGACGGCTTCCGCCTGCGCCTTGGCTTGGGTTCGAGCGAGATCGAGCCAGCCGCTTTGCTGGCGACCGCGGGCGACGACCGTCATGCAGTATTTCTGGATCTCGAACAGAATCGTTGCCTGCTGGCTCTGCTGGAGCCAGAGACGACAGCGCTGCTGACGGCGATGGCGAACTACCCTGTCACGCTGCCTTCCGAGGCGCTGATCGAGCTGGTCGGCCGACTGCCGCGATTGCAGGGCTCAGTCGATCTGCATCTGCCCGAGTCGGTGCGCGGCGAGCGCGTGGAGCCGCCGGCCATCACGTTGTGCCAGCTTGAGCCCATGCCCGAGGCGGGCGTGCGGCTGGACATGGCGGTGCGGCCCATTGACAGCGGTCCCCTGTTTCCGCCCGGTGAGGGCCCGCCCGAGGTGCTGCACGCCCGCGACGGGCGCCACCTGCACGCCCAGCGCGATCTCGGCGCCGAGCGCGAGCGCGCAGCGCACCTGGCGCGCATGCTGGGCCTGGATGATGCGACGGCGAACGGCGCCTGGCGCTGGGACGTACCCGACGACGCCGGCGCGCTCGAGGTGCTGCGTAAGCTGCGCGATCGGCCCGATCTCGCCGAGGTGGAATGGCCGGCGGGCGAGATCCGCGTGGACCACGTCGTGCGTGGGTCCCTCAAGGTGCAGGTGCAGCGGCGGCGCGACTGGTTCGGCGTCGAGGGTGGGATCGAAATCGACGGCACGCGCGTGCCGCTGTCCGAGCTGCTGGCCGCGGCGCGGGCGGGCCGGCGTTTCGTCAAGCTGAACGCGCGCCGCTTTGCCACCCTGGAGGACGAGCTGCGCGAGCGACTGGCCGCGCTCGACGACGTGGTGTTCGAGAACCAGGGTGCGTTCGAGCTGGGCCTGCTGGCAGCGCCGGTGCTGGCCGAGCTGGTGGAGGATCAGCGCCAGCTGGAGCTGGTGCCCGCCTTCCGCGCGGTGCTGGGCAAGCTGGAGGCCGCGCGCATCGAGGAAGCGGCGCTGCCCGACGGACTGCAAGCGACGTTGCGCCACTACCAGGTAGATGGCTTCCACTGGCTGGCACGGCTGGCTGGCTGGGGTCTGGGCGCGTGTCTGGCCGACGACATGGGCCTGGGCAAGACCGTGCAGGCGCTGGCGCTGCTCTTGCGGCGAACCGAGCTAGGGCCCGCGCTGGTCATCGCGCCCACCTCGGTGGTGGCCAACTGGGCCGCGGAATGTGCCAAGTTCGCCCCCGGCCTCTCGCCGCGCATCTTTCGCGGCCCCGACCGAGCGGCCCTGCTGCAAGACCTGGGCAAGGGAGGGCTGCTTGTCACCAGCTACGCCATCGCGGTGCGGGACGCCGAGGCGCTGGGCGCGATCCAGTTTTCCACCCTGATCATCGACGAGGCGCAGTCGGTAAAGAATGCCCTCACGCAACGATTCCGCGCGGTTCGCGATCTGCAGGCGGACTTTCGCCTGGCGCTCACCGGCACGCCCATCGAAAACCATCTGGGCGAGCTGTGGGCCATCTTTCGCCTGGTCACGCCTGGCCTGCTCGGCTCGTGGGAGCAGTTCCGGCAACGCTTCGCCGTGCCCATCGAACGTCGCCACGATCGCGCCCGTCAGGCGGGACTGGCGCGCGTGGTGCGGCCTTTCCTCTTGCGCCGGACCAAAGCCGAGGTGGCGCCCGAGTTGCCCGCGCGTACCGAGATGAACCAGACCATCGATCTCGGCCCGACCGAGCGCCGGCTGTACGAGGCTGCGCGCATCGAGGCGCTGGAAAGTCTGGCCAAGAGCGCAGGCGCAGGCGACGAGGCCAAGCAGCACATCAGGATTCTGGCGGCGCTCACGCGTCTGCGCCTTCTGTGCTGCCACCCGCGCTTGGTGGTCAAGGACAGCCCCGCTGGCTCGGCCAAGCTGGCTGCGCTGGTCGAGCTGCTGACAGAGCTGCGTGACGAGGGCCACCGCGCCCTGGTGTTCAGCCAGTTCACCAGCTTCCTCGATTTGGCGCGGCCGCTGCTCACCCAGGCGGGGCTGCGCACTCTGACTCTCGACGGCTCGACACCGGCAGCCGAGCGCGAGGAGCGCGTAGCTGCCTTTCAGGCCGGCACCGCGGACGTCTTCCTGCTTTCGCTGCGCGCGGGCGGCACCGGCCTAAACCTGACCTCCGCCACCTATGTCATTCACCTGGACCCTTGGTGGAACCCCGCTGTCGAAGACCAAGCCACTGACCGCGCCCACCGCATCGGACAAGATCGTCCTGTCACCGTGATCCGCATGGTCGCGCGTGGCACCATCGAGGAGGCCGTGTTGTCCCTGCATGAGGAAAAACGCCAGCTCGCCGCCAGCATTCTCGACGGCGCCGACGCCGCCGCCCGCCTGGACGGCGAGGATCTGCTCGACCTCATCCGCAAAGGCAGCCTGTCTGCTGGCGACGAAGACGCGGGGGAGGAAGGCGAGACGGGGAGCGAAGCAGGCGTCGAGACGTAGGGCGACAGTTCGGGGAAAGAGGCGCGCAACAATAGGCAGTCGCACGATCATCGCAGTCCGCCGGGCGATGGGGATGGTCTACGAGACCTGAACCGAACTACCTTGGGGTTGCGTCGGGCAGCCCACCGTCGACGGGAATGGTCGCACCGGTGGTGGGGGTCTGGTGCGTGATGAAGAAAAGGACGGCGCGCGCCACATCTTCGGCGGTGACTTGGGCTTTGAGCAGGTTACGCGAGCGGTAGTATTCTTCCAACCCGCGCTCGTCGAGGCCGCGCGCCTTCATGCGGTTGGGCCCGACGGTTGCCCACAGACCGGAGCGTTTTTCTCCGTGGGAGAAGACCGCATCAGGAGCAACCATGTTGACCCGCACGCCGAGAGGAGCCAATTCCAGGCTGGCAATGCGCGCCAGTTGGTGGGCAGCGGCCTTGGTGGCGCTGTAGGCGCCGAAGCCCGCGCCCGGGGCAAAGACATTTTTGGTCGAAATCAGAACCACGTCGCCGCCCGTGCCTTGCAGCGCGAAGTGGCGGCCCGCTTCGGCCAGCACCAGCAGGGTGCCCTCCACGTTGACGCTTTCGAGCTTGCGAAAGGCATCGAGGGCTAGTTCCGTGAGTGGAGCCACGTGGGCGATCCCAGCGTTGATAATCACGCAATCGATGCCACCCCACGTGCGAATGATCTTGGCGAATCCAGCGGTCACCGAGGCTGGGTCGGTCACGTCCATGGCAACGGCCGCGACCCGGGATGGGTGGCGCTGTCCGAGTTCCGCGACCAGCCCGTCGAGGGCGGGGCCGGCAAGATCGGTGGCGGCAACATGGCAACCCTGTTCGAGCAGAGCCTCGCAAATGCCCGAGCCAATCGCCCCTGCGGCGCCGGTCACCAGCGCGACGCTGCCGCCGAGGCTGTGGGCAGCGACGGCAAGACCGCGCTCGCCCGTCTTTGCCCGTTGGTACCCGCGGAATTCCATGTCGAACAGGTGTTCGTCATCGAGCGGCACATACTCGGCGCCGCCTCGGTAGATGGCTGTCTTCACCGCCAGCCCTTGCCGAGTGATGTCGCGGATCATTGCAGCGTCGGCCGCGTTCTTCCCGATGCAAACGACGCCCAGTCCCGGAATCATGAGCACCCGTGGGAGAAAATCGCGCGGCTCGCTAGTCGCGTGGGGAGCCGGCGAGCTTTGCTCGCCGCGCACCATCGCGNNCGGGGTGGGGGTGGGCGTGGGGGGTCGAAGGGCGAAGCGAACCCTTTCAGGGTTCCCATGTCAGTGACCTGAACCGCGCTTGCGTGCCCTTGCACATACCCCTGGTACTCGGCCTCGAAGGCGGCGACAGCCTCAGTGAGCTGCTGCTTGAAGGCTTTGGCATCGTCGAGCATCGGATGGTCAAGCCAGAGCGGAACTCTGCGAGTGCGGATCAGATAGTCCGGCGTCAGCGGCGCTGACAGGGCCAGCTTCTTGCCCTCTGGGGCGTCCAGCAACTGCATGACTTCGGGATCGAGCAAAGCCTGCAAAATGACCCGGTCGCCGAGATCGTCTGGCGCCTGCGGACCCAAGACCCCGCGGATGACCGGGGCGAGCGCGAGGTATTTCCGTTCGCGATCCGCGGCGGACGACGGCGGTGTCCCCAAGCTGCGGACCGGACGCTTCTCCAAGTAGGTTTCGGCGCGGCTGACCAGCTCGATGGTCGCGTCGTACGCCGCACGGGCAGTTGTACCCCAGGTCACAAGCCCGTGGTGCATGAGCACCAGAGCGTGCGCCTGCGGACGACGGACCATGGTGTCGCGCACAGCACGCGCCAGATCCAGCCCGACTCTCGCATAGACAACCATGGCGATATCCTGCCCGAGCGCCGCCGCCACAACCTCGGATCCACCGGTCCGATTGGTCAGGGCAAGGATGGTGCTGGGATGGGTGTGCATCACGAAGCCGTGGGGAAGCACGGCGTGAACCAGGGTTTCCACCGAGGCGCGGCGGGAAGAAGGACGCAAGCTGTGGCAGGCGAATTCGCCGGCCATGGCCTCATCTGACAAGGCAGCCAGGTTGAGCAGCCGGTTCAGATAGGCGAGATCCAGCGCGACGAAATCGCTGGGCTGGATGGTGGCAAGATTGACCCCCGACGCTTTGATGAAGAGCGCGGATTGCTCTTCACCGAGCAGGTTCGGGAGTGTGCACTTGCAAGAGGTATTGCCACCGCCGTGCAGGGCCAGGTCAGGCTCGGACCCAAGCAGGCGCGTGGCATAGGTCAGAAGGGCGAGGTCGTTTTCACAGGACGCAGCCTGAACGGCGGCTGCGGCATCTAACTCGGACCAACGATCTTGCATGCGTTCTTTCTCGAATCGCCCGGCCCTGCGTGGCCAGCGCTCACCTAGCGCTTTCGGGGTTGCTTCTTGGCACTCTGGTAGAAGTCGAAGGCGTGCTCCGGGCTCATGTTTTCATGAACCACTTTGCGCACAGCTTGAATCATGGCGACCGGCGCCTCGGCCTGGAAGATGTTGCGTCCCATGTCCACGCCGGCTGCCCCTTGCGCGACGGCGTCGCGGGCCATGCGCAGCGCCTCCAGTTCCGGGAGTTTCTTGCCGCCTGCAATCACGATGGGCACCGGGCACGAAGCAGTCACGGTTTCGAAGCCCTCGGGCACGTAATAGGTCTTCACAAACGCGGCGCCCAGCTCGGCGCAGATTCGGCTGGCCAGACGCATGTACTTCGCGTCACGCGCCATGTCTTTGCCCACCGCGGTCACCGCCAGCACCGGAATGCCGTGGCGATTGCCTTGGTCCACCAGGCGGGTCATGTTGGCGACCGACTGGGTTTCGAACTCGCCGCCGATGAAGACCTGCACCGCGACCGCCGAGACATTCATGCGGACGGCGTCTTCCATGCTGCAAGCGATCTGCTCGTTGGAGAGTTCCTTGAGGATGCTGGGACCGCCACTGGCGCGCATGACCACGGCGTTGGTGAAGGCAGGTGGAATCACGCTGCGTAAGATTCCGCGGGTCAGCATCAGCGCGTCGGCGTATGGACAGAGAGGCAAGATGGTGATGTCGACCCGCTCGAGGCCGGTGGTCGGGCCCTGGAAGTAGCCGTGGTCAAAGGCCAGCATCACGGTCTTGCCGGACTGCGGGTTGAAGATGCGGGCCAGACGATTGTTCATGCCCCAGTCGTGAGCGTTCGAGCCTTTGAGAAAGAAGCTCCGGCTCTCTTGCGGGACATCTACGTAGAACTCTTTGTCCGACTTTTTGTCGTTCTTCGTCGGGGCATCAGCTTCCGGCATGGTCTACTCCTTGGCGCACCTAGCGGGCGGCAAAACCGTAGCACAAATGGCGGAAGGGAAGGTCATGATCTGGCTGATGGCGCAGACGACGCGGCCCCGCGAAGGCCAAGCAGGAGTATGCTCGGGCCATGGCCGAGACACCTGCCGCTGCACATGACAATCCTTCGCGCCTGGGGCGATTCATTCAGAACTACTCCGGGTTTCTCTCCAGCTTCGTCATCGGCGTGGCCGGGTTGGTGGCCACATCCATTTGGCAGTTTCGCCAGGCCCAGAACGCTGAGCGCCAGCAGGCCAGTGAGCAAGCCATCGCGCGCACCAAGGCCGACAACGACTGGCGTATCGCGCGTGCCGAGATTCTTGGCAAGAATCTCTCGGTTCTGTCGCAGCAGGGGCCGCAAACCGCGGATCAGCGCTTCGGCGTCCTGCTCTCGCTCACCCGGGGAAACATCCTCGACCCGGAACTGGCAGTTTCCTACGCGCTGGAATTGGGCCGCGACAATCCGACCTACATGGGTGTGGTACTGGCTGGGACCGCCAACAAGAACTACACCCAGCTCGAACAAGCCTTTGCCCTGACCTGCATGCAGCGCTTCGGGGTGGAGAAGCGGGCGGAGGTGTGCAAGGACGACAAGCTGGCCGATCGTTCCGAGGGAATCGCGCAGTTGGTGGCCGATGAGTTGGACGCGTCCGTCGCCAGCGGCGAGATCAAGAAGGGACCGATGGGGATCCTGCGCGACGAACGGGCAGTGCAGGCGCATCCGACCAAGATGGCGTGGCTGTTCGAGACCTACCTGCAGAACCTCTACGAGCGGCGCCAATGGAACGAGGTCGAGCGCTTCGAGGGGTTCTCCGCTGGCGCACGCCTGGTAGCGGCGCTGGTGCTTGCCACGGCACGCACGGGAGAGTTGGTCACCTCGGCAGAGGAAGACATGCTGAACAAGTTCCACGCCGAGCGACGTCACTGGCTGGCCGGCTACATGTTCGGCCGTACCTGCGATCCCGAATGCCGGGCCAAGCTGATGCAAGCCATGCTGAGCTCCTACGGCGAGGCCCAGGGTGACTACAACGAGGTCTTTAGGCGCCTGTTGACGGCGCCACGCAGTGAGACCGGCACCGCACTGGCTCATCTACACGCGCGCCTGCTTTGGTGTCAGGTCGACGCCGACGATCTTGCGGAATTCCGCGACAGCGTGCTGGTCCCGACCCTGATTTCTGCCTGCGCCGATCCCAAGTTCGATGCGGGCCTCTTGGAGGATCTGGCGGCGATGGTTGCGCTGGTTCCTGAGCCAACCACGTCTTCGACCGCGGACTTTGCGGCCGCAGCCGCCGCCTGGAAGCAGATGACGGAAGCGCTGGAGAAACGCGGCGAGCGCTTCCACAAGGCGTTCGTCAATCGTCTGGCCCGCACCCGCCGCGAGCGCGCAAATCCGCCGCCCATGATGAAGAAGCAGAACTTCTGCAGCGCGGGGAGTGTCGACGGCACCGCGGGGAGCGAGCTAAACCAGTAGTCGAGGGCGTCAGGCCAGGCGAGGCGGCGCGCCTCGACGGACCTCCACCCCGTGGTATCCTTTGGATGCAATGGCGGTTTCGAGCATCGCTCCCAGCCTTGGGTTTCCTTGGTTGTTCCATCAAGTGGAAGCAGGACTAGAGCGCGGCCAGGCGCCCTGCTAGGTCTTTGGGTCGCTAGCACCTATCGAGCGGGCCCTGGCGCAGCCGCTGGTGGTCGCGTCTGAGCGTAGAGGTCCCGATGCAACTGGTGCAAGACGTCATCCAGTTCTGGACATGACCCTGCCAAGCGAGGAGGGCGCTCTGCTGCCAGCGATCCGGTGCACCTGGCACGCGGATGGCATGCGCGAAGGGGTGAGCTGACCGACAAAGAACCCAGGATTGGGACGGCGCTCATCAACGTGAGGGAGAGGAAGCGAAATAGCCATGAGCACCCATAGCACTCAGACCAAGAACCCGGTGTCCACCGAACTCTCCAGCCCACGTGCGCGCGAGCGTCTGGTACACGTGGCGCTTTCTATTCTGCGCGACGGGATCGACGCTGAGGATGCCGCCCACGACGCGGTCGAGCAGGCCTTGCGGGGGTCAGGATCTTTTCGCGCAAAATCCCTGGTGAGCACGTGGCTGCACAGGGTAGTGGTGAACGCGGCGCTCATGCGTGCCCGCCGGCGGCGGCGTACCGCTGAGCGTGTTGCAGCCAACGACCAGTCCGGCCAGGGGGATGTTGTCACGTTGTTGCGAGATTCGAGTCCCACGCCTGCCGCGCGTTTGGAGGACATGGAAGACCGTTGGCGGCTGCACGCTGCCGTGGCCCAGTTGCCCCGTCCCTATCGGGACGTGGTACAGCTTTGCGTGTTCGAAGAATTGGCTCTTCCCGACGCGGCTCGATCGCTGGGAATTACGAGCCAGGCCGTGCGCACGCGGATGTGCCGGGCCCGGGCTCAGCTACGCGAGCGCTTCGCCGCATAGGGCTTCTTCGTGGCTACAGACTGCCTGCGTGGGCTCACCTCTGCGATCTCAGCGGCGGACGGCTGACGAGACGCATCACCTCACATCCTTTAGTTGCGGCCGCGAGGCTTGTCTCGAGTTGCTGGGCCCAACCCCTGCATGGTGACGGAGTGCTGCTTGGGGCCGAGCCGTCCACGATTCTTTTCCCCCCGAGACCAGCCCACGCAGCCACTCCGCCACCACGCTGAGACTTTCGCCTCATTTCCCCGCGGTACCTCCCCATCACGCCACCTCCGCCACCCATCCGCAACCCTGGCCTGCCCGCCCTTCACCCAGTACCCCTCGCAGGCCCCCTCTGCACCGAGCGCCTCCTCCCACTCCCAAACATTTCCTGGGTAATACAAAGTCCGTGCCACCAGAAGCGATCGGAAGGGCGCGCGATTTGTCAGGCGGACGCAGACTGGCGTTACGGGTTCGTAATTTCCGCCCGCCGCGCGGCACGGGACGGGAACATCGTGACGCGCTGATCGCAACCTGGGACGTCATCTGGACACCTCAAGTCACGAACTCGAATCGCCTTGCTCCTCCCCCCGCAGAGAATTGACCATACCTTTTGGCCGGTTCAAAGGCATACTCAGCCGGGATCCAGAACATGCTCGACATACTCTTGGTGGACGACGAGGCAGACGTTCGGCTGCCACTCGGCGAGGCGCTGAGGGATCTCGGCCATCGCGTGGCGCTTGCCGCTGATGGCGACGAAGCCATGCAGTGCCTGGATCGCCAGATCTTCAATCTCGTCATGAGCGACATCCGCTTGCCCAAAGTGGACGGCTTCACCATTTTGCGCCGCCTACGCGATGAGCAACCTGATACCCACGTCGTGTTGATGACCGCTTTTGGCACGATTCGGGAGGCAGTCCTAGCGGTCAAGGAAACCGCGATCGAGTACGTCACCAAGCCGTTCGAGCTGCCCGAGGTGTTGAGCATCGTTCAGCGCATCGACGAGCGCTGGACGCTTATCCGCGATCTGGCCGCAGCGCGTGCCGAGTTGGCCACGCGCAAGGTCGGCGAAATGATTGAAGGTCGGTCGCCTGCCATCGTGCACCTGCGCGATCAGATCAGTGCTATCGCCACCAGCTCGGCAGCCGTGCTCCTGACCGGCGAGAGTGGCACCGGCAAGGAGTTGGCGGCACGCATGATCCACACGTCCAGCGAGCGGCGTGATGCTCCGTTTGTGGCGGTGAACTGCGCGGCTGTGCCGGCCACCCTCATCGAGGCCGAGTTGTTCGGACATGAGCGGGGTGCGTTCACCGGCGCGGTCAAGCGCCGCGACGGTCGCTTCAAAGCGGCTGACGGCGGCACTCTGTTCCTCGACGAGATTGGCGAGATGCCGGTGGATGTGCAGGCCAAGCTTCTGCGCGTGCTCCAGGAAGGCTCATTCGAGCCCATCGGAACCAACACCTCGGTGAAGGTGGACGTCCGCCTGGTCTCGGCCAGCAACCGCGATCTCAAGGGTAGCGCAACTGAAGGTAGCTTTCGCCAGGATCTCTACTACCGGATCAAGGTGTTCGAGTTGCGCTTGCCGCCTTTGCGCGAACGGCTCACCGACTTGCCCATTCTGGTCGAGCAATTCATGCGCGAGTTCACCGCTGCGGGCACGGCGCCGTCCTCTATCGCGCCGTCGGCGTGGGCTGCGCTGCAAGGCTATAGCTACCCGGGCAACGTGCGCGAGCTGAAGCACGCAATTCAGCACGCCAGCATTCTGGCGCGCGGCCAGGAGATCCAGGTTCACCATCTGCCGGCCGAATTCCATGGCAGCGGGCGTCCCGCGTCAGGTGATCGCGTCGAGCCGCTCGCCTTCGTGATGGCCCAGTTCGAAAAGGACTACATCGAGCGCATTCTGAAGATGGCTGACGGCGAGCGCCGCCGCGCCGCCGAGATGCTGGGGATCTCCCGCAAGAACTTGTGGGAGAAGATGGTCAAGTACGGGCTGCACTAGTTCCCATTTCCGGGGCCTCCGAGGGGAAGCGCGAAATGAAGCGTAGCCCCGCGGTCAGGAGATCCCTCGACCCACAGGCGTCCGCCATGTCGCTCGACCAGCATGCGTGCGATGAACAGCCCGAGCCCATAGCCGCGATCAGTCCTGGACTGGGCAAACTGGCTGCTGGGCGGACTGGGTGGCTCCTCGCTGGCGTGGGCCCGGCCGGGAACGACCACGGCGAAGCGCACTTCGTCGTCAGCCACGGCGACGCGCAACGCAACCTCTGCGCCATCTGCGCATTCTCGCAGCGCGATTAGGAGCAGGCTGGTGAGCACACGTTCCAGACGGGCAACGTCGGCGGTGATCCGGACCGGCCCGCCGGGCAGGGCGAGTCTTACCCGGCTGGTGTCGAGGGTGGAGGAGTTGCGAGCGAGGATTTCAGGCACCAGACGCTCAATGGCCACCGGGCGCAGTTCAAGCCTGAGCTGGCCCGAGCGCACGCGCGATGAATCGACCAATTCTTCGATCATCGCATCCAGACGCCGGGCCGCCGCGATCACCATCGAAGCTAGGCGCTGCTCCTTCTCCAGGCCCTGCTCGGCCAGGGCTTTCTGCAGAAGTTGCGCATTTAGGTGAACCGAAGTCAGCGGGTTGCGAATGTCGTGTGAGACCAAGCGGATCAACTGCTCGTGGTGTTGTTCCAGGGTGCGCAACATGGTGACGTCAGACAAGGTCACCACCGCGCCGCTGCGGGCGCCCCCGGCCAGCACGATGGGCACCGCACAGGTGGACAACCAGAGCGTGCGGCCGTCCCGATGAATGCCGACGTCCAGGTCATGGACTGTCTCTCCGCGCAAAGCTCGAAGCCCTGGCCAGTGCTCCACCGGCAACGGCATACCGTCGGTTCCGGCGATCATGGCGCGCGCCAGGATCTTGCGTATCGACTGCCCGATGTCCCCGCTGACGAAGCCCAGCATAGACTTGGCTTTCTGGTTGGCGCTGGTCACCACCCCGTCGGCAGCTAGCACAATCATGCCCTCGGAAGCGGCGGCGAGCAGAGCCTGACGTTCGAGTTCTGCGATCTCGCTGTGCCACGGCTGGCTAGCTGGCCCGGCTTTGGATGCACGCCGTGCCCGAGGTTTGGTCGAAGTTGCGCGGATCGCCCGCCGGCTGTCCCGGTCCTGCGTCATGACGGGGATTATCCCCCATCTCCTGCGCAAGACGAGCCCCTGCCATCACAATCGGGACCTTGCCCTGCCCGCGGGGACCGGCAAGGGCTTGCGCACGCCAGTGTCAGCGGTGTCCGCCGCGACCGCCGCCCCTGAAGCCGCCGAAGCTCCGGGCCGGAGACGGGCTTGCACGCCACGCGCCCGTCCCTGGATGCGCATAGCCCCATCCTCCGTGAACATGTCCTCGGCCCCAATAGGGATAGTATCCCCAGCCCAAGCCCGGGCCCCACAGCCAAGGATAGAACCCCACGCCCCACCACCAGGCCGGCCACCATTCAACCGCGACGCCAGCCGGCCGGTAGTCGGAATACTCGGTCGACTGATTGGGCACCAATTCGAACGGCGTGGTCCCGGTGACTGGCTCGCTGCCACGGCGAACCTGCCATGACAGGTTCGCCCGTCCCGGATTGCCCTGGGGTGGCAGGGGGTAGAAGAGATCCAAAGTGCCATGTTGTCCCTGGGCCAGCGTGACCACCGAGCCACCGGTTGAACTCTCAGCGTAGGTTGCTGGCACAGGAGCAGCCCCCAGGCTCACGACCTGATCACGGGTGTCGATGGTCCAACTAGCGGCGTCGGAGCGGTTCTCGGCGGCGATGCGCAGGTGTAGATAGAAGCCCTGCGTCCCCGACGGCGTAGGCATGGGCTCCCCGCCGAAGGACATGACATAGGCCGTGCCCTTGGAATCGGTGGCCGGGATCGGGTAGGGCACAGCAGGCGCCTGATGCTCGGCGTATTGCGGCTCGGACACCGGCCCGTAGGCGGTCGTTTCCGTGGCGCAACCCGCCGTAGCAAGGGCAACTGCTCCGAAGAGCACTTTCATCGTTGTTTCGTTCATCGCGTCCTCACTTGGGTCTTTCCCAACCTTGAATCTACCACCTCGCAAGCCCTGATGCCTTTTGCCGCCGCTTGGTTGCGGCCGGAAGGCCGCCCTGTGTTACCCTGTTGGCACTATGGCAAAATCACCCTGCCCAATATCCAAGACGCACTTCATTGAAATAGCCGAGCCCATCAAGCTGGTCATCAATGGCCAGGAGCTGGTGGCCGACAAGAAGGAGTTCTCGACCGGCTCATTCGGCTGGTTCTTCAACGGCAAGATCAGCGTAGCCGTCGATGGCAAGCCGCTGAGCGTGCAGGTCGGCCTGAACTTGACGGTCGTAGGCAGCAAAGAGGCCGAACGCTAGTACCGCCTCTCGAAGATTCGTAGCTGGTTGGGCGGCCGGGTTGACGGCGGCGGAGCCGATGGCCGGAGCCGGTGGCCGGAACCGGATCCGACGGCCGGTCCCGGCAACTAGTCACGGATTTCCGAGAAGCGGTAGCGAAGCGCCTATTTTGCTTGGTGCGCGGGCTGGGCAGCCGCCTCGATGCCCATGTACTGCAACATGGCGTGCGCGGCCTTGCGTCCAGCGCCCATGGCCAGAATAACCGTGGCACCACCGGTAACGATGTCGCCGCCGGCAAAGACGCCCGGGATGCTGGTCATCTGCGTTTCGGGGCTGACATCGATGTAGCCGCGTTGGTTCAGCTTCAACCCCGGCGTGGTCTGCGCCAGGATCGGATTGGCCGAGGTACCGATGGCGTATACGATGGTGTCGACTTCGAAGAGGAACTCCGAACCCGGCACGGGCACCGGCCGCGCGCGGCCCGACTCATCCGGCTCGCCCAACTCCATGCGAATGCATTCCATGGCCCGGACCCACCCGCGTTCGTCGGCCAGTATGCGCACCGGAGTGGTGAGCCAGTTGAACTTCACGCCTTCTTCCTCTGCGTGGTGGACTTCCTCGGCGCGCGCCGGGCTTTCCTTCTTGGTGCGACGGTACACACAGTAGACATTCTCAGCGCCCATTCGAATGGAGACGCGGCAGGCGTCCATGGCGGTGTTGCCTGCGCCAATCACCGCCACCTTCTTGCCCATGCCGGTTGGCGTATCTGTCTGCGGGTGCTGGTATGCGCGCATCAGGTTCACGCGCGTCAGGTATTCGTTGGCCGAGAAGATGCCGTTGAACCCTTCGCCCGGGATGCCCATCAAATTGGGGTAGCCTGCCCCGACGCCGATAAACGCGGTTTCGTACCCCATTTCCTGCATGAGCTGCGGAATGGTGTAGAGGCGTCCAATGATTGCGTTGGTGACAATCTTGACGCCCAGACGCTGCAAGGCCTCCAACTCGCGGTCAATCAACTTCTTGGGCAGCCGGAATTCAGGAATGCCGTACTTGAGCACCCCGCCGGCCGTGTGCAGCGCCTCGTAGATGGTCACCTCAACCCCGGCGCGCGCCAGGTCGACGGCGCAAGTGATGGACGCGGGACCACTGCCGATCATGGCGGCCTTGTGCCCGTTCCGCTTGATCGAAGTGGCCAATGACCATCCGTTCTTGAGCGCCAGATCTCCGACGAAGCGCTCCAGCCGGCCGATGCCCACCGGCTCCAGCTTGTTGCCGACGATGCACAGGGCTTCGCATTGGGTTTCTTGTGGGCAGACGCGGCCGCAAATGGCGGGCAGTACGTTGTCGGCTGCCACGATGTCATATGCCTTGCGGAAGTCGCGGCTTTCGATTGCCTGAATGAAACCGGGGATGTTGATGGCCACCGGGCATCCTGCGATGCAGCCAGGTTTCTTGCATTGAATGCAGCGGGCCGCTTCTGCCAGTGCCTGGTCCTCGGTGTAGCCCAGGGTCACCTCACTCCAGTTGTGCGCGCGGACCGCCGGATCCTGTTCCGGCATGGCGGTTTTGCTCTTGGCAATGGTTTTGATGGTCTTCTTCGGTTTTGTTGAGGCTTCCATTACGAGCTCTGCCGGGGTAAGTGGCACCGTTCACGGAAAAGCCGCATCGACTCGCGCTCGGACGAATCAAAGCGCTTTGCCCGTGCCATGAGTTCGTCGAAGTCGACCTGCAGACCATCGAACTCGGGGCCGTCCACGCAGGCAAAGGCCATCTTACCACCCACGGTCACCCGGCACCCGCCGCACATCCCGGTGCCGTCCACCATGATGGGGTTTAGGCTGACGATAGTCTTGATGTTGCGTGGCTTGGTGACTGCTACGCAGGCCCGCATCATGATGGCGGGGCCGATGGCCAGTACCTCGTCGACGTCTTGATGCTTGTCCAGAACTTCCTGCAACGGCCCGGTCACCAGGCCCTTGACGCCGAACGAGCCGTCGTCGGTGGCGATGATCAACTCGTCGCTTTCGGCCTTGAAGCGGTCGATCCAAAACATGAGATCCTTGGACCGGAAGCCCATGATGGAAATGGTGTAGGCGCCGTTCTGCTTGTATTGGCGCAATTGGGGATAGGTCGGCGCCACGCCCAGTCCGCCGCCCACGCACACGACCTTCTTCACCTTGTCGAAGTGGCGCGCGTGCCCCAGCGGGCCGGCGAGATCGTCGAGATATTCGCCCTCTTTCAGGTCCATCAGGCTGGTGGTCGTCTTGCCCACCGCTTGAATAACCAGCGTGATGGTGCCGGCCTGGCGATCAAAATCGGCAATGGTCAAAGGGACGCGCTCGCCGCCATCCCCGTGACGGACGATCACGAAATTGCCGGGCTGCGCCGCCTTGGCGATGTCGGGTGCCTCCAACTTCCACAGATAGGTCACAGGCGAGAACTGCTCGCGCTTGGCTATCTTGAACATCTGCGCCTCGTCAGAGTACTGCCTACTGGACGCCGGTGATGACTTTGTGGACACACGGGCTATTTCGCCGCTCGGTTCAGCAGCCGGTTGACGTCATTGCGCAGACGCTCGGCCCGGATGGGCTTGTCGAGCAGCAGGTCAGCCTTCAGCCACGACTGCTGCACGGCCGAATCCGCCGCGAACGACAGCCCGGTCGCGGCCTTGACCGCGGTGACCATCATGACCGGCGTGTCCGGGTACAGCTTCTTGATGCGATGGCAGAGCACGAACCCGGTGTCCTTCTCTTCCATCATGAGGTCCAGGATGGCCAGGTCCGGCTTGATCGACAGCAGGATCTCCTCGGCCTCGGCCTGGGTTTCCGCCGCATGCACCTCGTGACCGTCCTGCTTCAGGATCATGCTCACCTGCTCCACGATGTCCGGATCGTCGTCCACTACCAGTATCTTCTTTGCGTTCGCCATGGTCGTTTCCTTCCAGTCTTCGAGTGGACCCGATTCAGACCAGCACGTCTCGTCTGTGATAGTGCGTGTGCAGGAGCTTGTGGCTCATCTCGCCCAGCGGGGCGCCCAGGAATTCCTTGTATAGGCGCGCCACATCTTCGTTCTTGTGGCTGACCCGCAGGGTCTCGTCGCGATCAATCTGATAGAGCGCCTGCATGCGCGCCTTGATTGCATTCTGGTCGCCGTGCAGCGGTTGACCACCGCCGGCGATGCACCCGCCGGGGCAGGTCATGACCTCGATGAAATGGATGTCTTTGCGACCCGCCCGTATCGATTCCAGCAACTGTGCCGCGTTCTTCAGGCTGCTGGCCACCGCCACGCCGACTTCCAAGTCGCCGATCTTGACCTTGGCCTCCTTGATGCCGCCCAGCCCGCGCACCTCCCGCACCTTCAGCTCACGCAATTCCTTGCCGGTTAGCAGGAAATGCGCGCTACGGATGGCAGCCTCCATCACGCCGCCGGTGGCGCCGAATATTTTGCCGGCGGTGGAACGCAGGCCGAAGGGTGTGTCGGCGTGATCCGGTTCGACGTCCATCATGTCGATGCCGAACATGCGGATGAGCTGAGCCAATTCGCGCGTGGTCAGGACGTAGTCCACGTCTGGGACGTAGTTGCGGCCCATCTCCTCGCGCGCGCACTCGAACTTCTTCGCCGTACATGGCATGATCGACACGCTTACGATCTTCGACGGATCGAGGCCCTCGCGCTGGGCGAAGAAGGTCTTGATCACCGCGCCCATCATCTGCTGCGGGCTCTTGCAGGTCGACAGATTGGGGATGAAGTCGGGGTAGAACTGCTCGACGTACTTGATCCACCCCGGCGAGCAGCTGGTCATCATGGGCAGGGTGCCGCCGCTCTGGATGCGCTTCACCAGCTCTGACCCCTCTTCCATGATGGTCAGGTCGGCGGTGAAGGAGGTATCGAACACTCGCTTGAAGCCCAGCTTGCGCAGGGCGGCGACCATGTGGCCGTTAGCGTCATTGCCGGGCTTGATGCCGAATTCTTCCGCGATGGTCACCGAGACCGCCGGCGCGTGCTGGACCACCACGTACTTGTTCGGGTCGGACAGAGCCGCCACCACCTCATTGAGGTAGCTGTGCTCGGTGAGAGCCGCCGTCGGGCAAGCCAGGATGCACTGGCCGCAGTTGATGCACGAAGAAACATTGAGGCCGGTCTCGAAGGCCGTCCCCACCACCGCCCTCGGACCGCGGTGGATGAAATCGATAGCCGAGACGCCCTGGATCTCCTCGCACACGCGCACGCAGCGGCCGCACAGCACGCACTTGTCCGGGTCGCGCACGATTGAGGGCGACGACACGTCCATGTCGCGGTTGTTTTTCTTGCCGATGTAGTGCCGCTGGCGCACGCCGAGCTCGGCGGCCAGGGATTGCAGGTCGCAGCGCTGATTGCGGCTGCAATACAGGCAATCATCGGGGTGATTGGACAGCAGCAATTCCACGATCGTGCGCCGAGCCGCCAGCACCTTGGGCGAGCGGGTCTTGATCTTCATGTCCTTGGCAACCGGAAAAGAACAAGACGGCACCAGGCCGGGCGCGCCTTCCACTTCCACGATGCACAGGCGGCAGGCGCCGCTGGGGGGCAGGCCTTCCATGTAACACAAGGTCGGAATGTGGACGCCTTCACGCTGGCACACCGAAAGAATGGTCTCGCCCCCGTTGGTCTCGATGGGCTTGCTATCGATTTCGATCGTAAACATCGTGTATTCCTCGCGATGACTCAGGTTCAGTGCAGGGGCCGGGTAAAATCTAGGTCACAGCGCAAGCAGCGCCGCGCCTCACATTGGGCAGCCTCTTCCGAGATGCACAACTCGACCTCGGCAAAACTCCCGCGGCGTTTCTCGACCGGCAGGTGGGGCTGCTTGACCCGCGCCACCATCACCTCGCCTTCCTCCTCTTCCCCGGCTACTTGCACCGGCTCGACGTAGAAGGAAGGCAGCTTCACCTTGGGCAACTGCTTGAGCAGCTTGCCGCTGACGAAGTTCTGCAGCATGACCGCCGCGCTCTTGCCCGCGGCGATGGCCTTGATCACCGTGCTGGGGCCCGAGGTCACGTCGCCCCCGGCGAACACGCCAGGCCGACTGGTGGTGAATGATTCGGGGTTCACCGTCACGGTTCCCCAGCGCGTGGTCTTCAGATCCTTGAGCCCAACACCTTCGGGCTGTTCGCTGATGGCCACGATGAGCGTGTCCAGATCCACTACGTGTTCCGACCCGGGAATCGGCACCGGTTGCTGGCGGCCTGAATCGTCGAGCGGTCCCAACTCGTTGTTGATGAACTTCACCCCGCTGAGCTTGCCGTCCTTGACCACGACCTGCAGCGGTGCCACCAGGGGCTGCAGCAAGATGCCCTCGGCCAGCGCTGCATCGATTTCCTCGCCATAGGCCGGCATTTCAGCCCGTGTGCGGCGGTAGAACACCGTCACGCCGGTCACGCCCTTCTGGCGGAAAGCCACGCGGGCGGCGTCGATGGCTGCGTTGCCGCCGCCGACGACTCCTACCCGGCCTCGGGCCAGGTGCTTGCCTTCCAGGTTGTAGGCCTTGAGGAACTTGATGCTGGGGAGCACGCCCTCGGCATCGTCGCCGGGCACGCCGAGCTTCTTGCTCTCATGCGCGCCTGTGGCCACGTAAACTGCCTTGTAGCCGTCCCTGTCCATCAAAGAATCGATGGTGAAGTCCCTGCCCAATGCCTGATTGAGCCTGAGCTCGACGTTGGCGTTCAACAGGGAGTCGATTTCCTTCCGCAAGGTATCGCGCGGCAAGCGGTACTCGGGAATGGCCGAGACCAGCATGCCGCCCGGCTTGGATTCGCGTTCGAACACCGTGACCAGATTGCCCATCGCCCCCAGGTAGTGAGCCGCCGTGAGCCCCGACGGGCCAGCGCCGATGACTGCTATCTTGGGCGCATTGGCCCCCGCTGGCTTGACCGTTTCCTTGTAGGTTTCAGGCTTCACGTGATCCACGACGAAGCGCTTGAGGGTGCGCACCGCAATCGGCTCGCCGCCGGTGGCACCGGCACGGCACATCAGCTCGCAGGGGTGGTCACACACCCGCGCGCAGGCCGAAGGGAACGGGTTGGCGCTGCGGATGACCCGATAGGCTTCCGCGTACTCGCCGCGCGCGATGTGCGCCACGTAGCGCCAGGCCTCCGTCCCCACCGGGCAGGTGTTCTGGCAGGGCGCACCCACCAGGTCCTTGCACGCACCCGCCGGGCAGCTCCGCTCAAAGACATGCGCTTCGTATTCGTCGCGGAACCAGCGCAGGGTCGAGAGCACCGGGTNNTGCCCCAGGCCGCACAGGCTGGTGATCTTGATGGTCTCGGCCAATTCCGCCAGGCGCATGATGCCCTGGAAGCGAACCAGCGCATCGATGTTCTCCTCCTTGCGCCGGGGGCGTGTGATGGCGTCGAGGATCTCCAGCATGCGGCGCGTGCCCTCGCGACAGGGGATGCACTTGCCGCAGNNTCGTCCAGCACCACCAGGCCGCCGGAGCCCATGATGGCGCCGGCGCTCTTCAGGGTTTCGTAGTCGATGGGCGTATCGAGCAACTGCGGCGGGATGCAACCGCCCGAGGGACCGCCGATCTGCACGGCTTTGAATCTCTTGCCGGCGGGCGGCCCGCTGCCCACGTCGAAGATCACGGTGCGCAGCGAGGTGCCCATGGCCACCTCGACCAGACCCGCGCGCTGGATCTTTCCACTGAGCGCGAATATCTTGGTGCCCTTGCTGGTGGCGGTACCAACGGCGGCGTAGCCCTCGGCACCTTTGCGCATGACCACCGGCACGTTGGCCAGGGTCTCGACGTTGTTGATGACCGTGGGCTTGGCAAACAGGCCGCTCTGCACCGGGTAGGGAGGCCGCGGACGCGGCATGCCGCGTCGGCCCTCGATGCTGTGCATGAGCGCGGTTTCTTCGCCGCACACGAACGCGCCGGCGCCCATCTTGATGTGGAACTGTAGATTGAACCCGCTGCCCATGATGTGGTCGCCGATGAGGCCGTAGGCCGTGGCGCGCGCGATGGCCTCGCGCAGACGCTGCACGGCCAGCGGATATTCGGCGCGAATGTAGACGTAAGCGTCCTTGGCTCCGATGGCATAGGCGGCGATCATCATGCCTTCCAGCAGCTTGTGCGGATCGCTCTCGATCAGCGCGCGGTCCATGAAGGCACCGGGGTCACCCTCATCCGCGTTGCAGATCAGGTACTTCTGGTCACTCGACTGGGCAAGCGCCATCTTCCACTTGCGGCCCGCAGGAAAGCCGCCGCCGCCCCGGCCGCGCAGCCCGCTCTTCTCGACGATGTCGCACACCGCCTCGCGGGTCTTGCTGCGGATGGTTTCCAGGAAGCTCTTGTATCCGCCGCGCGCGATGTACTCCTCGATGCTGCCCGGATCGATGATGCCCGAGAATTCCAGCACCCAGCGCAGCTGCGGCTTGAAGAAGGGATGCTGGTCCAGCCAGGGCAAGTCCGACCACGGTTCGGACGGTCCCGCGCTAAATTGCCCGACCAGGTTCGCGGTCGGGACCTTGCCGGCGAATACGCCGTCCAGGATAGCAGCGACGTTGTCGGGCGAGACCTGCATGAACGACAGGCGGCGCTTGCCTGGCATCTGCACGTCCAGCATGGGCTCGAACGCGCACATACCGATGCAGCCAACCTCGACGATCTCGACGTCCTTGTGGTTGGCTTCCAGGTACTGGCGGAGCGCATTGCCGACCTTGGCCGCGCCCGCGCCCATGCCACAGGTCCCCGTGCCGAGATAGATGACGGGCTTGCTGACGACATCGCGACGGAGCTTGGCCAGGGCGGCTTCCTGCTCGGCGTTCTTGGCCACGCTGCCGGCCTGCAGGTACTCCAGCACCATCGGATCAGGCGTGGTGGAAACGTCGAGCGCAGCGAAGAGGGACTTCGGCATGGTGGTCATGACTGCACCACCTCTTTGCGACAGCCGTCGAGCAGCTTGCGCGCCCGGGTCGGCGTCATGCGAGCGAAGAACTCACCGTTCACGCACATCACCGGCGACAGACCGCAAGCGCCCAGACAAGCGACGACCTCCAGGCTGAATACCTGATCCCGGCTGGTCTGCCCCGGCTGGATCTTCAGTTCCTGCTTCACGGTATCGAGCAACGACAGCGATCCCTTCACGTGGCAGGCCGTGCCTCGGCACACCTGCACGTGGAACCTGCCGGCGGGATGGAAGCGGAACTGGTTGTAGAAGGTCGCGACCCCGAACACCTTGCTGGCGGGCAGCCGCAAGTACTGACCAATGGCAATGACCGACTCCTTCGAGACGTACCCCTGCGCGTCCTGAACCTCCTGCAAGATCGTGATCAGGGAGTCGCGTCGGGCATTCGGGTACTTCCTGAGGATGGGCTGAATGTCCTGTGTGACTGTTGTCATCTCACCAGATCCTTGTTGTTACTTCTATCACGCTGTGAAATCTTTCACGATGAAAGTATCATCCTGGAACGTTTTTCGTCAAGAAAAGTTTTCGTAAATCAGCGCACAAATCCCTGCTCCGCCACGCGCGTGCAACCCGTCGGAATTAGTTAGCTTTTCCACCACAGAGATCACAGAGGTCACAAAGGCCGGACCGGAAAGGGAAGGGTTGGGTTCNNAGACTGTGGTGAAACAGCTAGCCTTTCCGGCAAATCGCCTCCTTGGTTGCAGCCGCGACGTTGCGACCAAGAAAGCGCCGCGAGTCCCCGCGCTGCCCGAAGCCGATGGTTTCTCCCAGGCTGGTGATGCGCGTTTCGAGACAGCCGCGGCATTGCGTGGCCGATTCGTCCAGGCACGGCTTGCCGTCGTAGAGCTGGTAGGCGCTCCGGTATTTCGGGTCGGTGAGGTTGGGCATGATCACGTTCGCCCCGGCCATCAGCCCCTGTTCCCGGCCGTCAGGCGCCAGGGTCTGCAGCGCGGTAGCGGCCGCAATGTTCACGTCCTGCAAATACAGGCGCGTGGCCGCGATCATGCGCAGGGCCAGCGCCAATTGCGCGTGCCGTTTCCAGACGAAGTTGCGGATCCCATCGCGCAGGGGCGTGTGGGCGTGCGGGATGAACGGGCCCATGCCGATCATGACGACCTTCTCTTGCTCGAAGAACAGGATGTCGCGGGCGAGCTGCTCGACGCTCTGGCCGGGCAAGCCGATCATCACGCCCGAGCCGAGTTGGTAGCCGATGCTGTGGAGCAGGCGCAGGCAATCGCGGCGGCGTTCCCAACTGTGATCCGCGGGATGAATGCGCCGGTAGAAATCGGGATCGCTGGTTTCGATGCGCAGCAGGTAGCGTTCGGCGCCGGCCTCGAACCAGGTGCGGTACGTCGCTTCCGACTGCTCGCCCACTGACAACGTGATCGCGAGCTGATCGTTCGAGAGACCACGAATCTTGGTCACCAGCTCCGTGATCAGGTCGATGAAGGCCGGATCGCTGCGCTCGCCGGATTGCAAGACCACAGAACCGTACCCTTGCTCCCAGGCCCAGCGTGCTCCGCCGAGAATCTCGTCGACCGGAACGGTGTAGCGCTCGACCTTCTGGTTGCTGCGCCGGATGCCACAGTACAAGCAGTCCTTGTTGCAGCGATTCGACAGCTCGAAGAGGCCGCGAAAATAGACGACCGAGCCGACCTCGCGGACCTTGACCGCGTAGGCCGCGGCCAGCAGGCGCGTCTGTTCCTCCGGCGCTTGGGCGCCGAGCAAGGCGGCCAGGTCGCCGGGGTCGGGCCTAGGCTTGGCCAGTATCGCGTCGAGTCTGCTCATGACGAAAAAGCACCTCCTGCGCAGCCGGAAAAACTGCCAAGGCGCGCGCGAACATTCCCAGGCTGTAGGCGATGCACAGTCCGTAGTTGGTAAACGGCACACCCGCCGCGCGTGCACGCAAGATGCGACTGAGAACTTCGCGCCGATTGAGCGTGCACGAGCCGCAATGGACGATGAGTCGATAGGGAGACAGATCCGCCGGGAAGTCGTGTCCCTGCACGGTGTGGAAGTCGAGGCGGCCACCCACGTACTGCGTGAGCCAGCGCGGAATCTTCACCCGGCCGATGTCTTCCCCGATGGGGTGGTGCGCGCAGGCTTCGGCGATCAGCACGCGATCGCCGGGGCGGAGTTTTTCAATGGCCAGCGCGCCCTCCACCTGGGCGACCAGATCGCCCTTGAGGCGCGCAAAAAGGATCGAGAAGCTGGTGAGCGGCACCTGCGCCGGAGTGTCGGCCGCCACCTTCAAGAAGGCCTGCGAGTCGGTGACGATCAGCCGGGGCGGCGCGCGCAAACCGTCGAGGGCAGCGCGCAGCTCGCGCTCTTTCACCACCAATGCAAACGCGTCGTGGTCCAGCAGATCACGCAGTACCTGCACCTGCGGCAGGATCAAACGGCCCTTGGGCGCTTCCTTGTCGATGGGAACCACCAGAACGGCCAGCTCGCCCGGGCCGACTAGATCGGCCACGATGGTGCGACCGTCGAGATAATCAGCCGGCGCTTGAGCAAGCAGCGCCTGTCGCAGATCCAGAAGCCCGGCCCCCGTGACCGCGCTTGTCTCGACGGTACACACACCGCGCTCATGCAGAGTTGCCAACTGGGCCGGAGACGCTGGCACGACATCCGATTTGTTGAACGCCACCACCAGCGGGACTTTGCGCGCTTGCATCTCGCGCAGCAGCGCCTCTTCGAAAGGGCCCCATTCGCCCGCGGCCACGAGCAGGCCCAAGTCGGTACGGTCGAACACCTCGGTCGTGCGCTTCACCCGCAAATCGCCCAGCGCGCCTTCATCGTCGATGCCTGCCGTGTCGATGAACAGAACCGGGCCCAAGGGGAGAAGCTCCATAGGCTTCTCGACTGGGTCAGTCGTGGTTCCTGCCACCTCCGACACCAGCGATACATGCTGGCGCACCATCGCGTTGAGCAGACTGGACTTGCCCACGTTGCGCCGGCCAAAGATCCCGACGTGCAACCGCATGCCCTTGGGAGTGGACAGCTTCGCCTCGTGCACGGCGCTCATCCCTCCTCTCCCCGGTTGGGCGATCCCAGGCGGCACACGGCCTCAGGCGTGGTCAACTCTTCGAACTCTCGCTCGGTCAAGATGCCGTCGGCCAGCACCACCTCGCGAATGGAACATCGGCGCTCGCTCGCCTTGCGCGCGATGGTGCATGCGGCCTCGTATCCCACGCGCGCGACCAACGCCGTGACCACAGCGGTCGACGCCTGCACATGCGCTCGACAACGTTCTTCGTCGGCCGTCATGCCTTCGACGCAGAAGCGGCACAGGGTCCCGGCGGCCCGCACAAGCAGGTCCATGCTGTCGAGCAGACAATGGGCGACGAGCGGCAGAAACGGGTTCAGCTCCAGACTGCCTGCTGCGCACGCCTGCGCGATGGCGGCGTCGTGGGCCATAACCAACATGGCCGCCTGGCTAGCGGCCTCGGCAATCACCGGATTCACCTTGCCCGGCATGATCGACGAGCCGGCCTGGCGTGCGGGCAGTTTGATCTCGCCCAATCCCGCCTCAGGCCCGGAAGAAAGAAGTCGCAAGTCGGACGAGATCTTGAGCAGATTCACCGCGCAGGCCTTGAGCATCCCGGAAACCTCGGCGAAGACGTCGGTGTTCTGCGTCGCCTCGACCAGATTCTCCGCGCGTGCCACACCTAGCCCGGTCAACTGAGAAAGCGCGTCCACCGCCTGAAAGATGAAGGCGCGCGGAGCGCCCAGGCCGGTGCCGATGGCCGTGCCCCCGAGATTCACGACGCGCAAACGTTCCGTGCACTTGTAGATGCGCCATCGGTCACGCGCCAGCGCCTCGGCGTAGGCGCCCATCTCTCGGCCCAAGGTGATGAGGACAGCGTCCTGCATCTCGGTACGGCCGACCTTCACGATGTGGGCGAAGGCCTTCTCTTTCTGCTGGAAAGCCTCCTGCAAGGCCACGACCTCCTTTTCCAACGCTGCCAGCAGCCACAGCCCTGCGACCCGCATCGCCGTGGGGAACGTGTCGTTGGTCGATTGGTGCAAATTGATGTCGTCGAGCGGCGACACACGCTGGTAGCTCCCCAATGGCTCGCCCAGGATCTGCAGGGCGCGGTTGGCCAGCACCTCGTNNTGCTGGTGCCCGCGCCGCCCTGCAAGGCATCCACGACGACATGTTCGTCGAGTTGCCCGCTGGCCATTTCAGCGCACGCGCGAACGATGGCGTCGCCCTTGGCCGGATCCGCGGCCCAGGCGCCCAGCCTCTGATTGGTGAGCGCACACGCCCCTTTCACCGCGCCGAAGGCGCGTACCAGGGCGCGATGCACGGGCCGCCCGGCCAGCGGGAAATTCTCCAGCGCCCGTAGCGTGTGCACGCCCCAGAGCGCCCCCGCGGGAACCTCCCGCTCTCCCAGCAGGTCTCGCTCGCGGCGTGTATCCACGTGCTTCACCTCATACGAAGACGTCGCGCTTTCCGCCCTTCACCTTTCGCACCAGCGCCTCGGAGATTTCCTTCTGGCGCGCGTCCATGTTGTCGAGCGTGCTGCCCACCAGGGCTTCACCCACCTTCCGGGTTTCCGGGCCAGCGTAGTCCTCTAGATATTCTGTGAAGGTCGACAGCGCATTCGGATCGCAGTGCAGCTTGATTGCGCCGGGCTTGGCCAGGTCCATGAAGTCATGGCCCGTGCGTCCCAGCCGGTAGCAGCCGGTGCAGAACGACGGAACGTAGCCCATGGCCGCCACGTCGCGCACCACCTCGTCGAGGTCACGATGATCGCCAAGCTGGAACTGGCTGGATTGCGCCGGGTTGGCCTCGGCCTCGGCGTAGCCGCCCGGATTGGTGCGGCTGCCGGCGGAGATCTGCGACACCCCCAGCGCAAATGTCTCGCGCCGAATGTTGGGGGTTTCGCGCGTGGACATGATGATGCCGGTGTAGGGCACCGCCAGGCGCAAGATCGCAACGATCTTGCGAAAGTCGACGTCGGACACCGCGTGCGGCGGGCTCGAAGCGATGTCGGATCCGATGGCTGGCTCCAGGCGCGGCACGCTGATGGTGTGGGGGCCGACGCCAAAACGCGCCTCCAGGTGCCGAACGTGTTGCATGAGAGCCAGGATCTCGAAACGCCAATCGGCCAGGCCGAACAGGATGCCGATGCCCACGTCGTCGATCCCGGCTTCCATGGCGCGGTCCATGGCGGACACCCGCCAGTCGTAGTCCTTCTTCTTGCCCGCCAGATGAACGCTCTGGTAGGTCGCGTGGTGGTAGGTTTCCTGGAACAGCTGGTAGGTGCCGATGCCGGAAGCCTTGAGCGCACGGAACTCGTCGATGGTCAGGGGCGCGACATTGGCGTTCACGCGGCGGATTTCACCCTTGCCCCGTTTCACGCTGTAGATCGTCGCGATGGAATCCAGCACGTATTGGAAGCCCTGGTGCGGATACGACTCCCCTGCCACCAGCAAGATGCGTTTGTGGCCCTGGTCAACCAGAATCTCCACCTCGCGGCGGATCTCGTCCTGCGACAGCGCTCGCCGCTTGACCGCCTTGTTGCGCGCGCGAAACGCGCAGTAGGTGCAGTCGTTGGCACACAGATTGGACACGTAGAGCGGCGCAAACAGCACCAGCCGCGGTCCGTAGATCTGATCCTTCACTGCGCGCGCGGTGTGGAATATCTCGCCCAGCAACTCGGGATCGCTCACAGCGGCCAGCGTGGCCACGTCCTCCATCCCCAGTCCGGCCAGCCCGCGGGCCTTGGCCAACACCGCTCGCACCTCGACTGCATGCTTGCTGGCCGGTGCCGCCAACACGCGAACGATTTCGCCTTCGTCTATGAATCCCAAGGTGTCGTGCATCTGTGTCCTCCCTACCCAACGTCATTTCCCGGCGCGACCGTCGGCAATTGCACCGTGAAAGTCGTGCCCACATCGGGTTGACTGGCCACCGTCACGTCGCCGCCATAAAGGGTGGCCAGTTTGCGCAAGATCGACAGCCCCAACCCGCTGCCCATGATGTTGCGGGTCTTGGCGTTCTTGATGCGCACGAACTCGCCGAACAACTTGGCGGTCTCTTCCTTGGTCATGCCTATGCCCGTGTCTTTCACCACCATGGTCACACCCTGGGGCGCGCCGGAAACCGTGACGTCGACCCGGCCGCCGTCGCGGTTGTACTTCACCGCATTGGACACCAGGTTGTTGAGCATGATTTCGATTTCGCCCCTATCAGCCTGCATCACCACCGGCGCAGAGGCGTGTAGCTCCATCGTGATGGTTCGCTCTTGCGCCGCCGGCAGCGCGGTCTCGATCGCCGCGCGCGCCACCTCGACCAGGTCGACGGGGGCAAATTCGCGCGCCTTCTGACCCGACTCGATGCGCGTCAGATCGAGAAGATCGACAATCAGTTTTCGCATGCCGTCCAAGCGCACCAGGCTGCGATCCACCGCGCGCGCCGCAGTCTCCGGATCCGTTGCCGCGCCTTCCTGCAAAAGCCGCAGGTAGCCTTCCACTGCCACGAGAGGCGCCTTGAGCTCATGCACCAGCACGGACAAGAACTGGAAGCGAACCTGGCGCTTCTCTTGCGCCAATTTGCGTGCCTGCCAGCGCAGGATGTGGTGCCGGGCCGCCTTGCGAACCGCATCGCGCAGCTCTTCCGGGGTGAACGGCTTGGCCAGAAAATCGAAAGCTCCCCGTTTGGTGGCACTGACCGCGACGTCCAGCGACGCGTACGCGGTGATCATGATGACCAGCGCGTCGTCGCGTCTTTGATTGAGCCGCTCCAGCACATCGAGGCCGGACATTCCGGGCAGCTTGTGGTCGAGCAGGACAATGTCGAACTTGCGGGCCTCCATCGCCTGCAACCCCTCCTCGCCGCTCTCCGCATGCGCCACTTCCAGGCAGACGTGTCCGTCGGTATCGGGCAACGCCACCCGAAACCCGTCGAGCACGCGCGACGCTCCGGCCCGCATTCCGAGTTCGTCATCGATGACCAACACGCGCAAGGTGTCCATGGGGCCAGCCTCCAAGTTCTCCGTGATCGCGTTCTGTTTCAGTGCTGCGTTCATGGGCAGGGGATGCTCCGTACTTCTTCCCCGGGAAGAACCGTCCGAGACCAAACCCGGAGGTTCGGGTGGTTGAAAAACATGGTCATCATCGAGCGTCCTTCAGCCCTTCATCCTCCGGCGCCAAGACGCTCATGGATTCGTCGCGCTGCTCGAAGCGCGGCAGCGTCACAGTGAAGGTCGTGCCGGTCGGTCCAGTCGCCGCATCGGCGTTCGATTTGAGCCCGATGTTGCCCCGGTGCATCTTGACGATGCCGTAGCTCACGGCCAGGCCCAGCCCGGTGCCACGCCCCATCTGCTTGGTGGTGAAGAACGGCTCGAAAACGCGCTTCATGTTCTCTTTGGGGATTCCCACGCCCGTGTCCTCGACCGCAAACCAAACCTGTTCCTCGTTGGTGCCGCTGCGCACAGTGAGCCGACCGCCCGCGGGCATGGCCGCCACGGCGTTGGTCAAGAGATTCGTGAGGACTTGCCTGATCTGGTCTGCATCCAAATCGGCTGAAGCGGCAGGATCTTGATGTTCGACCACGACCTCGATGCCGGCGGGCGCCACCACGCCGCGCAGGGAGCGCTCCACCAGATCGGAAACCCTGGTTGGCAGTAGGACAACCTTGTTCTGGCGGGCGAAGTTGAGCAAGCCAGAGACGATCTTCTTGCAGCGGTCGGCCTGCTCGACAATCATCGCGACGTCCTTCGATTGGGGCGAATTCTTGGCGCAGGCTTCGAGCAGGATGTGGGCATAGAGCAGAACGACGCCGAGCGGATTGTTCACCTCGTGCGCGATACCGGCCGCCAGTTGACCCATGCTGGCCAGCTTCTCCGCCTGGACCAGGGCATGTTGCGTGCTGGCCAGTTTCGTGTTGGACAAGTCCAGCTTCTGCACCGTCTTCTTCAGCCGCTCGATAGTGTAGGGCAAGCACATCTCGTCTTCGGCCAGTCCACGCAGGATGGCCACCGCGTGGGCACGACAGGTGTCGTAGCCACAGGCCCCACAATTCAGCTCGTCGTCGGGCCCGAATTTTCCCATCTCGATCATGACGGTGCGAATCTCGTCCGGAGATGGGGTGGGCATGCTCTGGCTGGCAGTCTGGAAGCTGCGGGCCATCGGCAGGTCGCGCAGTTGCTCCATCTCCGCCGACCACGCCGTACGATCGAAGCGGACGCGCTGGCTTTGCATTTGACGGCTGACGTAGGCACGCCGGGCAAAGGGCGGCAACTCGACGCTCATCCCCGCGCCCATCACGCAGCCTCCGCGGCAACAGAGCAACTCGAGCAGGTGGACATTGAGCGCGCCGGCGGAGAACTCTTGCAGGGCTTCGGGGAATGCCGCGCGCCCATCGGCCGACACCACGTCGTTGCAGGTCAGGTCCTCGTCAATGCCCGCAGTCTGTAGACTGCCGCGCGGCAAAGGAAACACGCCGCCCAAGCCCGCGCGGGGCGGGTCGAAGTCAGACAGGGTCACCTCGCTGGTCCCGATTCCGGCGGTATCCAGCATGTCCCGTAGCTCGCGGAAGGTCAGAACCGCATCGACACAGTCCTTGCCTGTCAGGGTGGCGGCCTCGCCCTTCTTCGCGATGCAGGGTCCGATGAACACGATCTTGGTGTCGGCGCCGTAGCGCGCGCGCAAGACCCGCGCCGTGGCCAACATGGGCGACGCGATGGGGGCCAGGTGAGGCACCAGGTCCGGGTGATAGCGCTCCACGAAATTGACGATGGCCGGACAGGCGGTGGCGATGAAGCTTTCGCCCGGGCGGTGGGCCAGAAGTTCGCGATACGCGCGGGCCACCAGGTCGGCGCCGAACGCCACCTCGCACACCAGCGAGAAGCCCAGTTTTCGCAGCGACCCCACCATCTGCCCGGTTTCGCGTCCGCCGATCTCCGCCGGAAAACTGGGCGCCACGCACGCAGCCACGCGCGCACCGCTGCGCAAGAGCCCACGCACCGTCTCGACCGAGCTGAGCACACGCTTGGCTCCCTGGCTGCACACCAGCACGCACGACCCGCAACCGATACAGCGCGAAGGAATGACCTCGGCCTGCCCTCCTGCGATGCGGATAGCTTTGGCCGGACACTCACGCACGCAGGTGTAGCAGACGCGACAGCGCTCGCGAATCGTGCTGACCAGGGAGAGGTCAGTTGGCTTCATGGCGAGCCCGGGACTTTGGTTGCCGCCGGCCGGCGCGCGAAGAAAGCCACCTTTTCCAGGGTGATGCCGATGTCGATGTGCTCGACGTACACGTCCGGCGGCAGGCGCAGGCGGACGTCGGCGAAATTGAGCAGACTGCGCACCCCCGCTTCGACCAGGGTGTCGGCCACGCTTTGCGCGGCCGCCGCTGGCACGGCGATCATGGCGACGTAGATTCCCTTGTCGCGCATGACCGTCCGGGCCTCGCTGATGTGATACGACGGGCAGCCGTTGAGCAATCGATCGACCTTGGCCGGATCGATGTCGAAAGCGGCGACAATCTGGAGCAAAGGCCGGCGGCCCAAGAAGTACGCAAACAGGGCACGGCCAAGGTTGCCCACACCCACCAGCGCCACCGCCTGGGTGGTCGGCGGATCCAAGAATGCACCGATGCGTTCTTCTAGGACGACGACCTCGTATCCGCGGGTCGGGCTGCCCTCGTAGCGCACGTTCATGAGGTCCCGCCGCAGTTGTTCAGGCGTCACATCGGCCGAAGCGGCAAGCTGGTGTGAGAAGACGTACCGCGTGCCGGAGAAGGCCAAGTCACGCAGGATGCGCCGATAGAGAATCAGCCGAACCACGACCAACTCGGAAACCGTTTTCTTGCCCAGCTTTCGTCGTGTCTGCGTCCCTTTGATCGCCATGGTTGTGAATTCCAAAACGCTGTTACATGTTTCACAGCTTCGTGTCAGATTTATGGGCGCTAGAGCCTATGAAGTCAAGCCTAATCTCCCCAGGCTCTGTACTACTAACGTCGAACTTCTTCGCAAGCCGCGAAGATTCTTTCTGCGTCCAATAATTGCGTTGGTGACAATCTTGACTGGCACCTTCCGGGTAGGGGCGACCTGCGGTCGCCCCTGTGGGCCCGCCTTCACGATCCGGTGCGTTTCCACCCGCCAGAGGTGGTCAATCCCTGTTCAGGGCGGGGGGCGACCGCAGGTCGCCCCTACCCGGAACGTGATGCGGGCGGGACGCGTCTGAATCCCACGCGGCCGGCGGTAGCTTGCTGTGTTCGTGGTCTCAGGTCGTCATCGCGACCTTGTCCTGATACCAGGCGTAGGTCTTGCGGATTCCCGCCTCCAGGGTGTGCTGCGCCTTCCACCCCAGGGCGTGCAGCCGGCTCACGTCGAGCAGCTTGCGGGGCGTTCCGTCAGGCATGGCTGGGTTCCAGACAAGGCCGCCTGGGTAGCCCACGATGTCGCGCACCAGTTCGGCCAGATCGCGCAACACAATATCTTCGCCCAGGCCGATGTTGACGAACATCTTCTCGTCCTCGCGCTCGCGTCCCGCGTCGAAGTGGTTCATCAGGAACACCAGCGCGTCGGCCAAATCTTCCACGTAGAGCAACTCGCGTCGCACCTTGCCCGTGCCCCAAAGCTCCACGCTGGCATGGCCCGCCACCTTGGCCTCGTGGAACTTGCGAATCCAGGCAGGCAGCACGTGGCTGGTCTGCAGGTCGAAGTTGTCGCCCGGGCCATAAAGGTTGGTGGGCATGGCGGCAATGAAGTTGGTGCCGTGCTGGCGGTTGTAGCTCTTGCACATCAGGATGCCGGCGATTTTTGCGATGGCGTAGGCATCGTTGGTGGATTCCAGCTTGCCGGTCAGCAGGTACTCCTCTTTCAGAGGCTGGGGCGCCAGCTTGGGGTAGATACAGGAACTGCCCAGGAAGAGTAGCTTGCGCACCTTATGGCGAAAGGCGGCGTGAATCAGGTTGGTCTGGATCAGCAGGTTGATGCGGATAAAGTCAGCGGGAAAGCTGTCGTTGGCCTTAATCCCGCCGACCCTGGCTGCCGCGGCAAAGACATACTCGGGCTGGGTGCGCGCGAAGAAGGCATCCGTGGCGCGGGCATCGGTGAGGTCGAAGTCGGCGATGTCGCTGGTAATGATGGCATCGTGTTCGCGGCGCAAACGGCGCTCGATGGCCGAGCCGACCAAACCGCGGTTGCCCGCGACATAGATGCGCGAATTCTTTTCCATGGGTGCTTGTGTGAAGTCTACCCGATCCGGAAGCGAGCTGTTTAACCACAGAGAGCACAGAGGTCACAGAGCCGGACCGGAAAGGGAATGGTTGGGTTCCGCCCGATCCGAACCCCTTTCCTCTCCGACCTCTGTGTTCTCTGTGCTCTCTGTGGTGAAGAAAGCTAACTCCTCAGCGCGGGCTGGACCACCGCCAGGACGCTGTCCCTGACCGCCTCGTCGGTGAACACGGGCAGGTTGCCCGGGACCGACACGGTGGGGATGCCAGCGGCTGATAGGCGCTGGATAGCGGGCAGGGCCTTGCTTTGGAATTCCGCCAGGCGGGTGCGGATCTTTTCTTCGGTGTCGTCGGACCGTTGCACCACCGCGGTGCCGCAAGCCGTGCACTTGCCATCGGGGGTAGGCGGCTTGAACTGCAGGTGAAAGACCTTGGCGCAGGTCTTGTTGGGGCACACACGCCGGCCGATGGTGCGCGCCACGATGGCTTCGTCTTCGTTGTCGACGATGAGCACCAGATCGATGTGCGTGCCGCAATCCTTGGCCAGCGCGAGCAGGAAGTCCGACTGGTCGGGCGTGCGCGGGTAGCCGTCGAGGACAAAACCCTTGCCGCTGCCAGCGCGAAAGGCCGCGGCCAGAAGCGCGTTGGTGATCTCATCAGGCACGAAACGGCCGCGATCCACATACTGCGCCGCCTTGAATCCCAGAACCGCCGCATCGATGTCCACCCCTGTCTTGGCGCAAGCAGGAGCTAGGGCCTGGCGAATCGCCGCGTCGGCCGCGAACTTGCCGTCGGTCCACAGCCCGTCGGTCTTGGAGTTGCCGCGCACCTTGTTGAAGGTGCCCAGGTATTCGCGGAAGATGTTGCCCGTGGCAAGCTGCCGCAGCCCGTAGGTCTGCACCAGCACGTCCACGCGCGGCTGCTTGCCCGCGCCGCTCTTGCCTGCCACGACGATGTTCTGCACGTTCATGTTGCGTCCTCGTTCAAAGCTGCCGCGCACACTAGCGGATTCTGGGGCGTATGAACAGACCTAGGAGCGAACTGCCACTGCCGCGCGGTCGAGCGCGCCCAGACCGCCAACAGGCTTTGCAATCCCTGGGAGAGTCACGCCTTCAGCTCGCCCAGCAGATTCTTACTTCCCGTGGGCGACCAGTCCGACCCGAGGAGTAGCGCCGGACGCCGGCATTGCTCGAAAGCGCGATCCCCTGGCTGGCGGTCAGGCAACCGAGCCCGACCCATTCGAGACCGTCCCCGCGCGACCTGACCCACTCCTAACAGAAGAGTCTTCTCGGGTAAAGTGCTTCGTGTCTGGACTAGTAACTGTAGGTGATCTTGCCCGTGAGCTTCAGGGTCACATCCAGCGTCCAGTCCTCTTCAGGCAATTGCCCGGCCATTGCCAACTCAATGAGCGTCTGGTCGGCAGACCACAGGGGCGTAATGTCGATTGGTTCGGGCATGCTGACCTCGATGGTTGAACTGGACGGAGCTTCGTCACACCGGTCATAGCTGACGATCTCGGTTGTTGCTTCCGAGTTCGCGGAGTCGGCCATGGTCAGACGTGCGGACTTGATGAAGTCCAGGTTGGGCACACCATCAGTTGCAGTGACGGTGACCTGGTGGAGAAAGATCTCGGAATTCATGCGCTTGGCCCATGCGGTGTTGGATGACGAAAACGTGAAGGAGCTAGTCACCGAGACATCGCCGATACGCTCGGCTCCTGGCACGCCCGGCACCGTCACCCCGTGCTGGGTGACATCGACTTCGGGGATGTCGGCCTCGGCGGAGAATGAGCAGGCGCTGGCCAGCGCAGCCAGCATCGGGATAATGGGAAGAACTCGGAGTGTCACTGCTCGCGCCTCACCAAATGTAGAGAATGAGCCCCAGTTTGACTGACGATCCCACGGCCTTGACCGTCGGTTCCTGCGGCACCACCACCTCGGTCGTGCCTGCGACGGTGGGGTTGTTGGCCGTGGATTGACGAATCGCGGCGTCGACATTGTGGATCTGGCCACGGACCACAGTGAGTCCCCCATGGACGAAGAAGACGACCCTGCGCGAACCGAAGTCCAGACCCAGGTGGGCGTTGAAATACTGATAGCCAACCCTTTCCAGCAGTGGGCTGCCGTCGAACCCGCCGCCAATGATTTTCTTGGCCAGAGGGTTGGCGTTGCCGTCCTGATAGCGGCCGTATTCGAAGCTGGCCGAAGGGCCGGCAGCAAAGGGCAGAAAGGTGATGCCGGCGCGCCAGCCGCTGCTGATGCTGTTGGTCCCGCCCCCCCCGCTAAGGCGCACCCAGCTCCACGGTCGAATCGCCAGCGAGCCGATGAGACCATCGGGCACGCCAACGTCAGCCATCAAACCAAAGATGGGCAGGCGCACCGGCGAAGGAGGCGCCGCGGGCACGGTGATGACTGGGACATTCTCGCCCTGCTCGTAGTCTTCCCAGGCCCAGGCCGGCAATGCTGCTCCGAGCAGCAGCGCCGCGCCGAAAGCCAGAACAAGCCGCAGCCTCATGCTTCAGTATATCGCCAGTTCTAGAGTAATCTTCAATACTATTTATATGCTGGCTTAAAACCTCAATGCGACAGCCGGCCCTCGGGATGCAACTGCCCGCAGATCTTCAGGAATCCAGCCGTCGCAGCGCAACTTGCTCCGCGCAGCGTTCAGGGAGCGCCCGCCAGAGGCACCGGGACTTTGCGCAAGACAGGAAGGAGGTCATGCTCGGGCGTCATCTGACGCAGAAGAACTGATGGACATGGCTGACGGAGACTGGGATTATGGGCCTCCGCATGTTTCACAGCGACGGCCGCCGACGGCGGTGAAGACAACGTGAGAATCCGACTGGTCTACCCGGATCCGAACCCTCGCGTTGGCCTGAGTGGGCGGAAGGTCGAGAGCGCCGCGCTTCAGCTCTTGGCAGCGATCACGCCGCCCATGCATGACGTCTCTGTGGTGCAAGAACATCTGGGTGACAGGATTCGCTTCGACGAGGCCCATGTCGATTTGGTGGGCATCACCGCCATGACTATCCAGGCCCGCCGCGCCTACGAGATTGCAGATGGGTACCGCAGGGCCGGCAAGACCGTGGTGCTTGGCGGAATTCATCCATCTGTGCAGCCGAACGAGGCCCTGCAGCACGCCGATGCGGTCGTGGTGGGCGAGGCCGAGCCGGTCTGGTCGCAAGTGCTCGCCGACGCGGCGACTGGTCATTTGCGCGGCCTCTATCGCGGGAAGGAATACGCGGATCTCAGCCAGCTTCCACCCTACCGGCGCGATCTGTTTCCCAAACGGTCCTCCTTTTCGCTCGCCTCGGTGCAGGCGGCGCGAGGCTGTCCCTACGATTGCTCTTTTTGTTCGGCCACGCTGTTCTCCGGCCGCAAGTATCGCTTCCGCCCGGTGGAGAATGTCATCGCAGAGATAAAGGCGCTGGGAAGGCGCTTCATTTTCTTTCTCGACGACAACATTTTTTCCAGCGAGCCGTACTGCCGTGCGCTCTTTTCCGAGCTGAAGAAGCTGGATGTTATCTGGGTCGGGCAGGCTTCGCTGCATCTTACCGCAAGCAACCCCAACCTGCTCAAACTCGCGGCTGAGAGCGGTTGTTTTTCCCTCTTTGTCGGCATCGAGTCGCTTACCGCATCCAATTTGCGAGCTACCAGTTCACTGGCAAAGAACCGGGTGGGCACGCCCGAAGAGATCGGAAGGAGCATTCGCGTTCTGCACGATCACGACATCATCGTAATGGCGGGTGTAATCTTCGGGTTCGATGACGACGACCCGGAGGTGTTTGATCGAACCCGGGAGTTTCTCTTCGACAATCGTGTGGGCCACGGATCCTTCTCTGCCCTGACGCCCTTCCCGGGGACCAAACTGTTCGAGAAGCTGCACGCCCAGTCACGCATCACGACCTACGACTGGTCGAAATACGACGGGGCGACCGCCGTGTTTCAGCCCAAGTTGATGACCGCCGAGCAATTGCAGGAGGGCACGCGCCGGATGGGCGTGAACTTCTACAGCACGCCGAAGATCCTTCGCCGCTTCTGGACGAATCGGCATCATCCGTTCATCTACCTGGTCACCAGCCTGGCCTGGAGGCACTCGTGCAGGGTGGAGAACCGCGTGCCGCTTTTTTGTCCCAGTGGTTTTTGGAAAAAGAGCAGCGAGCAGTCGTCTGCGCCCGAGATCGAAGGATCTGCCGACCAAGGACTGCTGACGCTGGCGGGGCAAGGCGCCGAGCAGAAGAATCCCCAGACTGGTCGTGACAGCATCCGCTGTGTGGCGCGTGACGCGTCGGAGCGGGGCGCGGTGATCGCGCGCGAGTGACGGTACCCGCAATCGCTACCGGCGCTCCAGGCATCAGGAAACGCCATACCCTCTCACGAATGGTTCGATTGCTTTGGCTTGGGCTTGACGCTTGACAAAGGCATTACGGTCATTGGCCGATTGGAACAGATACACCGCATAGCCGCCCCATCCGCCGCCGCAGTACTTGCATGCCAGACATGCTTCCCAATGCGGCAAGGGATTCATCCCCTCTTCCATCTGGGCGCCATAGCTCATGCCTATGGCCTCCGCCAATCTCCCCATATCCTCACGCAACACCGCCTCACTCGCGACTATGCTTGCATGGTAGATCAATTCGTAGTTGCGGGTTCGGGCGGCGATCTCCGGCGTATCATGCTCTTGGGCGGTGTACAGTAGTGCCATCCGTCCATTGAGCATGTCGCCGTTGCGTTTCAAATGTAACGTTGGTCGCAACCCGCTTCTCCACACACACAGGCCGGTTTCGGTGATCACTGCCGGATCCTGCCATCCCACCCCCAGATTGAGTTCACTGTCGACGCCATCTTGTCCATTGAGAAGCGCCCAGGCGGCACTTCCGCCGAGGCCCGAACGCTTCTCGTACTCCCAGGAACCGATCGAGACCAAGGGCAAGATAGCACAGTTTACGATGAAACCTCCGGTCCTGGAGAAGCGCGGCACATCCAGCCACCCGCCGGCAAAATCGACCCTCAATGGCGCTTCTTTGGGGGCGCGAATCCATCGTACGATTTCTGTGGTTGAGACCGGACTGAACTTCGGCGGCGTCTTGGGCAGCACCACGTAGGTGGCTCCGGTTCTTGCACACAGAGCGCGCTTCAGTTCACCGTACTGATCGTCGTCGGTAACCGCCAGGATATCCGGCCTGAGCTGGAAAAAGTGGTCTTGAAAATCCAGCCCTAGTTCAAGGTTGTCTCCAATTGCCACGTTATCGATCATGGCAAGAGATTGCAGCAGTGCCCGCTTATGCTCCTGGGGGATGGACGATCGGCGTTTCTTGTGCGCCCACAGGACTTTGTCTGAAGCGAAGCAAACAGTTAGGTGATCGCCAAGCGCCTTTGCTTCGTTGAAGAACTGAACATGGCCGGCGTGCAGAATGTCATAGCATCCGGAGACGAAGATTCTCTTCATGGCGGGTCTATATTGGCATGTGCCACGCTACTGAGGACTATTGGTCATCGGGATCGCGCCGATTCAGTTGCTTCATTTCCCTGCGCAGCGCGCGTCGCTCCTCGCGAAGGGCGTGGCGTTCTTGGTGGTGATGGTGCCAGTGCAACTTCTCGCCGGGCAGGCGTGTCTCGATCTGCACGCCACCGAATAGGACGCGTCCTCGCACCCGCAACAGGGGCGCCGATGGAGCCGAATTCGCAGGCGCGCGGTTGAGGTTCTCGAAACCGCCCAGGATCGCCACGCCGTGGCACTCCACCGCCAAGGTCGGGGGCACGATGATCTGCACGCCGCCAAACACGGCTTTCACTTCCATCTCAACTACGCCATTGGGAAAGAGGGCCTCGCGCAGATCCACCTGCACGCCGCCAAATATCGCCCTGATCTTGAGTCGGCGGGGCAGCGGTCTCGGTCCAGAGAACTGGCTGCCACCGAAAATGGCGGTGATTTCCTGATGCCCCGGGACATCGCTCGCGTGGGCCAGTTCCTGCGGGCGAACTTCCCCAGCCGCCTCCGCTAGGTCATCCACCAGTTGATTTATGGACGCGATGGTATCCCGCCCATGTGCCAAGGTTAGACGGCGTTCGAATTCTTCTATGTTCAGTCGATCGTGAGCAAAGGCGTCGGACAAACGAGCGACGACCTTTTCGCGTTCCGCGATGATGGCTGGGGGAGAAAGGGCAGTGCGAGGAGGTTCGGCCATGACAGTTTCACTATCATAGCGCTCATCGTGAGTGGCCGCGATATCGGGGTAGCAACCTCCGGTCGTCACCCTCACCATCCAATCTCCCGCGCCGCCTCCGGGCCGATCGTGGACAGTCTGCCCCATTGCGCCCGGCCTCACCCTCCGGCCTGACCCGCGATCTCCTGCTGCTATCGCGGGATTGCGCATAGGGAAGGATCCTTGCCCAATCCCTTGTGCTAAGAAAGAATGCTTTACTTGCAATAGCTGTTACCCGAGCACCCCATCGTTAGCATCGTCCGGGTCGTGGAGCTTCTCCCAACGACCAGACCCACCGCGAGTGGTGGAAACCAGTGGTCGTCGCCGCGATCGCACATTCAGCTACGCTGCGTATCTCGACCGCCTGCGGGCTGGGACCGAGATCGAGAGCGGAAGGTAGGATTTGACCCGCACCAGTGTTCAGAGGATGTCCGCCAGAACCACCGCCCCCTGGCGCAAGATCTCCACGCGATCGCCGCACACGCGGGCCAGGGTGCTGGGCCGACCGCCGGGGGTTGCGCCGCCGTCGAGGATCGAGCAGATCGGCGCGGCGAAATAGGCAGCGACTTCGCTGGCTGTGCGGGATGGCGGGGCGCCGGCCGGGTTGGCGCTGGTGGCCGTGATGGGGCGGCCAAGCGCAACCACCAACGCTTGCGCGAGTGGGTGGGGCGATACACGAACTGCCACGCAGCCGTCAGCCACAATAGACGCGGGCAGTCCCGGGCGCGCGGGCAGTGCCAGGGTCAGTGGTCCGGGCCAGTATTGCGCCATCAGTCGCTCGGCGAGGGGAGGAATTTCGCTGCACAGTGAGGCGAGCATCTCGCGCCCGGCAACCAGGAGAGGGAAAGCCTTCTCTGCCTCCCGCCCTTTCAAGACGCACAGCCTGGCCAGTGCGCCCTCGTCGAGCGCGTCGACAGCCAGGCCGTAGAAGGTTTCGGTCGGATAGGCGACGATTTCGCCGCGAACAATGGCGGCGGCTGCCGCGGCGGCCTTTACCATTTCTCGCGCACCTCGGCGTCGGCCTCCAGCACCTTTTGCAGGCGCGCCTCGCGTTCGGCGGCCACCGCCTTGGCCAGCGCGGGATCGCCGAGCGCAATGATCTGCGCGGCCAACAGGCCCGCGTTCTCGGCGCCGCCAATGGCCACAGTCGCCACGGGAATTCCCGGGGGCATCATGGCAGTAGACAGAAGCGCATCCATGCCTTGCAGGCTGCCGGCCACAATGGGCACGCCAATCACCGGGTGGGTGGTGTGCGCGGCCACTGCGCCGGCCAAATGGGCTGCGCCGCCCGCGCCGCAGATGAAGACCTTGGTGCCNNGTCTGCTCGGGCGTGCGATGGGCTGACAGCACGCGCACGTCCACGCTGAGGCCGAGCTTGCGGCAGGTTTGCGCCGCTGGTTTCATGATCTCAAGGTCGGACTTTGACCCCATCAAGATGGCTACGTCGCTTCCTAGTTTTCCGCTCATGTTCGTCCTCGCAGGCCAATGTCTTTTCGAAAATGCATGCCTCTCCACCCAATACGGTCGATTCCGGCATAGGCACGTGCGCGCGCCATATCCAAGTCCGCACCCTGCGCGGTCACGCCCAGCACGCGGCCGCCACTGGTCAGCAGCCGCTGTCCCTCGCGCTTGGTGCCGGCGTGAAATACCACCAGATCCGTGCCCTCACCGGGAAGTTGGCCATCCTCTGCCAACCCGTCGATCGGATCGCCACTGCGCACCTTGCCCGGATAGCCCGCGGCTGCCAGCACCACGCACACCGCGATGCCGGGCGACCAGGTCGGTGAGCCGGCTGGCAGCTTGCCTTGGGCTGCAGCCAGCAACCAAGGCAGAAGGTCATCTTGCATGCGGGGCAAGACGGCCTGGGTCTCGGGATCGCCGAAGCGGCAGTTCCACTCGATGACCATGGGCCCGCGCTCAGGCGTCAGCATCAGCCCGCCGTAGAGCAGCCCGCGAAACGGCCGGCCCATGGTAGCCATGGCAGCCACTGTGGGCGCAAAGATGGTTCGGGCAATGCGCTCGGTAAGAGCCGCGTCCACCAGAGGCGAGGGCGAATAGGCGCCCATGCCACCGGTGTTGGGCCCGTGATCCCCGTCGAACACTGCCTTGTGGTCCTCGGCCGTGGCCAGCAGCACGAAGCGCTCACCGTCGCACAGGGCCATCATGGAACACTCGCGGCCAAAGAGGCGTTCTTCGATCACGACGGCCGCGCCCGCCTCGCCAAAGCTGCGGTCTAGCAGCATGGCGCGGGCTGCGGCCTTGGCTTCTTTGTGTGAATTGGCGACCACCACGCCCTTGCCCGCACACAGTCCGTCAGCCTTGACCACGACATCGCCCGGCTGGCCGTCGATGAATGCCTCGGCCGCCGCGAAGTCGTTGAAGCTGCCGTAGGCCGCAGTGGGAACGCCCGCGCGCTTCATCAGATCCTTGGCAAATTTCTTCGATCCCTCGATCTCGGCGGCTGCCTGCGACGGGCCGAAAAACGCGATGCCCTGCTTGGCAAAGGCATCGCCCAATCCCTTGGCCAGGGCCGCCTCAGGGCCACACACCACGAAATCGATGCGCTCACGCTCGGCCAGCGCCAGCAGGTCAGCTACTGCCTCGGCCCCCACCGGCGCCAGGGTGACCTTGCCGGCGCCCGGCCCCTTGCCGCGCCCAAGGGCCTCGATGCCGGGGTTGCCTGGCGCGGCCACCAGGTGATCACAAAGTGGGCTCTGCAGTAGCTTCCAGGCTAGGGCGTGCTCGCGCCCACCTGAGCCGACGAGGAGAATCCTATGTTGCATCTGGAGATTCGTCAGAGGGGTCGACAACCGACAACCCTGCGGGCTTTGCCTTGTCGGCACGAGAGGCCGGGGTGCTTTCGCCCGGCCGGGCATCCAGCATGAAGTGTGGCTCGCGAATCACGGCGAAGCGGCCACCCAACATGAAGGCCGGGGTTTTGACTGTGGGTGGTGAAACGGCTGGCGCCATCCAGGAACGCGGAGTGCTCTTGGGATCCGTCGTCTTGCCTGCCGACCGTGCGGCCCAGAATTCCCTAGCCCGTCGTCCGCTGATTGTCATCTGTCGCCTCCTTCCTGACCTCGCTAAATAGGATGCCGCAAGCGATGTGGTTAGTGTCGGAAGTGACGCTCGCCGGTAAAGACAAGTGCAATCTTGTGCTCGTCGGCCGCGGCAATGACCTCGGCGTCGCGCACTGATCCGCCGGGCTCAATGATGGCGGTGACGCCGGCCTTGGCAGCCTCGTCCACGCCGTCGCGGAATGGGAAGAACGCGTCGGAGGCGAGCACCGAGCCGCCCAAGGAGCAGCGCGCCTTGGACACCGCCAGCTTGACCGAGTCCACCCGCGACATCTGGCCCGCGCCCACGCCCAGGGTGCGGCCGCCGCCCACGAACACGATGGCATTGGACTTCACGTGTTTGGCCACACGCCAGCCGAAGTCGAGGTCAGCCAGCTCCTGCGCGGTAGGCTTGCGCGCGGATACGATCTTGCCCGCCGAGGCCGCGCAGGTAGTGATGTCGCTCGACTGCACCAGCACGCCACCCGAGATGGCGCGCAGGTCGAGCTGCCCGGCCGCGCCTGGCGCCAGCTTGGCGCGCAGCAGGCGCAGGTTCTTCTTGCCAGCAAAAACCTTCAAAGCTTCGGGCGTGTAGTCAGGCGCCACCACGCATTCGAGGAAGCCTTCGCCCATCATGCGCGCCAGATCAGCGTCGGCGGTGCGGTTGAAGGCCACGATGCCGCCGTAGGCAGAGACCGGATCGGTTTCCTTGGCCAAGCGGAATGCCTCGTTGATGCCCTTGTCGGAAACCGCGATGCCGCAGGGGTTGGTGTGTTTGATGATGCACGCTGCGGGCATTTCAAATTCCGCACACAGCTTCATGGCGGCGTCCAGGTCAAGCAGATTGTTGTAGGAAAGCTCCTTGCCCTGCAGCACCTCGGCCTTGGCCAGCGACATTCCCGAAGGCGCGTCCCATGAATAGAAGGCGGCCTTCTGGTGGGGGTTCTCACCGTAGCGGAGCACCCGCTCCAGGTGCAGCGACGGGTGCATGGTGGCCGGGAAATCCGAAGCGACGCTGCCGTTGTCGGCCAGACGGCCGAGGTGGCTGGCGATGGCGCCGTCGTAGGCAGCGGTGTGGGCAAATGCCTTGCGACAAAGCTCGAAGCGCAGGGCGGCCGAAACCTCACCCTTGCTTTCGATCTCGCCCAGCACGCGGTCGTAGTCCTTGGGATCAACCACCACGGCCACGCGTTCGTGGTTCTTCGCTGCCGAGCGCACCATGGCCGGACCGCCGATGTCGATGTTTTCGATGACTTCGTCGAAGGCGGCTCCGCGCGCCACGGTCTCGCGGAACGGGTACAGGTTCACCACCACCAGATCGATGGGATCGATCTTGTGCTCTTTCATCTGCTTTTCGTGCTCGGGCGTGGGCCGGCCCAGGATTCCGCCGTGCACGCGCGGGTGCAGCGTCTTCACCCGGCCGTCGAGCATCTCGGGAAAGCCGGTGAAGTCGCTGACATCACGCACCGTCAGCCCGGCCTCGCGCAGCGAGCGCGAGGTGCCCCCGGTTGACAGAATCTCGACACCAAGCTTTGCCAACCGGCGGCCGAGATCCACAACGCCGGTCTTGTCCGAAACCGAGATGAGGGCGCGCGTCACCTTGCTCATGGCCTGGTTTCTATCACAACAGCGTGCGTCCATGGGAAGCACGCTGAAAACATGAGCAGGCCGGCCGCTTGGGGGATCGGCGTGGCCCAGCCGCGCGGGTTGCGCCCGCGCTCAGGCCGGCGAACGCCGATCCGCGTTCCATGCCCCCACGCCATCCGCGCGCAGTGAAGCATCGTCCTGCCGCAAGAGCTCAGCGATCCGCTGGTGCGTGAGCACGCTGACCACAATGGGATCTGTCTCTTCAGCCGTTCTCTGACCGCATTCGACTGGCACCAGCGCAAGGTGCGTGGAATCCATCTCGTGGGGGGGAGCTTCACCTATATTCCAGTCGCTGCTCCGGCGCTCCGTCCACGGATCGTCTGCGAGTTGCATGGAGCCCGACTCGTCAGGGGGGACGTCGCCCACGTTCCAGCCGTCGCTCCGGCGTTCCGTCCGCCATGGATCGTCTTCGTCGAGACACGTGATCACGCACGCTTCATGCAGGATTTTCATGCCTGATCCATACTCGGACCGCAAGAAATCGTCGGCGCCATCTTGGCAACATTTGCGTGGCGCGTCTGTGACACAGGCTACGACCAGATGTGGCCTGATGAATCGCGGCACAGTGCCCTGCGCCGAGCTCAAGGCGTCCCTTGCGCAAGAGTTTTCCATTACGTCACCCGTTCGTTACTGGGTATCGTCAGACTACGGTGCATGAGATCGAAACGCGGTCTGGCCGCTGGCCGGGTTGACGGGGCACATGTCCCGACCGGCCCCCCTGCCGTGCGCGGGGTTTCAGTTGTCCGAGCCGAAGACACGCCTGGTGTTTCCATGCTCAGCAAGACGCTGGCCGGGGCTACCGCAACACCTCCGCGTCCCAAGAAAGACTTGCGTCGGACGAGTCTCTGTTACCTGGCCGAGTACGCGCTTCGCTGCGACTGGACGGCCGCTTCTCGCAAAGGAGCTCGCCGATCATGAGGGAGCGGATGCACATCGACCAAGAATATGGGGATGATGTTCGGCGCCTGCGTGTCCAACTGATCATGATGGGTGGTCGGGTCGAAGCCCTGGTTGGCGCCAGCGTTAGGGCACTCACCGAGCGCGACGCCGAACTGGCCCACCGAACCGTCGAGTCCGATTGCGCGGTCGAACAACACGAGATCGCAATCGATTGCCTCTGCCGCAGAATTCTCACACGGCACCAGCCGGTAGCCTCGGATCTGCGCTTCGTCACAAGTTCACTCAGACTCGCGACCGATCTTGAGCACATTGCCGATCTGGGCGTCAGCATAGGCCGGTGCGCGCTCGATCTGTGCGCGGAAGCGCCACTTCAACCCGAAGTGGGCCTTCCTCGCATGGCCGCGGAGGTCGAGTCCATGTTGCGCGAAGCTCTCGATGCGTTCGTCACCTCCGATGCAAGCAAGGCCGAGAACGTCATTGCTCGTGACCAGCTAGTTGACAACCTCTCCACCCAGATTTTTTGCGAATTGCTTACCCACGTAGGCCAGAACGCTCAATGCATGACGCAGGTTTTGCGGTTGCAGTCGGTTGTCAAACACGTTGAGCGCGTCGCAGACCACGTCACCAACCTATGCGAGACGGTCATGCTGATGGCGGGAGGAGAAGATGTTCGCCACGCTGCCAACTCAGGAGATTCTACGCGTGCTGTCCCAAACCACGAAAGAAACTGAAGAGCCTCGAAGCCTGATACCCCGAGTTCCGACGGGCCAAGGCGCGCAGCCCGCGAGTGGCCCGCACGCGCCTGGCGCGGAGACTGCGCGGCGGCGCAAGAGCCTGGTCCTGCTGGTGGAGGACGAGGTGGATCTGGTGACCAGCCTATCCTACAGTTTGGAAGCGGCCGGCTACCAGGTGCGCAGTGCATTGGACGGCACTGCAGCACTGCGGCTGGCGACTGCTCAGCCGCCGGACATCGTTCTGCTGGACCTCATGCTGCCCGACATATCGGGACTGGAGGTGTGTCGGCGGATTCGCGCCAGCGGCCAGACATCTCAGCCGATCGTGATCATGGTTACCGCACGCGGTGAAGAAGTCGACCGCGTGGTGGGGTTCGAGGTGGGCGCTGATGACTACCTGGTCAAGCCGTTCAGCGTGCGCGAGTTGCTTCTCCGCATGGAGGCGCGGCAGCGCGGCCAGGACGAGCACGAGCATGACGCGCCAGCCGGGGCCGCGCCGGGCAACGCCCGTATCACCATCGGCAACTTCGAGGTTGACCCCGACTCCCACCAAGTCTTCATCAATGGCAGCGAGGTGCACGTGAGCGCGCTCGAGATGCGTTTTCTGCTGCATCTCTTGCAAGTGCCAGGGAAAGTTCGCTACCGGCGCGAGCTCCTAACCGAGGTGTGGGGCTACCACCCGGAAGTCTCCAGCCGCACTCTGGACACCCACGTAAAGCGACTGCGCCAAAAACTCGTCGATGCCGGCGCCTACATCGATACCGTCCGCGGGGTTGGCTATCGCCTCGTTGAACGATCTGTTCCTTCTGAGTCGCGCGAGCGAAACCCTGGACACAACCGGGGCTGATGAATCAACGCCTGCAAAGATCGCGACCAGTTGGGGCGATGGCATCGGGTGCCAGGGCGAGCAGCGAGGCTAGCGTGCGGGTGAAGGCGTCGAAGCGCAGCGGCTCCGTGACTAGCGTGCCCGCGGGCACGCAGCCAGGCGCTCGCAGGTAGAGCGGCACGCTGCGGTCGAAGCGGCGGGGCGAACCGTGGTTGGTGCCCAGACCCGGATCAAGCTCGGCATCGAAGAAATCGTCCCGGCCCAGCTCGACGAAGAGGTCAGCGGCGACGTCGGCCGGAAGCGACCGGCACAAGAGAGCGTCTGCGCGATCCGGGGAACAGGTACGAGCAAACTGTCGCACGTCCAGCACGTTGCGCACGCCGAACGACTTGCCCAAAACCGTCCGGGCGACGCGGACGAGCCTCGCCCGCTCCGCGGCCGCGACCGATGCCTTGGTCAGGTAGACAAAGGGGCCCGCCACGCCAGCAACCCAAGGCCCGGGACGGCCGAACTCGCGGGTCCAGGCGCTGTCCAGAACCTCGCGCACCGTGTGCCCGGCCGCGGACAAGCCGGCCTTGGCAGCTCCGCGCACGCGCCGAGTTGGGGCACAGGGTCGTTGCCAGGGGTCGGGACTGGCGCACCAGGAACGCTCGTGTGGCGCCAATTCAGGCAATGGATTGATGCCATGATCGCCGGTAAGGATTACCGCGTAGTCGTTCGCCCCCACGCTGTGGTCCAGAAATGCGAAAAAGCGGGACAGGGCTTGATCGAGCCGCAGGAGCTCGTCCCATGCCTCCCAGGAATGCGGCCCAAATAGATGCCCAATGTAGTCGTTGGCGGAAAGCGACAGCGAGAGAAAGAGGGGCGTGGAGGAATTGGCCGCATCCTGTGTCGCCGCACGTGCCAGCCCGAGCACTAGCTCGTCACCCAAAGGCGTGGCCCGCAATGCCTCAGCCGACGAAATCACGTGGGGGAAGTGATTCCCGAGAATATGCGTCGATTCGCCCGGGTGGGCATCATTCGGGTAGGCATGTCTCGCAACCCACGCGCGCTCCTCCCCTTCCAGCGCCCAGGGTGTTTGCAGCAGCTTGGCCACAGCGCCGCCGCCTCCGGCGTTTGCCGCCCATGCAGGCAATTGCCCGGCGCTGGCAAATGGGGTTGAACTGACCATGCGGGCCGATTTGGTGTCGAGCCACAACACGAGGTCGGGATGCCGGCCGCCGCCAAACAATGCGCCGCGATCCTTGAGCGAGAAACTGAATACGCGCCCATCCGGATGCACCGCGCGCCACAAATCAGCAACTGTCGCCACGTCCGAATGAAGGGCCGCCAGTGAACTGCCCTCGCCCTCGACAGACGTACCGTCGGCAGCGACCAGGTGGGTGGCCCGATCACGAAGGATCGACACCGTCTCGACGTCACCCGGCCGGAGGATCTCGTTTGAGTAGATTCCGGTCTCGCGCGGCACACGCCCGGTGAAAAGCGCCGCATGCCCAGGCGCGGTCTCGGTGACCGCATGCTGGAACTCCATTTCCCGCACATACAGTCCCTCGCGGCCAAGGCGGGCAAGACCGCCGTTCGCGGGCAACTCTTGCGCTCGCTCTGCCATCACCCATGCCGCCAGTTGATCCACCACAATCGCCACCACCACGCGGTAGCCTGTCCCGACTGGCGGGCCGGTGGACACAGCCTTACGCGTGGCATGGCAGGTGGACAGCGGGGTCAGGGCGAGAGCGAGCGTGAGAAACCCGGATCGGCTCATTGCATGTGACCCGGAACCGTTTCCGTGGAGCGAGCGTCTGGCAACCCTCCCGGGTAATCCACTGAACCGGGTCGCCTCGAGTTGTCCTGGACAAGCCCGGCGCCAGCGCGACGAAATGCCCATGCCGGGGGCGGCGTTCCGTCAGCGGCAAAGGGAACGAAGCCACGGCGGCCAAGCAAGAGGAAGAAGCGTGTACCAGTGCTGGGTGCACGCGCCGCGCCCCGCTCGGAATCGCGGCGAAAGCCGCCGCAAATGACGAAGTCAAAACCTGCCAAGCGTGGCGATGCGTGATCCACCACCATGCTCCACACGGCAAATGGCTCATCAAGCGCGATCACCCGGAACCCCTTAGCGCGAAGCGTTCGGCTCATCCACCGTCGGGCTTCTGCATCCTGGAGCGCGACCAAGATCCGCGAAGACGGTTGGACGTCGAAGGCTCGGCCGCCATTGTCGTTGAATGCGCGGGTATCAAAATGTCCGCATGCACTGAGGGTGGGCGTGAAAGTCGAGGTCGCCATGGGTCTGGTCCTTTCGCTGGACCAAGTATTGGCCAATTCCCCAGTCACTGTCGTGGCACCTGGGTGACAAGTCGGAAAAGAAACCCGTGCTGTTGTATTCTGCCTTCGTCTTTCGGCGAGCGGGACAGCGCCCGAACCGGGTTTCGCAAATGTCGCGCAACGGTGACGCTGTGTTCACTGAGACCTCGTTATGCTGGGTTCGGGTCCACAGCTACTACCCAACATGCGAACCACAGTCAACCGAACCCGTGACTTGGAGGAAGAGATGAGCGACCAAAATACAAATCCGTGCAGAAAGCCGGGTAATTGCGTCCCCGGTGAGCGGGAAAGAAAGAACGCGCCGGCCATCGTTCCCAACAAGAATCCATGGGACGACAACGAACCGGCCTGGCCGGGGGCTGAGCACGAAGACGATGAGGCCGTGGCCGACGGGATGTGCGATGACGACAATGATGCGCCTTGGCCGTGGATGTCCGCGGTTTTCGGATCTCCGCAACCGTCGCTGTGGGACGAGGCCATCGCCAGAGTTCTTGCCTCCAAGTCCCGCAGCGAGCCTTTCTAATCGCGTGGGGAGCCAGGGTTCCCATGATCGCGTAGGCGAAGGCGGGCTTTGCCCGCCGGAGCCAGAGCGCCCCCTTCGGGGGCTAGGGCCTACACGCCCCACCCCTGCCCCACGCGTGCTTCGCGCGCGCCCGTCGCGGGAGCGCGTGGGAACCCTCTGAGGGTTCCCACATCAAGAGTGGGCCACCCAGGTCAGGAGATTGCGACGCACCCAGGCGGCCCACAAAACCGGCACGCAGAATACCCTCTCGCGTGTGGCGTCTCCGTTACGGATCGGACAACTATTTGCATGGAACCCTCGAAGGGTTCCCCACGCGACTATGAAGGCAACGAGGGCTTGCCGAGCAAGGTGGGCAGCGCGCCAGTAGCCGCGGTTTTCGTCGGGCCTTCACGCTCCGCCGCCACATATTCGTCTCCGTCCTCCCTCTGAGTCGCCGGCCTTGCCGCGGATTGCCTTGCCAGTTCAATGAAGCGCTGTTGGCTGCGCCGTAGTGGATCGCCATTCCCGGGGCGCAGGCGCTGATAGGTACCGTCGGGCAACAGCATGCGCGCCTTCACGTTATCCTCGCGGCTGATGGCCAGGATTTCGTCGATCAAGCGGTCGCGCAGCGATTCGTCGTCGACCGGAAACATCACCTCAACGCGTCGGATGAAGTTACGCGGCATCCAGTCGGCCGACGACAGGTACACCTCACGCCGGCCGCCGGCGTGAAAGTGGAAGATGCGGGCGTGTTCAAGATAGCGATCGACCACGCTCAGCACGCGGATGTTTTCGCTCATGCCCGGAATTCCCGGCCGCAGGCAACAGATCCCGCGCACCAGCAGATCGATCGACACCCCGTTCTGCGACGCCCGATACAGGGCGCGGATCACATCCGGGTCGACCAGGGCATTCATTTTGGCCACGATGCGACCGGAGCGGCCGTACATCCGCTCCCGATCGATGAGCTCGACGATTCGCTCGGCAAAGCCCAGCGGTGCCACGGTGAAACGCTTCCACGAGGGCGGCGCGGAATACCCGGTCAGCAAATTGAACATGGCCCCCGTGTCGTCGGCAAATGCCTCGCGCGCGGTGAAGAGCGAAATGTCCCCGTAGGTGCGCGCGGTAAGCGGGTTGTAGTTTCCCGTCGACAAGTGCACATAGCGACGGATGGCATCGCCCTCGCGGCGCACCACCAGCGAAGCCTTGCAGTGGGTCTTCAGCCCCACCACACCGTACACCACGTGTACGCCCGCCTCTTCCAGTACGCGCGCCCAAGTGATGTTCCGCTTTTCGTCAAAGCGTGCGCGCAGTTCGATCATAGCCGTCACCTGCTTGCCATTCTCCGCGGCCCGAGTCAGCGCAGTGACGATGGGCGAATCGGCGCCGGTCCGGTACAGGGTCTGCTTGATGGCCAGCACGTCGGGGTCGTTGGCCGCGGTCGACACGAAATCCACCACGTGATCGAACGATTCGTAGGGGAGGTGCAAGAGCACGTCGTGTTCGGAAATCACCCGAAACATGTCCGCGTCGAGAAAGGCCGCTACCGGTTGCGGAGTAAACGGCTCGTCCCTGAAGTCCCGCAATTCGTCGCGCGTGGCCAGCGGAGCCAGATCGGCCAAATGCAGCGGTCCCTCGGCGGGGTACACGTCATCCGGCTGCAAGTGCAATGCCTTACGCAGAAAGCCTTCCACCTCGGCGGGGGTGTCGTGCGCGAGTTCCAGCCGCACTGCCTCGTTGCGCTCGCGGCGCCGTAGCTCGCGCTGGATGGTCTTGAGCAGATCATCCGCCTCGTCTTCGTCCACCGACAGATCGAAGTCGCGTGTCACGCGGAAACAATGACAACCCACGACGCGAAAGCCCGGAAACAACTCGCCCACGTGCATGGCGATGACGTCTTCGAGCAAGACGAAAGCGGCCCGATGAGGCGACGAGGGCGGGATCTCCACCAGGCGTTTCAGCACGGCTGGCACCTGCACCACGGCGAAGATGCGGGAGCGGCGAGCCACGCGCTGGTGTTCCTTGCGCAGGACGATGGCCAGGTTGAGGCTGCGGTTGCGCAGAACCGGAAAGGGATGTCCCTGATCCACTGCCAGCGGCGTGAGCACGGGCCAAACGTTGCGGCTGAAGTGCGCGTTCAGGAACCCCTTCTGCTCGGGATTGAGCTGGTCAGGAGCCAGGATGGCCAAACCCGCTTTGGCGGCCAGTTGGGGTGCGATGAAGTCGAGATAATTGCGGTACAGGGCCGCCACCATGTCGTGGGTACGCGCGGAGATCGCCGCGAGTTGCTCTCCTGGCAACATCCCATCTGCACCACTGTCAGCTACACCACCCGCCAGCAACTGCTTGAGCCCGGCGACCCGCACCATGAAGAACTCGTCCAGGTTGGACGCCACGATGCCCTGGAACTTGCAACGCTCGGCCAGCGGCACATTCGGGTCGCACGCCTCTTCCAATACGCGTCCGTTGAACTCCAACCAGGACAGCTCGCGATTGATGAAGTGGTGCGGGCGCACGTCAGTCCCCGCGCTGTCGAGCGCGTGGTCAGTCGAAGCAGAATGGCGCTTGGAAGACAAGGGACTAGGTCTTGCTCCGCGTTGAGACTACCTTCTGTGACATTTCTGTGAACTCTTGTGATGTTCGCCAACCCTGAGTATTACTGAGCATCTGTTCAAGCCACTTCGACCCGCAGACGGCGGCGAAATACCTGGCGAAACAGCGAGGCTTCACGCATCACGTCCCACATCTCCAAGTCCACGGTTCCTCGCGCGGCCAGAGTCAAGACGATCTCGTGCGGCCGGATGCGTGCAGCCAGCCGCCGCACCGGCCGGGCGTGACTGCGATCGAGCGAGTCTGCCACACGCAGCAGGGTCGCCAGCTTGCGCACGATTACGGCCTCGCTGCGTGACAGCCCCGCCATGCCGCTGTGGTGCAGGTCAGGGTGGCTTCTGCGGTGATAGCGTGCGATGCGCGCAACCAGATCGCGCTCGCGGTCGGCCAAGCCCGGAATGTCCGTATTACGCACCAGATACTCGGTGTGACGATGGTGCTTCTGGTAGTTCACGGAATTGCCGATGTCGTGCAACCACGCGGCTGCCTCCAAATACGGACGAACTGCGGCCGGCAAGCGGTGAATCTGCGGGATCTGATCGAACAGGGCCAACGCCAGCGTGGCGACCTGGCGTGCGTGCGCCTCATCGAACTGAAACCGGCGCCCAAGCGCAAGCGCCTCATCAGCCAGAGAACGGTCGCGCTGACTGGTGCTGCGACGGTTGAGCAAATCGACCAGCAAACCGTCGCGTAGGCCTCGATCGACGGCCGTCACCGCATCCAGTGAAAGCCGGCGTGCCAGCGCCTCTAGAATCACAGCGCCAGCGAGCACAATATCGGCACGGGCTGGGTCAAAACGCTGCCGTCGCTCGCGCGGGCTCATGACCGCGAGTTCCTCGACCGCGCGGCCCAGTTGCTTGACCGTGGCCTGGTTGCTGCCTTCGGCCGCGGTGTAGTCAACCACCGCCCGGATCGAGCCCGAACTGCCCAACGCCACGCGGGGCGCGCCGGGGAGAACCTTGGGCAGCGACTCGGCCATAGCTTCCCGAGCATACTCGCGCGCTAGTCGAAGCTGCTTGCTTGTGGTGGTGTGGGCCAACTTGAACAGCTCGGTCAGGCGAACTGCGCCCATCGCCAGACTCCAGAGGTGGGTGGGTCGGTCGCCCAACGCCACCGCCACCTCAGTCGAACCACCGCCGATGTCGACGCACAGTGATCGGGTGTTGGGCCGCTTGCCCTGCAAGACGCCCAGGCAAATGAGTCGGGCCTCTTCCTTGCCCGAGATGATCTCCAGATTCAACTTCGCCTCGCGCTGCACGCGCCGGACGATCTCGTCGCGGTTGCGCGCCTCGCGCAGGGCGCTGGTCGCCACCGCGCGCACCCGCGCGCGGTAACGGCGGCACAAGGATCCATAGCGCCGCAGGGTGGCCACCAGACGCTCGACCGCTGGTCCCGGAATCGCACCCCGCATGAACACGTCCTGCCCTGGCCGCACGGGATCACGTTCCTGATGAGTGATCTCGATGCTGCCGTCGGGCAAAGCGCGGCCCATCTGCAGGCGCACGGCGTTGGCGCCTACGTCGACAGCAGCGATGATGGAATCGCTCCCTAGTGCTCTCACAGTGCAAGACTCCCGTTTGGCTATTTGCCCCTAGAGGCCTGGCGCGGAATTATGGCAGGGCCGCGTGACAAAGGAGCAACAATCGGACGCGCTGGCTCATCCCCAACCCGCCATTCATACATGACCATCTGCGAGATGGGAGAAGCACGAAAGTTTCAGCAACTTCACTGTCCTGTAACCTGGACGCCGTACCCTGTCGGCAATGGTTGAAGCCAGTCGTCGACCCTTGCCTCGCATCCTGATCGTCGAGGACGAGGTCGACATCAGCACCTCGTTGGCGTACAGCCTGAAGGCGATGGGCTATGAAGTGCAGGTCGCGGATCGTGGCGAGGCGGCGCTGGAGGCGTTGGCCAGCTTTCGTGCCGACTTGGTGCTGCTCGACATCATGCTGCCCGACATATCGGGGTTCGATGTCTGCCGCCGCATCCGAGCAGCGACTAGCGGTGTCCAGCCTGCGGTCATCATGCTGACTGCCAAGAGCCAGGAACTGAACCGCGTGGCCGGTTTCGAGGTGGGCGCCGACGATTATGTGACCAAGCCGTTCAGCATTCGCGAGCTCATGCTGCGCATCGATGCGCGACTCAAGGCGCGACGGCTACCGGCTGAGCCGGTTCCGGGATCGAAAGGCCTCAAGAACCCGGAAGACGAAGCCCGGGTGAAAGTAGGTCCGCTGGAGATCGATCGGGCCGAGCACCGTGTCTTTGTGTCCGGCGAGGAAATCCGGGTTAGCCCGCTGGAGATGCGACTTCTGCTTTTCCTGGTGCGAACGCCGGGCAAGATGCGTACGCGCAAGGAACTGCTGACCGAGGTGTGGGGATACCATCCCGAGGTTTCCAGCCGTACCCTTGATACCCATGTGAAGCGCATCCGGGACAAGTTCGGCGCTTCCAGTGATCTCATTCAGACGGTGCGTGGGGTGGGCTATCGCCTGGCTGTGCAAGCGGAGCCGGCGGCACCCGGGACAGCCCCCTCAGGGCGTAAAGCCTGAAGCGTCAACGGAGCGTCCGGCCGATCCTGCCCACCTCACCGACGCGCCTCACCTCCGACGGGCGACGCTGCCCGGCGAATCGTGGCGACGGACTCGTTGCTGGGATTTGGCCAGGCGGTAGCCTACACCGTGCACCGTCTGGATCATCCACGCCATAGACCCGAACTTGTCGCGGATGCGCTTGATGTGCGTGTCGAGGGTGCGGCTGGAAACATCAGGGCGATAGCCCCATACCTCGGTGAGTAGCTCGCGGCGCGTGTGCATCTTGCCAGGCGAGCTGGCCATATAGGCCAAAAGGCGCATTTCTTGGGAGCTGAAGCTGATCTCCTCGCCAGCAAGAAAAACCCGGTGGCCTGCTTGATCGATCTCCAGCGGTCCCAGCGTCAGGCGCTCGTCAGTCCCCTCGTGGCCCGGGAGTTCGCCGACCGCCGCCAGCTCGGCGGTCTGACGAGCCCGCAGGCGGACCTCGATGCGCAACATCAACTCGCGCAAACTGAACGGCTTGGTCACGAAGTCGTCCGCGCCAACCTCGAAGCCGGTGACCCGGTCACTTTCCCCGGTCTTGGCGGTCAGGATGACCACCGCTGGCTGCCGAGCTACCGCGCTGGCGCGGATTCGGCGGCAAACCTCGAAGCCGGAGCAATCGGGCAGGCTAATGTCCAGCAAGACGAGGTCGGGGCACAAATCGGGGAACATGCGCAGCGCCTCTTCACCAGTACCGACGACCTGCACTTTGTAACCCGCAGCCTCAAGAATGTACGATAATGAACTGCTCAGGCCAGGCTCATCTTGCACGACGAGAACGCGCACGGGCGCCTGGGATGAGATCCCGAGCATGCGGCGACCATATTCGGGGTACCATGGAGATCGTGTTACAGCACTGCAACGTGATTGTGAACGCCAACTGAAGCCAATTGGCGTCATTGGGCTGGTGCTTGCCGCGCCGTCGGAATCCGACGGGCGACTACTGTGTAACCTGAATCTGGTACGATTTGAAGTCAGTGCCACCCCGCGAATCGCGCAGCACAAGCCACAGGTGGACTGACATTGCCGTGTCCGGGGCCTTCCAGGCATTGCTGGTCGAGGTTGCGGTTTCGCCTCCTGCCACGCCCGTGCGGTCGTGTTCAAACGACCCGGAAGTGGCGAACCAGGACATGTACAGACTCTCGGTCTGATCCACCAGCGCGTCACCGCTTGGGTCAAGGACCGGGAATGTCTCGGCAGAGCCCGCGGCGAACGTCGCCTCGAAGATGACAGACTCGCCCGGCGAAACAACCTGTGTGTCAGAATCAAGGTCCATCCTGGAGCCGTCGGCCCTGATGACAGCTGTGGCGGCGATACCGGGATCATTGTTCGGCTGATAACGCGTATTGTATTCGTCTACGATACTCGTAGCGGCGTTGGCTAGATTACAGGTGATTCGCTCGAAGGCGAACCCAGTCAGACTGCCGGTCGCCAGATCAGGGAACTTTACCCGAACCGGCAGGTAGTAGCCCCCGGTGCTATCCGGATCACGTGGTCTGATCGCCGGCTGGCCCACTGAAACGGGTGGCGCAATCGGGCCGAACAACATGCAGGCGTTGGTCAGGACCGGGGCGTCGAAGGTCTGTCCCGTAGTCGGGCCGGGCGCGGGAGGATTGCAGGCGCTGGCCACTGAATTGTTCTCGGCCGGGGGTTTGGGTGTCTGGCAGACGTCCCAGCCCGCGGTAGCGTCGGTCACAGATCCCGCCGGCGATGCAAGCACGAAAGAATACACCACGTCGGCTCCCGGCTTGGCCTCGGGGGGCTCGCCTCTCACCGCAAGCAGAGCGTAGTCGGTAATGAGCGAGGGAGCCTGGCCCACCGTGGGTTTACACCCGAACACAGTGCCGCTGGCAAGAAGGCAAGTGAGAAGAAGATGCTTGGCGTGAGTCATCTAGAACTCCAGTCGTGCGCCCGCAACGGCCAGGATAGGCAATCCAATGATGTAGCTCTTCTGCTTGTAGTCCTGACTGTAGATAATCTCTTCGGGATTCTTGCGATTGGTAACGTTCTGCACGTCGATGAACACGCTCAGCTTGGTCCGCTGCATGACGAATGCCTTTTCACCACGCAGATCCAATTGATAGAAGGCCGGGATGCGGATCGAGTTGTGCGCTCCAAAGACAGGCTCGTAGTAGCCGTTTCTGCCGAGATAGCTGTCCACCACAGGTGTACGTGGCATCCCACTGGAGTAGCGGAAGCGGCCGCCCACCACGAAACCCCTGCCCAGCTCGTAGCTGGCGAGCAGGGCCAGTACATGGGTCTGGTCGTAGTCGAATAGGCGAAATGCCTGATCAGGATGATCACGGCGCTCACTGCGCGACAGGGTGTAGGTTGCCCAGCCGAAGAAGCCCTTGAAGAGTTCTTGCCGAAGCAGGATCTGGACTCCAAACACGCGCCCGGTTCCATCCTGGGTCAGCGCCTGTCCCACGGGCGGGGATGGACTTTCGCTGCGCGAGACGAGGTCGTATAGCTTTTTGTAGAAACCCACGGACTCCAGGCTCAAGGTCGGACGCAGCCTAAGCGAGAACCCACCGGTCAGGTGCACGGCATATGACCCCACGATTGACGGGTTGCCGAACACCGGGGACATGTCGGCGGGATCAGGCGGCTGGCCATACAGCCCCGCGCCGGTGGTGAGCGTGAGGCTGGGAATGGGTCGCCAGGCGATCTGCAGACGCGGATTGGGAAGGTTGCGCAACACCGGGACGCCAATCGGATTGGGGGGGGCATCGAGCCGTGAATAGCCGACCGGGGGCGCGATGGTGCTGAAGGGAAGGCGATGATCCCCTTCGATCCAAGTAGGTTCGAATCGCAGTCCGGGCGTGAGCGTCCAATTCCCCAGCTTGAGGTCCAACGTGGCATAGCTGGCTACGCTGAAGACGGTCACCTTCCAGTCGTCGAATGCTGTTTCCGCCGGGGGGCGCTGACCGAAGGCGACGATGTCCCCTTCCCGGGGTGGCTGGTTCACTGAGCCGTTGCGGCTCAGTTGGCTTTGCTGTCCCTGCACATCCATGCCCAGCAAGAGCACCGCTGACGAATGAATGCGCCGGCGCAAGCTTGCGCGCAAGGCGTAGGAAAGGGTTTGCGTGTCGAGCTGTGTGCTCTCGTCGCCGAAAGTGTCCCGTTCAGCATTGTGGTCGACGCCGAGCGAGGGAGTCACTCGCACGCTGGAACCATCGTCGAACAAGCGGCTGTAGCTGACGAAGATGCGGCGAAAAGAGGTGTCGTTGTTCTGCGTGCGCAGATCGGCGGGATCGCTGGCCGGAATGGTCCGCTGCAGGTGATCGTCGGACGCGAGGAAGGTTGCGGCGATCTCCTCGTCCTTGCGCAGACTCAAGGCAGCACGCGCCTGGTAGTCGTCGTAGTGCGGGATGGGAAATGAATCGCCGATGTCGGCCGAGGTGACCCCCGCCATCACACGGTCGAGGTAGCTGATACGTCCAGCCACGGCCAAGCGCAGCCGCGAGGTCAGCGCGGCGGACAGCTCGGCCGAGGTGTCCATGATGTCGCTGGCAAGGTAGCCGTGCACGCCGGACGC
>PMKP01000246.1 GCA_003157775.1 Myxococcales bacterium | reverse complement strand
AGCAACATTCCGCTCGACGAGCTTGAGCGTGTGTATGTCCGACGAGTGCTGGACGAGCACGGAGGCAACAAGGCGGGCGCCGCACGCATCCTGGGAATCAACCGGCGGACACTGTACCGCAAGCTCAAAGACTGAAGTTGCCGAAGCCGGCGCCAGCAGGGTGGGCCGCCGCGTCCGTCGGAGGCCAGACGGCTGAACCGTCTGGTCGCACTGTGCACTTTTGGCCCATCTGTGCATTCCTGCCACGTTTGGCGAGTGCATAGGGCCGCACGGCTGCAAATCGATCCGGCCAGTTTAACACTACTGATTGAAATTCGGACCGAGCCGACGCGTCGCGAGGGCCCCGACCGCAACGAACGACGAGGGAAAATACTCGACGTATTTGACCGAGGAGTGAGGCGGCGGGCGGGGTCCGCAGCAGCGACGGCGACGGGAGAATTTCAATCAGTAGTGCTAGGTACGCTGAGGCCAGGTCTGCCCCAGATTTGGGTGCAGCTCAATGCGATTCCTCTCCTGTCGTTGACCCGGTGAAGCGGGTCCGGATGTACTCCTTGGCGCTGTCGGGACTGAGCTTCACCGTCCCCGGCCCACTGCGCACGAAGAAGTCACCTGCGGGGCTCGCTTCCAGCCCCTTCCACTTCAGGAACACAGGTTCGGGGCTTCTCTGGCAGCTCACCACGCACACGGTTTTGCCCTCGACGATCTGGGCCTTGGGGTCGATGCAGGTGCCGGCCCGGTCGCCCAGGCCGTTGCGCACGACCTGGGCCAGGTGCCGCATGAACTTGTCGTCATTCTCAAGCTGGTCGCGCTCGATGCCTACGATCGAACGATCGTCAGCCACGCCGATCAGAAGATCGCCGCCCTCGGTGTTCAGAAACGCCGCGACCGTCTTCAGCACCGCGTGGGTCACGCCCTTGTCGTCCTGCCGGTCTTCTTTCAGGCTGAAGCGCAAGGTGGACTTGAACTCCAGGGTCTTCGATTCGCCGCGCTTGATCAGCTCCTCGGCATCGCGGTGCCCGCGCACATACTGATCGAAGAGGAAGTTCTTGAGCGCTTCGCCGAAGGCGCGGTCGTCCGTGATGCGCTTGTAGAGATCGAAGTTGGAATCGACGATCTCCTGGATCACGGAATCGACCTTCTGGTCGAAGGTCAGGCGCACGTTCTCGCGCGTGTTGGCCCGCGCCGCGGCCTCCAAGGCCGCGTCGTCGTCCAGCTTGACCATCATCTGGCCCAGGGTCACCCGATGCTCGGGTCCCAGGTTCAATCCGAAGCGCTCGTTCAGCTCGGCGATGATGCGCGAGAGCGCCTCCAGTTCCTCGACCTCGGCATCCTGGCTGCCCTTGCTGCCCACCGGATTGAGCAAACCGGGTTTGCGTTCCAGGGCAATCTTGCCGCTGCCGGTTTGCTGGATCCGGTACGACTCCATGTCGATGTTGTGCTGCACCTCGCGCGGCAGCTCGGCCCGATCCGCGGGCAACAAGCGCCGCAAGTGGCGCGCGAACACGTACAGCTTCTCCAGATCGGCGTCGGCAAAGCTCAGCACCTGCGCCAGAAATGCGTAGAGCCGCACGTAGTCGGTGAGCTGGCCGCGGAGGTCGCGCTGCTCGTCCTCCGCAATTCCGGCAAATCGCTCGACCACCGGGGCAAGCTGCGCGTAGAGCCGGTCCTGGGTCGCTTTGGAGTTGAAATAGATCTTGGCGAACGCTCCCACGTCGGCCTGGGTGAAGACCGGGAACGCCGCGAGGCGCGCCTGGATCTCGTAAAGCAGGTTGGGATCGGTGGCCTCCGAAAGCAGCGTCGTTTCGTAGTACGGCTCGAAGGCGGCGCAGATCTCCTCGGCCTGGTTGGCGAAGTCGAGCACCATCGTGCCCTTCTTGTCGGGCGGATGGGTGCGGTTGAGGCGCGACAGCGTCTGCACCGCATTCACCCCGCCCAGCTTCTTGTCCACGTACATGGTGTGCAGAAGCGGCTGGTCGAAGCCGGTCTGGAACTTGTTGGCGACGATCAAGAAACGAAACTCTTGCCGGTCGAAGGTCTTGGCGGTCTGTGTCTCGGGAAAGCCGTTCATTTGCGCCTCGGTGTACGACCGGCCGCCGTCCTCGACCTTTCCCGAAAAGGCCACCAGCCCCTTCCAGGCGAACCCTCGCTCGGCCAGATACTTGTCCACCGCCAGCCGGTAGCGGACGGCGTGCAAACGCGACCTGGTCACGATCATGGCCTTGGCCCTGCCGCTGATTTCACCCTGCACCTGCGCCGCGAAGTGCTCGACCATGACCCGCACCTTCTCGTTGATCGCGTGCGGGTGCAGCTCGACGAATGACTTGAGCAAATACTCGGCCTTCTTTTTGTCGTAGCGCGGATCGCTTTCGACCTTCTTCTGCAGGCGCCAGTAGGCCTTGTAGGTGGCGTAGTTGGCCAGCACGTCCAGGATGAAACCCTCCTCGATGGCCTGGCGCATGCTGTAGAGGTGAAAGGGCGCGAACTTGCCGTCGGCGCGCGGGCAGCCGAAAAGCTCCAGCGTCTTGGGCTTGGGTGTGGCGGTGAACGCAAACATCGAGAGATTGGGCAAGCGCCCGCGCTTGGCTGCCTCGGCCAGGGCCAGGTTGTCCACTTCACTGTCGTCGGCATCGGCCGCGGCCTCTTCGCGTTCCGCATCCTCGAGATTGGACAGCGAGAGCACCTCTTTGAGGGGCTTGGTGCCCTCGCCGGATTGCGACGAGTGCGCCTCGTCCACAATCACCGCGAAGCGCTGGCCGGGAAGCTCGCCCATGTCCTTGGCGATCACCGGGAACTTCTGCAAGGTGGTGACGATGATGGTCTTGCCTGCTTCGAGCGCCTGTTTGAGCTGGCGCGAGGTCTTGTCGATGTTTTCCACCACGCCAAGCTGCTGCTCGAACTGGCGCATGGTGGTCTGAAGCTGGCGGTCGAGCACGCGCCGGTCAGTGATGACCACGATTGAATCGAACACGCGCCGGTCGGTTGCGTCGTGCAAGGTGGAGAGCTGGTGCGCCAGCCAGGCGATGGTGAAGCTCTTGCCGCTGCCGGCGGAATGTTGAATCAGGTAGCGCTGGCCCGCGCCGGCCGCGCGCGCATCGGTCACCAGCCGGCGCACGCAATCGAGTTGCTGGTAGCGCGGAAAGATGAGGAAGCGCCTGCCGGTCTTGCGCCCCTGCTCGTCTTCTTCCTCGACCTCGTGGATGAACTGGCGCACCAGATCGAGCACGCTGTCGCGCGCCCAGGTCTCTTGCCACAGGTAGCCCGTGGCGTAACCCGATTGCGTGGGCGACACAGGCGGATTGCCGGCGCCGCCGAATTTCCCCTGGTTGAAGGGCAGAAAGCGCGTGTTCGGCCCGGCGAGCTGGGCGGTGACATAGACCAGATCCGGGTCCACGGCGAAATGGGCCAGGCAGCGGCCGTAGGCGAAAAGCGGCTCGCGCGGATCGCGCTCGGTTTTGTACTGGCGAATCGCGTCTTCCACATCTTGGCCGTTGAGCGGATTCTTCAGCTCGGCGGTGAAGATGGGGATGCCATTGAGGAACAGCACCAGATCCAGGCTCTTCTCGTTCTTTACGCTGAAGTGGACCTGCCGCACCACTGCGAACAAGTTGGCCGCGTGCAGGCGCCGCGTCTCTTCATTGAGCCCACTGGCCGGGCGGAAATAGGCCAGCCGGAACTTGCAGCCCGAGTCCTTGAGCCCATTGCGAAGCACATCGAGGGCACCGCGCCGCTCGATCTCGCTGGCCAGGCGGCGCAGGAACTGTTCCTTCACCGCAGCGCCATGGTGCTGGCCCAGCTTCTGCCACTCCTTGGGTTGGGTCGCGAGCACGAAGTCCACCACATCGCGCGGCAACAGGCAAAGCCCGCGGTCGTAGTCCTCGGGCAGACGCTTGCGATAGCCGCCCGGCACTGTGTCGCCAAAGGGCGGCGCAGATTCGCGCGCCGCAATCGCGCTGCCTGCGTAGGCATCAGGCCCGTCCTGGAGCAAGCAACACTCGATGGCTTCCTCGAACGAGCGCTCGGAGATCTCGGGGGTCATGTGCGTCTCCCGCGCCGGCCCTGGGTGCCAGGCAATTGGGGTGGCTCATCCAGGATGTCGAGAATGGCCCGCGCGCAATACACCCGATTCCGCTTGGCCTCGGTCGCAAGCACGACGACGCCCGCCGATTCCAGTTGGTCTATCGCCCGCTGGGCGGTGGTGAAGGCCACACCAAGTCTTGCGGCCAGGCCATTCACCGTCCAGAACGGATTCTCCGTGAACCGATCCAGGGCCAGCCAGGGCAGCTTCGAGGACGCGCCTGCGAGCTGTTCGCGCCAGCGCACCAGCAGCGCATCGATGCGCTGGATGCGGCCGAGCGCGTCCTCGGCCTGCCCAGTCACGCCCCGGAAGAAGTAATGAAGCCATTCTTCCCATTGCCCCTTCTCCGTCACCGCGAGAAGACGCGCGTAGTACTCCTGCCGCGTGACCTCGAAATAGGCACTCAGGTAAAGCAGCGGCGCCGGGAGAACGCCCTTGGCGACCAGTAACAGCGTGATGAGCAAGCGACCAACGCGGCCATTGCCATCGAGAAAGGGGTGGATGGCCTCGAACTGCGAATGCGCGAGCGCCGCGTGCGCCAGCGGCGCCAGCGAGTCGTCGTGAAGGAAGGTCTCCCACGCCCCGAGGCAGTCCATGAGTCGATCGGCGGGCGGAGGCACGAAGGTGGCATCCACCAACGTACATCCCGCGGGGCCGATCCAGTTCTGCGAGCGGCGAAACGCCCCGGGCGTCGCCGAGTTTCCGCGCACGCCGGCCATCAGCTTGCCGTGCAGCTCGCGCACCAGGCGCAGCGACAGCGGCAACGTGCCGAGCCGCCGGACCCCATGCTCGAGCGCGACCACGTAATTGGCGACCTCCCGCAGATCCTCGGGACTGCGTTCGACGGCTACTCCCGCCTCGGCCGCGAGCAGCTCGCCCAGGGTCGCCTGAGTGCCCTCGATGCGGCTGGACAGCACCGCCTCCCGCCGAACAAACGGTCGAATCAGCAGATGGGGGTTCGGAAGCCGCCGTCCCTCACCAGCCAGTCGGCCGATCGCGCGATCCGCCTGCGAGAGCGCCGCCACCAGTCCGGCGCTCCACGCCAGGCGGGGCGGCAGCGGTGCGGGCAGGTAAGCCTGATAGCCTCCCGCGCAGCGGATTCGGCGGCCGTGTGGCCGGCGCTTGGACTCGGTGGGCATCAGTTCCCCTATTTGCGGCCGTGAAAACAGCCGTGGACATTATTAGCGAGATACAATGATTTCGCAAACAATATGGATCGTGCGGCTGTGGCGTCGCGCGGGCCGCGGGTGCGCCGCCCGCGCAGGCGATGGCCTGCTCGAAGCTGCACTCGAAGAACTCGGGCTCATGGCGACTCCTGCCGCACGTCGATCTTCCCCGTGACTGCCGCCGAGATGAGCGCGGTGCGGAGCTCACGGAGGCGGTCGATGGCGGTGCGGACTTTGGCAATCAGCGAATCGATCTCTGCGCACTTCGCGTCTAGGAAGTCAGCGATTGCGTGTTGCTCACTGAGTGGTGGAACAGCAGTTCTGGTTGGATGGATGTCGTTCCTGTCCACTCCCGGCACTGCGGATTTGACGGCATTGAGCAAAAAGAGTGGAGACAGGTTAGTCAGCATGTAGCGGAGAAAGGGCGGGGAGTTTCCTCGCAAGTCGACGCTATAGAGTGTTGTGTTGAGGGGCCAGTAGTCCTGCAAGATCAGGTGAAAGTGACCGATCGTCCCGTACCGGCCTGTCACGATACCAGGTGCTTTCGCGACCGCGCGCGAGTGTCTCGAAGATATGCCCGACGACGACACTACCGGAATTTCGCCTTCCTCTCGTTCGTCCGTCGGCAAATCGTGCCCACGCTGGAACATGATCGCCCATCGCAAGTGCTTGGCCGTCCAGTGTGCCGGGATCTCGCCCAGCCATTCGACGCCGGAGTCCTTCATGGGGACGTTTGGGTCGAGGCCCTTGGTGACGGCCCGGGTGATGAGGGCACTGCGCTTCTCCTGTAGCAGCTCAATCAACCGCTTCTTCTTCGCCACCAACCCATCAATCCTCGCCGTCTCCCGGTCGAGAAACGTAGCAATGGAATCTTGGTCATTTCTTGGCGCCAAGACCACTGTCCAGGCCCGAATGAGTCCTTGGGAAATCTTGACCATCGATTGACTCGACCCGCGCGCGTCGACTTCGATCTGGTGGCGGCCAGCTCGGCTAAGGAGCCAGTACGACAGGTAGTCTGGAACGACCCGGTCGGTCGCCAGGTGGAGACGGTATACGAGATCGCAAAGCATGAGCCCCCTACGGACTCCACGGGCAACGCAAGCGTCGCCGACGAGTTCAGGAGTGTTTGCTCTGGTAAGGAGAAAGTCGCCTTCGCGGATCTCGTATCGGCGGTCGGGTGCAAGTTCTGCGGGAAGCGCCTTGTGCTCGTCCCCAACGAACCTGCCTTTGCTTACCGCACTGAGCTTGATCACGGCCCATTCGTCTGGGCCGGCAATGCGGTCGTCCGCAACGGGACTCCACCCTTGTTCGATTCGGTCGATCAATCGGCGAAATGTCACGATATCCCACCCTGCCGGTATCTCCCCCATCCACTCGACGCCGGAGTCCTTGTACTGGCGATACGGCTTGTAGCGCGGTCGCGGTTCGGCTGGGTTCACGCTCATCGCCACGGTCCTCCGGGTTGCCAGTTGCGGGCGTAACTTTCTGCCGCCGACGCAGCTCGCACCGGCGCTTCCAGGAAGGCGATAACCCGCTCGCCGGCCAAACTGAAGTCCGCGGGCGCTTCCACCAGCTTCGATCGCTTGAGGAAGTGGCCCCAGTGCTGGCTGCGCAACCCATCGGCGTAGAAGGCAGTTGTCAGCGCAACCGGCCAGGGCTCGAAGGTGGCCGAGCTCCGGCGCGCGAAGGTGGCCTTGATGGCATCCACCAGGGTCTGCCCGGTGAAGGCAAAACGCCCGCTCAGGGCCACGACGTCGAAGAAATCCTTGTAGCGACTGTTGGCCTCGGCATGGACGACCATGGCGTGCAGCTTCTCGGCGATCACGGCCTCGCGCGGATAGGCGCGCACGTGGGGCACGTCACCGCCGAGCATGACGGGATACTCGACGTCCAGCGGCGGGGGAACAATGGCGTCGCCGAAACCCACGTCGATCTGAAGAGGGATCACGGCGTCGCCCAGTCGCACATCGAGGTTCAGCCGAAATCCATGGTACTCGGCAAGATCGCGGATCGGCGCGACCAGCAGCGTATCGAGGGCGAAGTCGAGGCCGTCTTGCGGGCTGGGCACCTTGCAGATCTGTCGAAAAGCGACTTCCAGCGACGCGGCGTCGTTGTTCCAGTAGCCGGCCAGGTCGAGATCCCGGGTGGGGCGAATGGCGTTCTGGTCCCACAGCACGAAGAGCATGGCGCCCTTGAGGACGAATCGATCTCGATGCGGCGAGGCGCCGAGCCGGTAAAGAAAGCGCTCGGCAACATAGCGCTGCAGGGTGAGCTGGAAGTCGCCCTTGCGCCGCCTGGTTTCTTCCAGCAGTCGCGCCCGCACCGAGGCCGCGAAGTTGGTCACGGGCTTGGTCATGCGACCAGGGCCTCTAGGTAGGGCTTGAGCACGCGCTCGACCCGGCAAACCTGGGCGGCGCGCACCAGGGCGGCCACGGTCACGCGACGGGTAGCCAGGCCGTCCTTCAGCGCCTCCAGCGCCACATCCATGCCCAGCTTGTTGCGGTAGCGGAAGCAGTCGACGACGGTGCGGGCAGGCGATGTGATCTTGACCGCCACACCCTGCACTCTCCTCTCTTCGATCCCGTAGCTCAGCAGCGCCCTGGAAAAACGCACTATGCGAACCGGGAGATGCTCGATACGGGGCTTGCGCGCCTTGCGATCGATGGCGATCCAGACCTCAGGGGGAAGCTGCGTCCCGATGCGATGGATGGCGAGAGCCGTGAGCAGGCAGACCACCGCACCTGGCACGCGGGCGCAGACAGTGGCCACGGTGTCGAGCTCGGTTCCTGCGCCGGGGCGACGGTAGAGGCCGTGGCCAACACGCTCGGCCTGGCCCGTGCGGACGAGGGCGCGCAGACGCGCACGGGTCAGATCGACCGCGTCCAGGTCACGAAGCCGAAAGATATCTGGCGGTTGGTCCCGCTGCGTCCGAGAGTACACACCAAAAGCATAACCACAAAGGTAGGCACTTGTCCACAAGTGCCGACGTTTCTGGCTGCGGAGCCCGTGGGGCGACCGTAGGTCGCCCCTACACAAGATGTGATGCGGGCGGCGGAACTGTTCCGAATTCCGGGCTTCTGGTTGGGCTACCTGGTGCCGGTTACCTCGCCCAGCATCTGCATGATCTCGGTTTCGAGCACGCGGATGTCGGCCTCGATCGCCTCCAGCGGGCGCGGCGGGGTGTAGCGGTAGAAGTAGCGATTGAAGTTGATCTCGTACCCGACCAGGCCGACCTGGCCGTCCTTGGGGTCGAGCTTGCTCTCGTCGATCCAGGCCTCGGGGACGTGCGGCTTCACCTCGCGCTCGAAGAAGGTCTCGATGCTTTCGGACAGGGGAACGCTCTCGGTGTCGCGCAGCTCGGAATCGGGCTCGGGCTTGCCGGCTTTGTCGTTCTTGTCGCGGCAGATCTCCGCAGTCTCATCGCGCTCGGACAGAGCCGAGAGAATCGCCTTGCGGGCCGGGCCTGGCAGCGCGAGGCCGGCCTTCTTCTCGGCGGCATCCAGCACGCGCTCGAACTTGTCCCGGTCCTTGTACAGCGTGTCGCCAAGCGCGCAAACCAGCTTGCGGATTGCCTCTTGCTGGGCCCGTCCCTCGGCCTGTTCCTTGGCCGCTGCCGCGCCTTTCTTCTTCGACTGGGCGAGCGCTTGAAAGCCCTTCTCATCTTCCAAGCGGGCGATGCGTTCCGGGCTGGCCTGGAAACTCAGGCGCAGCGGGCGCTCGACGGTGATCTTGCGGAACCCGAAGGCCGTGGTGGGGAAGATGCGGCTGACCACGACCTGTTCCTCTTTGCCGTCTTTGTCGATCGGGCGCGTCTCACCGTCCTTGAAGCTGGCCAGGAGCTTGCGGATGTCCTGGGCGCGTTCGATCGGGATCTCGCGCCGCTTGTCGCCCAGGCTCTTGCGCATGGGCACCCAGAAGGACGTGGCATCGACAAGCTGGACCTTGCGCTTGCGGCTNNGCCGGTGTTGTAGAAGAGCTGCTCGGGCAGGGCGATCAGCGCTTCCAGCAGATCGTTCTCCAGGACGTAGCGGCGGATCTCGCTCTCGCCGCTGCCGGCGTCACCACTGAACAGCGGCGAGCCATTCATGATGATCGCCAGGCGCGAGCCGCCGTCCTTTGGATCCTTGGCGTGCGCGAGCATGTGCAGCAGAAAGAGAAGCTGACCGTCGCTGATGCGCGGCAGGCCGGGAGCGAAGCGACCCACGGTCCCGCGCTGGTTTTCGGCGCGGACTGCATCTTCGTCGCGCTTCCAGTCCTTGCCGTAGGGCGGATTGGCGATCAGGTAGTCGAAGCACTGGCCCGCGTGGTGATCGGCCGAAAGCGTGCTGCCGAAGGTGATGTGGTCGGCGTCGCGGCCGGTCGGATCCTTCATGAAGAGATCGGATTTCGAGACGGCCCAGGTCTCGGGGTTCACTTCTTGCCCGAACAGGTGGATCTCGGCGTCCTGGTTGATCGGCGGACGCAGCAGATCGCCGTTCTTGCGCAGGCCAACGGTGATGTGCTCCTTGGCGATCATGAGCATTCCGCCCGAGCCGCAGCAGGGATCGTAGACGGTGCGAATCGCCCGCTTGTCGCGCAGCTCGGCTTCGTCCCCGGCCAGCATCAGGTCGACCATCAGATGAACCACGTCCCGTGGCGTGAAGTGCTCGCCGGGATTTTCGTTGAGCGCCTCGTTGAACTTGCGGATCAATTCTTCGAAGATCGTTCCCATGGTGGGGTTGTCGATGACGCTGGGGTGCAGGTCCACGTTCTTGAAGCGTTCGAGAACCTGGAAAAGCAGGCCCGCCTCGTCCAGCTTGCTGATGGTGTTGTCGAAGTCGAACTTCTCCAGCACCTCACGCATGTTGGCGCTGAAGCCGGCGATGTAGTTGCGCAGGTTGGCCGCCAGGTGCGGCGCATCGGCCAGCAGCTTTTCAAAGTCATAGCGGGAGGTGTTGTAGAAGGCGAAACCAGCGATCTTGCGCAGCTGGGGATCGAGATTTTCGAGCTTCTTGCTGCGCAGTTCGGCCTGCTTGCCCAGCACCTTCTCCTTGGTCGGAGCCAGCACGCAGTCGAGGCGGCGCAGAACCGTCAGGGGCAGGATGACGTCTTGGTACTTGCCGCGCTTGAAGGTGTCGCGGATCAGGTCGGCCACGCCCCAGAGAAAACTGGCGATCTCGCTGTGGTTCACTGGTTGGGATCTCCGCGCAACAGTCTAAGCGGCCGGCCGACCAGCGCGCAACACGCAGGACGTGTTCTGTGGCAAACGCGACACGCACTCTGCCGGCGGTGGATCCGCCTCGCGGACTCCGGGGTGGCGTGCTGGCGGGCGTGGCGGCCAACGCCGGGAGGGCGCTCCGAAGCAGAAGAACCCGATTCGAACGCCTGGTTCCGTTGGGCGGTCCAACTACCGCCTGCTGCACGCCGCCGTCGCCGTCGTAGTTGAACGGCCGGCAACCACCTCGATCTCGCACAGCCATTCGGGCCGGCAGACGTGCGCCACCACGATCGCAATGGGGGTGGCGGCAGGCAGTCCCGCAGCTTGCGCAGCCTTGCGGAACTCTGGCAGCAACCGCGCCTGCTTGAGGTAGGCGGTCACGCTCACGGCATCCCCCAAGCCAAGCCCGGCCTGCCCCAGCACCCCGGCGGCATTGGCGAACATACGGCGCAACTGGCCCTTCGCATCGCCAGGAGCCACGACGCTACCTTGCTGATCGATGCTGGCGGTTCCCGACACAAATGCGAATTTTTGCCCGGCCTCGCGCAAGAGCGACCCGCGGGCGAAGAACGAGCCATAGACGCTTGCCTCACCCATGGGCGCAGCGTTCATCGCTTCGATGCCGGCTTCACCGCCGCTACCCACGGCGTAGAGGTCCATGGTCAATGGGCTGTCGGAATCGACCAGGGCGGCCTCGATCCCAGTGCTGGCGGGAAAGCGGACCAGGCTCGCGGCTTGGAAGAATCGCCGGCGGCCTTGGTTGAATGCCGCATAGTCGCGCTCGATGTCCCGCAGATAGATCCAGGTCCGCACCACGTCGTGGAAAGACACACCGCGATCACTGAGCGCGTGCGACGCGAAAGCAAAGAGGTCGTAGGCCCGATCGGCCAGCGTGGCATCTCCGCCTGCGCTCAAGCGCGGCGTGAGCGACAGCATGCGCAGGTGGCGGGCGCCAGCGCGCAACACCGTGGTGCACATCGGCCCGGGCAGGGATCCCTTCCACACCACACTGCAACGCTCAGAGCGCGGCCGCGAAACTTGAAGCTGCATCTCGCAAAAGCGGCCGCCCGCGGCTGGCGGCAGGATCAGAAAAGACAGCGGCAACCGTTCGGCGTCGGGTTGGTTCCAGGCCGCCGCCAGTTCGTGGCGCACGCACCAGGAAGGCTGCGCCCGCAGGTAGACCCAGCCAGCCGCCACGTCCGCCGGAAAGACTCCCAGGGTACGCAAGCCTTGCAACGCGTTTGCCGCCATGGATCGGAACTGGGCTCGATCGTCCTGGGCCGCCGGCGCAGGAATTGCGTGGACAAAGAGATCTCTGGCGTCTGCCCCGTCGACTTGGGCAATCTGGAACAGCGCCTCTCGGCGCTCGGTGCGCAAGCCCGCCATGGACGCGCAGTTTAGCAGTTCACCCGGCTACAAGTAGCGCAGACCATCGACCACGCGCAGGCGGGCGGCACGCACGGCTGGGTAGAGGGTGGCCACGAAACAGATGAGCTGGGTGCTCGCCGCCACCAGAAGAATCTCCCGCACGGAGATCTGCACCGGCAGGCGCGCGATCAAGTACACCTTGGGGTCGAGCGGATAGCCGTAGAGCGCGGCCAGGCCGCAGATGGCCAGGCCGTAGAGGATGCCGAGACCGGTTCCCGCGAAGCCTACGAAGGTGCCCGCGGCCAAAAAGACCCGCAGCAGCGTGGCGGCACGCGCGCCCATAGAGCTGAGAATCGCGATCTCGCGCACCTTGGAGAGCACGATGAGCATGAGCGAGGCGATGATGTTGAAGGCGGCCACCACGATGATGAAGAAGAGCAGCATGGCAATCACCAGCTTCTGCATGGACAGCGCCGCGAAAAGATTGCGATTGAGCGTCTTCCAGTCGATCACGCGCGCCTCTGGACCCAGCCGGCGTTCAACTTCGGGCTCGATGCGGACCGCCTCCATGGGATCGGCAAAGCGCAGTTCCACGCCGAAAATCGACTGGCGCGCGTTGCCCATGCGGCGCGCGTCCTCCAAGTTGATGTAGGCGAGGCGCGCGTCGTATTCGTGAAAGCCCAGCGAGGAGATGCCGACCACGCGGAAGGTATAAGCGCTGGGCGCCGAGTCGATACCCCCGGAGAAAGGCACCAGCACCTGCAGGCATTCGCCCACCCGGCTGTGCAGGCGGCGGGCCAGCTCGCTCCCCAGAATGATCCGCCCCACTGGTTCGGCGGCGGCCGGGTCGGGTGCAGGCTGCTCCTCCGCGCAGTGGGCCGGCCGTCCCAGGTCAGTGAGAGAGCCCGCCACCATGATCCGTCGCAGCTCCGGTGCACCGTCGGACAGGTCGACGCCTTTCAAATTTGCGCCGACCTTGCCGATCATTACTTCCCCAGCAGTAAAGCTGAAGGTGGACATGCGCTCCAGCCCTGGCAGGCCTGCCAGGCTCTTCTTGATGACCTCCGCGTCCCGCTCGGCTTCGGCCATGTCTCGTTCCAGGCCGTACGAAGTCACGATGAGGTGTGCGTTCACCGCCAGAACCTTGTCCTGAAATTCGTGCTCGAAGCCGCTGGTCACGGCCAGCACCACCACCAGCGACGCAACTCCCAAGACAACGCCCATCGTCGAAACCGTGGTGAAGACCGAAAATACCCGCAGCAGGATGAACAAGAGCATGGCCAGGGCCGCCATCAGCGTGAAGACCACAGCCGCGGTTTCCAGGCCGCGCACACGGCCGTGGGACGCTGCCAGCATGCCGAGGCCCATCGCAACTCCGGCCACCGCTAGGTACAGGCCAACTCGGATGGCTCGCGAAGGCGCTGTGCGCTGCAGATAGCGCACGGCCACAAAACGCTCGAAGCGGTATGCGAAAAAGAGAAGGACAATCCCGGCCAGGACGGCAAGCCCGACCCCGATGGGGCCGAACCAGAAAGCCGATTCGCCGAATGGCCTGGTCAAGAGAGGCACAGGGGACATGTGCCCCGCAAGCTACGGGACGAAGACCGCGTGGTCAAACCCGAGCGCGCAGCGCCGTCCGCGAGATCAGCACCTCGAGACCTTCCTTGACAGGGCTGACCAGCAAAACTTACCGTTGCACTTCGATGGGCTTGGTTCGTCTTCGCCTCCTCGCGTTATCTGTGATTCTCGTGATGGCCCCGTTTGCCTCTCGCGCGTGGGCCGGAAAGAACGACCTTCAGCTTCTCAACCTGTGTCCTTCGGCGGCGTCTATTCTCAAGGTCCCGGAGTGCTCATGGGTCCAACGCCTGACCGATGGCTCGATCAAGAGCGCGGTTGTGCCCGACCTCAATGGCAGGCAGGATTTCCGCAGCCTGATGTCCGAGTTGGGCGTCGTGCTCGCGCCCCGCAGCCCATCGGTGGCTGAGACAGGAGGGATCAAGGGGTTCCAACTTTCCCTCGAGCTTGGCCTGGCGGAGATCAGCAACAACCGAAGATTCTGGAACGGCGTCGAGGGCGTGTCAGCGACCAATCCATACGGGGGGCCGCGGCCGGATCCCATGCTGACCACGATAGGGGCCTTTGTGCGCAAAGGGCTCTGGTTGCCAGTGCCAACCATGGAGCTGGGCTTCGGGGTGATGCACCTCCTCGACTCGCACCTCTTGTCCTGGCAGGGCTACATGAAGGTGGCAATCCATGAAGGCTTCCACGACTGGGCCCTACCCTCCTTCGCGTTGCGCGGAGGGATCTCATTCCTGACCGGCACGGATCAGGCTTCTATGACCACCACCAGCCTTGACCTGCTGGTATCGAAGGGATTCGGCCTGCTCAAGACGGCGCGGATCGAGCCCTTGGCGGGTTTGGGCTGGATTTCGATCTTTGCCAGTAGCGGACGCATCAACGCAACGCCTTCCTGCAGTGCCAACCAGCCTGCGGCTGGACCCGTCGGAAGCGCATCCTGCGCGTACTTTAGTTTCCCAGACCAAGACGCTATCAATCGCTTTCGACTCTTCGTCGGATTCAAGCTGAAGTTCTCAGTCGTATTCTTCGCGGCCCAGTATGATGCCTTCTTCGCCGGCTCAGGCCGATACACGAGCACCGACAGCGCCAAGGATCAGAGCGGCACACAGAACGCCTTGTCGCTCAGCGCGGGCCTAGGCTTTTAGCGATCGCGGAGATAGCTCCGCGTCACGAAGGCCGTCGCCGGGGTTCCCATTATCGCGTTGGCGAAGGCGGGCTTTGCCCGCCAGAGCCAGAGCGCGGGAGGGCATGGGAACCCTCCCAGGGTTCCCATGTGATTAATGAGCCGTTAGGCCACTGCGGATTATCTTGCGCAGCCCTTCCACCGGAAGGCGGGGTCCCCGCTTCTCTTCCTCGAAGATGATCTGCGCCATTGTGGCAGCCGTCAGATCCTGCTGGGTCGTCTTGTCGATAACCCGGATCTCATCACCGTTGCGAATCAGACCGGCAATCTGTTGCAAAGTGACATAGTGGCTGTCATGGGTGTCGTACAGCTTCCTGTTTGAATACCGTTTGATCGTGCGTGCAGTCATGCTTCTAATCTGCCCGGTCTGTATAGCGCGTCAAGGGCTAAGTCGTAATCCCGCGTTATCAAAGCGAAATTCCCTGACAATGAGGACTGCAGGGCAGGCCTTCTGCAGGCTCCGACGAGCACCTTCTCGAGTCGGTCGACCGTAGCAGGCTACGGCTTGGGCGCTTGCTCGCTGGACTGGGCTGAACCGGGCTTGGGCTGCTCACCGGGAATCTCCGGCTTCTTCACGGAGACCTCGATCTCATTCGCGCTAGTGACAGCCCGCTTGAAGTTCTTTATGGCGCGGCCCAGACCATCGCCAAGCTGGGGGAGTTTGCTTGCGCCAAACACCACCACGATGACGAGGAGAATAAGGACCCATTCACCAGCTCCGATGCCGAACATGTTTTTGCCAGCCGTGTCTATACCACCGCAGAAGCGGGGAAGCAACCAGGCGAATGGGGCATTTCTTGGTCCCCTGAGGGTGATCCTGTACGATTCGGCCATATGCGGCTGACCGCGCGCGCTGTCCCATTTCTCATCCCGATCGGCATGGCCGCGTTCGCGACTTCTGCGCTGGCTGGCCCAGGCCGCGGCCCCGGCCCAGCGACAACCGCCGGCAAGGCCGCCGGATCTGGCGCGGATCCTGGCCAAGAAAACCCGGCCGAGCGCAAGGCCGTGCGTGGCGCTCCGCTCGAGGAGCCGGATGCCAACGAAAGCCCCGAGCTGCGCGAGGTGCACCGCTTCGAGGAGCGAGCCTTTCCGCGCTTGGGCGCGTCTGAGCTGCGAGACGCGGAGCCCGACGACGAGGCCCTACCTCTGCCGCCCGGGCTCACCGGCCGCTGGGGCGGGACCGGCGACATCCCCCGGCAGTTGCGCAGCCCCGAGGTCCCAACCCGGAGCGACACCCCGGCGGCTTCGTCAAGACCGGCGTGGGCTCAGTCGCTGACCCTGCCCGAGCTTCCCGTGCGTTGGGCGCCCCAGGTGATCCGCTACCTGGACTTCTTCAAGAGCGATCCCAAGGGCCACGCCATCATGGCGTCGTGGCTGCGCAAGATGGAGCGCTTTCGTGCGGCCTTCGAGACCGTGCTTGCGCGCAATGAGCTGCCCAAGGATCTCATCTACCTGGCCATGGTCGAAAGTGGTTTCGAGCCGGGTGCAACCTCCAACAAGAACGCGGGCGGGGTGTGGCAGTTCATGCCACAGGTGGCGCGAGCCTACGGGTTGGAGGTCAGCCACTGGGTCGATGGCCGCCGTGATCCCGAGCGAGCCGCCGAATCGGCGGTACGCTACCTCAAAGACCTTTACGTTCGTTTCGGCTCGTGGCACTTGGCCTTCGCCGCCTACAACGCGGGGTACGGTGCCATTCTGCGGTCCATNNCCCGCTACAACACCAACGACTACTGGGAGCTCTGTCGTCACGAATCGGGATTGCCCTGGGAGACGACGCTCTACGTGCCGAAGATTCTGGCCGCGGCCATCGTGGGTCACAATCGGGCTGCGTTCGGCTTTGCCAATGTGGCGCCCGATCCGCCCTGGGCGTACGACACCATCCAAGTACCGCCGGGGACGTCGTTTGCCACTCTGGCGCGGGCCGCGGGCACCAGCCCCGAGGTGATCGCGTCGTTGAACCCTGAGCTTCTGCGCGATCGCGTGCCGCCTGATCGCGGTCCCTGCGCGGTTCGCATCCCGCTAGGCTCGTCCGGGCTCTATGCCCAGGCGGTCGCGCAACTTCACAAATCAGGCGAACGGCTCGAAACCCTGGTCTTGCGTTTCGGCGATACGCTGGAAAGCGTGGCCAAGGCGCGCGGGGTTTCGCTGCGGGAACTTAAGCGCCTCAACGGTGTGAGTGACACCGCCGAGTTGCGCGGCGGGACCACCATCCTGGTTCCGGTTCGGGCCGGGGCCCCAGCACCAGCGTCGAGTGGGGGCGACGAGAGTGATGACACCATCCTGGTCGCGGTGCCGGAGCGCGCGTCTGGCTGCCATGGCTGCGAACGTGTCTTCTATCGCACGCGGGACGGCGACACCCTGGATGAGATCGCCGAGGTCTTCAACGTGAGCGTTGACAACCTGGTGGAGTGGAACAACCTCGACCCGGAGGCGAAGCTGCAGCCCAAGCTGGTGTTACAGGTCTTCGTGCGGGATGGCTTCGACCAGGCGAATGTGGCCTTGCTTGACCCGGACAAGGTTCGCGTGGTCACGTTGGGCTCGCAGGAATTCCTCGACTTGGAGGCGGCCCGCCGGGGCAAGACGCGGCTGCAATACACCGCGCGCGCGGGCGACACGCTGGCCAAGATCGCCAAACGCTATGGGCTTGCACCCGGCGATCTGGCGCGCATCAACCGGCTCTCGGCCACCAGCGAGCTCGGCGAGGGGCAGAAGATCGTCGTCTATTCTCCGACGCCGGAACTGCCGCGCGAGATCACCGCGGCCCACAGCGCGCTCAGCAAGCGCCCGGCGCCGAGCGGCAAGACCATCTTGGCGAAGAACACCTCGACCCACGCGACGCCTAAGGGGACGACGGTCCATGGTCCGGTCAAGACCGTGGCAACCGCCAGCGGGGCACGGCCGTCGCCGGGGGCTCCGGCGGCAAGGCCAGGCAGCAAGAGCGACGCGAAGCCTGGGACGAAGTTGGCGACCAAGCCCGGTCCAGCCCTGCGCCCGGCGTCCACAGCCACGAAGACGGCGACGAGCAAGCGCTAGTGCCGCTTGCCAGAATAGTCTTGCCAGCCATGCGTCTCGTTGTCGGCGCAGCAGAGGCAGGGTTGCGCTTGGATGCCTTCCTGTTGCGGCAGAAGCTAGTGTGTAGTGCAACCGCTGCCCGGCGGGCGATAGCCGAGGGAATCGTTTCGGTCGCCGGGCGGCCTGGCAGAAAGGGGCTTCACCTTCGCGAGAATCAAGTGGTCGAGATCACAGCCCCCATCCAAGACCGGGTCGTGCCTACGCCCGCGGCCGAGGTCCCGCTCCCGGTGTTGTACGCCGACGATGACCTCGTGATCGTAGACAAGCCGGCTGGATTGCCCTCCCACCCGCTGCGGGCCGGCGAGGGGCCGAGCGCGGCCGGTGCCCTGGTGGCTCGCTTTCCCGACTGCGCGGTCGCCTCGCCAGACCCCAGGGAAGGGGGACTGGTCCAGCGATTGGATCGCGGCACCACCGGCGTGCTGGTGGCCGCGCGCCGCCGCGCGATCTGGCCCGGCCTGCGCGACGCGCTCGCGGCGCCGGATTGCGAGAAGATCTATGTCGCCGAGGTCGTGGGGCGCTTTCCCGATCTGGGCGCGGGTCAGAAGGACTTGGTGACCCCGGGCGCCCGGCCCGGCGCCCTGGTGGTGGCGGTGCCCATCGGCCGGGTGGGCCGCCGCGGATCGCGGGTGAAATTGGGCGGCGGCCGCCAGCCCTTGCCCGCGGTTACCGAATTCGCTCTCGTGGAACAAAGATCCACCACCGCTCTCATTGAGGCGCGTCTCCGTAAAGGAAGAACCCACCAGGTGCGCGCGCACCTGGCTTACCTCGGCGTGCCGGTGAAGGGCGACACCACCTATGGCGAAGCCAGCGCGGGCCCCGAGCCTCCAGCTTTCTTGCATCTGCACGCCGCCGCAATCGTGTTCAAACACCCGACGACCGGCCAGCTTCTACGCATCGAAGCGCCCCTTCCCGATTGGGCGCGCTCCACTTTGCAGTCTGGCTAGTTTTTTTACCACAGAGA
>PMKP01000236.1 GCA_003157775.1 Myxococcales bacterium | reverse complement strand
GCCACCCACGTCGGTGCGGGCATAGATGAGATCCTTCTCGACGGGACTGAAGATGATGCCGCTGACGAATCCCCCGCCGAGGATGACGACGTTCTTCCAATTGTACGCCACGCTCCCGCCGCTCTTTGCCTCCTGGGCCGGCGAAGTCGCCGCCAGGGCCGCGCCTGGCACCTGCGCGCCCGGTCCCTGGACGCAGGAACATATCTTGCATCCGGGCTGCGTCAAAGCCGACAAGATCACTGCCAATGACGTCGCCCAAATCTGCTTGGCCATTTTCCTTGCTCCTTGGTTTCCCATCTTTATTGTGTGCGTTTCCCTATCGCTGGTCACCATAGAGGATTCCTCTCCCGCCTGTGCCGAGATAGACGCGGCCGTAGATGCGCGGGTCGCCGGCTAGGCAGTTTATCCACCCGAACTGGTGCTGCGGGTCATCGATGCGCTGCCAGGTGGTCCCGCCGTCGTCGGAGCGATATGTGCCCCAGACGCCAGCCACGGAGCCAGCGAGATACACCGCCGGGTAGCTCTGCCCAGGCGCTGGCATGCCGAAGCCCACCGCACCTGCAGTGTTCACCTGCGGCACCTGCACGAACGTCGCCAACGAGTCCGGCGAATGAAACAGGCCGGAGCCCGTCGGAACCCAAACATCCCCCTCGATTCCGAACACCGGACGCGGTCTTCCGGACGGGGACGCGGCGGCCTGTGCGAAGGTCGCGCCGCCGTCGATGCTTACGTACATTCCATTCCGGTCGCTTGCGTAGAACTTGGAGGGATTGACACGGTCGGCGGCCACACGCACGCCGGCGGAAAGCCCCACGCATGCTGTCCACGTGACGCCGCTGTCTTGCGAGCAGGAGGGCGTGGCCCCCTGGGGAGCCCACAGGAAAGTCGTGCCGTCGGCCGAGACCGCGATCGATCCCGAGCCCCTGAATGTCGTCGTTCCTGCCGAGAGGGCGGGCGCGGTGGCAAATGGGGTCCAGGTCGTGCCCCCATCCGTGGAGTAGGCGCCGCACTGCCCAGGAGATCCGCCAGGGGACTTCGAGCACGCCGAGTTCGAGCCCGCCCGCGCGACGATGTTCGGGGCCAATTCGGCGAAATCGAGGCTCGTCGTGCTGGTGAAAACCGGGTTGTCGAAGAAGCCGCCCGGAGGAGAGACGTCGAGGTCGTCGTGGCGGAAACCGCCGATGTCACCCACCGCACTCAGCAAGGGCGCGCCCGTCGGAGGGCTGGCGAGGTCGGCCACCACGGTCTCTTCAAGACCATCATCCTCGAAGGTCCAATGAGTCAGAGCTCCGGTGTCGGCAGCGGTAGCGTCGTCGCTCGACCAGATGCCTCCCCCCGTGATAAAGAGAGCGCGCGCTGGGTTGAAGGGATCGATCTCGACGTCGCCCATCCATCCCGGCGTCCCCACGCTGGTCCCGTGCCACAACACCCAAGGCGCCCCCCCCACATCGACCTGCGCGGCCGAGCGAATCGGCACCCAGCTCGTCCCACCGTTCGTGGTGCGGTAGATCTGGTCGGCGCCCCAGCGATCGATCGTGGTAACGATGAGCGTTCCCGGATGGGCAGCATCTACTGCAATTCCGCCGAAGCCGCCGGGCCCTTGCGGGACGTTCACATTGGCCCAGGTGCCGCTGGCCATGGCGTATTGCCAAACAGCGCCACTCGTGATGCTGTTCGGGCCTGACCCGTTGTTGTACGCAAGGTAGAGGTTGCCGCATCCATCGGGCACAGCATGATGAGGCATCATCCCGACAGGGTTGGGCGGCCCGGCAACCGCTTCCCAGGTCGCCCCTGCGTTGGTCGTGCGATAGAGCCCGGTCTCGGTGGTCGCGCCGACCCCGACATAGATCGCCGGTGTGGGGCTGCCCGGCGAGCCGCTGCGTGGATCGAAGACCACAAAGGTCAAGCCGTAGCCCGCGCCGTTGGCGGTGCTGGTCGTCGGGAACTCAAGGACCTGCTTCCATGTTTGCGCAGAGTCCAAGCTCCTCCACAAGCCCGTGTTGCGCGAGCCAAAGTACAAGGTGCTGGTCAGGTTGGGATCGATGGCGAGCCGCTCGCCCATCGAGCGGCCGTCCGCGTTTCCCCCCATGGGCGCAGATATGCTGTTATTCACCCACGTCTGTCCCATGTCGGTCGAGCTGAGAATCGAGCCGTTGCCGGCCGTGAGGTACATCCCAGCGGCCATGTAGACCAAGTTGGGATCGACCGGATCCGCAGCGATGCTCTCGATCCCGAGGAGGTTGGAATCGGTGTGCCCGACCCAATCCGTGATGGCCATCCAGCGCCGCGCCGTCGGGTCGTAGCGGTAGGCGCCTCCGACATCAGTGCGTGCGAAGGCCAGCCCCTGAAGCACGGGGCTCATGATGATGCCGGTGACGAAGCCCCCACCCTTGATGACGACGTTCTTCCACGCGTACGGCCCGGGAGTCGCCGTGTCTTCTGAGGGGATTACTGCAGTGCCCGAATACGGTACGGGCGCCGGTACTTCGCAGGCTGGTCCGGATGCATCCGCGACGGAGCGCGTGCTATCGACGCACGCCACGCCACTGCCGAGCCACACGGCAACCGCCGCCGCGATCACCCGAACCACCGCACCAGCACCAGCCGCTATTCCGGTTCTATCCGCGTCGTTGATGGCGGGCATGGGCAAGCAAGTTGGACTCACGTGGCTGTGGTGAAGGGGCTGGCGTTACTGCTTTTCGACGGCGATATCGTCGATGTAGATATCGAAATTCTTCGGCGTCCCGGTCCAAGTGTGGAGCCGGAACTCCCAGAATGACTGCAGGTCGAACTGGGCGCCGGGTCCCTTGGTCAATGCGGAGATCGGGATTTCGATCTTGTGCCATTTCCCGTCGGCGAACGCCTTCGCATATCTCTCGATCGCCACGTCGGCGCTGTCCTTCTTGTTCTTGTTGCTGCACCCGAGCGACAAACCGAAGTACTCCGGCGCGGCCTCAGCGGACTTCGCATCCACACGGATCTGGAACGTCAGATGGCTGTACGGACTGATGTCGACCCCCGCGGTCTCCGGGTACCACCCGAACAAGTTCCAGCCCATCCCGAGCCACCCCGGCCCCTCGGCGTGAAACTTGAGAGCAGTGCTGCCATTCACGCCGCTGCCCGAATCCGGTCCGAGCTTGGTCGCGCACTCGGGCTTCTTGTCGCAAGAATCCCACCCCTGCGCACCCCCTCCCGCACCGTCGCCGTCCCAGATGACGAGCCGGCTGCCTGCTGCCGCGGGCGCAGACGCGACCGGGGCGGCAGCAGCGCCCGCTGCAGCCGCTGGCGCCGCTGGCGCCGCTGGCGGGGCTACACCGGCGCCCCCAGGGCAAGGTGGGCAAAGACAACCGGCTGTACTTATCGAAGCCAGGGCAGCGAGCCATGCGTATGCGTACAACCTGTGCGAATTGGGCGTCATGGGAACCTCTCGTTTTCCGATATTCACTTTCGTCTCACTTCTGCCCTGCATCGGGTGTCTGCGCGCGGTAGAAGTTCAGCTTGGTGATCCAGAGCTCAAACAACATTTCCTTCGGGGGCCGAAGTCCGAGACCCATGAGTTCGTTGGTCAGGAGCCCGGTTCCAGGCACGTTCCCAGTATCGGTTAGAACCGAATTGGGAACCCGATTCGGGTAGGCCCACTGCGTGAACTCGTCCCACGGGATGGTGTAGAAGGCCCAATCGCTCGTCACGAGCATCACGTCGTCGTAGCCGTTGCCGCGGTTGTTTCCGCACTCGTCAGGCATCCGCGAAGTGGTGGCAGGGCCTGAAATGATCGCACCTGTGACCGGATCCCTCATGGTCACGATCGTCTCACCCTCGGTTCCTCCGTCGACGTAGTAGGACTTGCAGTGGCCGCCACCTGGCTCGTTGGGGTCGTTGGGGTCCATCGCCACCGTGTTCGCGTCGTAGAGCGAAATGGTGAAGCCCCTGCTCGTGTCGCCAGGAGCGCGCGCCCAGAACGACAGCCCGTCGTAGGCCGACTCGTTAAGCGTGCCGAAGTTGTTGAATCCACACACAGACCCCCAGTCGTTGTTGTGGAATGCACGAAACACCAGGGCCGATGTGCTTCCGCACACGTCGACCGTCGCCGAGTCCACGCCCGTACTGGCATCAGGGGTGGTGTCCCCTGAGCACCACGCGCTGAGCGCCACGGGATTGTTGGGGTCGAATTCATACTCGTTCTCGACCGAGCAGTTGATGGGCACGTCCTTGAACGTCGGGTATGCGCTGCACCCGACCGCTCCACCAAGACCGAGGAGCAGCACAAGGGTGCCGGCCCTGCGTGGCAACTGGGCTGTCGATATGCGCTTGAGGCTCATGACCCTGAGGCTACCACCAGAAGGTGCCGGACAAGGTGAAGACGTGACGGTCCGGGTTCGCAGTCGGATCGAGTACAGGAGGATACCCCGTCTTCACGTACACCTCGCTGCCGTACTGGAAGTAGGAGTACTGGAGTGCGATTTCGTCACGGCTCTTCCAGCCCGTGTGGAACAGCAGGCGGGACGACATGATCGTGAAGGCCTGCTTCGAGTCGCCGCCATGGAGGCGAACGTGATCAAACCGCTCGGATACGCCCAGCCAGGACATCATTAGGTACGTGACCTCGCCGCCCATCTTCACCTTGAACACCCCGTCGTAATCCGGATCCTGACTGCTTACTGCCGTCCCGACGGTGAACAGGCTGAGCAGGATGTCCGGGCTCTTGCCCGTGTACAGCTGGCCAAAGATCAACTTCGATATGCTGAGATCGTACTGCGCACCGAAGGTGGTCAAAGAACCGTAGCCATTGCTCTTCGGGCCGAGGTACTGCTCGATCAACTCCGGCCCTCCGCGTGCGTTCAGGATTTCAATCGCACCGGAAACCTTCGCCGCGTCCGTGGCCTTGGTGTACACCGTGCCCAGGTAAAGGTGACCAGCGCGTCCTGCGGTGAAGTGGACGTCAGCACCCACCACCGTGATCCGCCCATTCGGGACTTGACCTCCCTTGACGAGGTCGTCCTTCGTCCAGGCATAGAAGTAATGGAGACCGAGGTGGACGAGTCCACCATAGACGAGGCCGAGATGCGCATGGTTGACAAAGGTCGCGCCCACGTCGGGCGCGAAGTCGTTCCAGCCGGCCGCAGGCATGCCCACGGGTGGCCGCCCGAGCTGGCCACCGAGTCCCTGCTCCAGCACGAGAAAAAACTCGCCGAGCTTGTAGCCCGTCGTGATGGTCTCCCCTATGGTGTTCGTGCGCGCCATCAGTGGCGTGCCGTAGCGCCCAGCATCGTACGCCCCCATCGCACCGTATCGGCCGGTATAGGCGCCGACGTTCAGTTGGAAGGGGAAGTGGAAATACTTGGTCGCGTTCACCGTGATGAACGCATCGTTCACGCCGAACTGGTCGACCAGGTCGTAGTAGCCCGCCGCATCGGTGAGGGTCGTGGCCGCCAGAATCGTCGTGCCTGAAACGGTCGAGTTGCCGTAGATGAAGTTGAGCTGCACCCAAGGTCTCGGCACGACGGCCGTGTATTCGAAACTCCGGAGGTCCTGGGCCATGAGCGGCGGCGAGTGGAGGACCATGCCGTCTGGCCTCGCCGTAACGACGGGTGGAGTTACGGAGCTGTCCGTGCTTATTTCGCCCTGGCGTTCGTGCATGCCGAGGGTGGCGGGCAAGAGCAGGTAGCCGTGGAAATCGAGCACGAACTCCTTAGACTCGGCCGGATGAATGCCGAACGGGATCGAAGGGGCGGCACTGCGTGCTTGCGGCTCGCCCGGAGAGAGCCCAAGTCTCGGAAGTCCCTCATCCGCGGCCATCGCCAGCGAGGGCATGGCGAGCAAAGCCAGGATGATTCCCAAGATCGTTCGGGCACCCTCAAAGGGTTCCCGAACCCTCCCGCGATGGTACGCGGCCGGCAACGAGGGCGCGCGCGANNGCGCGGGGTGGGCAGGGTGGCGGGAAGGCCCGAAGTCCCCGAAGGGGGAGCCGGCCTCTTCCCACGCGATTTCCAGCCGTGTCGAGGTGCAGAGAGTTGAATTCGCATCGTCGAGCGCTTTCGATTCAAAAGGTGACGTAGCCCCCGAGCGCGATCATGTGATGGTCGAGCGGCTGGGCGGAATTGGGGTCCGCGGCGCTGCTGTAGAAGCGCCGGCTGTAGATGAGTTGTATGCGGTCCGCGCTCCACCAGTCGGAGTGGAACGCGATGCCGGGATTGATGCTGTAGACGCTCCAGCGTCCGGTGTAGCTGTCGCGGCTTTCGCCATAGCTCTGGAAGGTCACGCTGAACAACGACGACATCCGGTATTCGGTTTCGAGCCCGAAAAAGTAGCCGTTCGCCTTCTTAAAGTAGGGGTCGTCAGTCGCCACCGTAAAGTCGAGCATTCCCGCGATGGAGACGCGTATGTCCGGGGCCGCGCCGGTGAAGCTGCGCGGGGCCCAGAGGATGGACGCTAGGCTGAAATCGTACTCCGCGCTGAGCACGGCGACCTTGCCGTTTCCGCCACTGCCGCATCCGCCGTTGCCCGACCCGATGAACTTGTAGATCATTTCCCGGGCGCCTTGCGTCCAGTCGATGGCCCACCACACGCCGTCGCCGACTGATGCGGCGTGGACGAAATTGTAGAGTCCGCCACTGACGCCGACCTGTCCCCAGGGGGGGCCTATCCAGCGCGCCTCGGCGAGATAAGTGTCCATCCGACCGTCCATCGGGGGCTGGCCGAGAAACGTGTTGGAATGGTTGCGGTCGTCCGTCCCATAGTCCCAGGCGGCGTGCAACTTGAAATAGTACTGATTCTTGTAGGCAAGTCCGGCGTGAGCGTGGTGCACGTAGCTCGATACCCCCCTCTCGATCCAGCCGAAGGCATCGCCGCGGACGAAGTCCTCGGGCACACCGGGAACAACCAGCAGCCCATGCGTCAGGGAGAGGTGCAGGTCGGGCGTCATGTCCCAATCCCCGTACGTCGTCTCGCCGTAACCGCGCAGCCCGATCAGGGGCCCGAAGATGCCCCACCCCCACTGGCCAGGTCCGGCGAAGACCTCGCTGTACCCGCCCACTTTGAACTGCAGACGCAGTGTTCCGATGGACGGGGGATTCACCAGCAAGTAGGCATAGCCGAAGGCAGGCCCTCTCCCCGGGTTCTGATAGCCCTGATACTCCGCGCGGTTCATGTTTATGTAGTAACCCGTGAAGGCTGTCACCACGGAGTTGCCGTATTGCATGTTCAGGGTGGCGCCTGCGCCACCCCAATATGGGTTCTTGCCCGCCGAAAGCGCCGGCATGTGTAGCGCCGTTCCGGAATAGCCCTCCGGCGCAGTGCCTGGTGTCCTTCCAATACCGACGGCCTCCCACCCGAACAATCGCCCCCCAATACGAAACGACGAGGTGGGGGCCGGGGTGGGCGACCCGAACGACGGAGCCCTCCCGCCTGGCGCGGGGGGAGCGGGCGGCGCCTCCGGCGCCAATCCCAGACCGGGTGGGACCGAGGACCCTGGCAAGGAATCAGTCGGCAAGGTGGGCGTAGCGTCTTCGGCTCGCGCCGCACCAGCAGCGAGAAGTAGCGCGATCTGCACCAGGGACGCGTAACGGTATTGCAGACGGAGCATTAAGCCTCGACCGGAATGTGGGCTTCGCGGGCCAGCCGCGTAGATCGAATGCCACGACAGAAGCGATCATGCCTCAAGGGCAGCAATGTTAATGCGCTACGCGTCACGGCTTGGCATCGAGCACAGTAGCACGAGAGTTCGGCGACAGATCAATGAATTCCAGGAATCAACGCCTGGGAATCGGTATCGAGCTCGCATTCGCAGGGCCGATGCCGCCCGCTGGCAGGCTCGCCCCCTGTGCCGCGAGTAGGAAATTCACCACGGCCCAGTAGTCGCCCTGCTTCAGCTCACCCGCATGCTCCATGGGCATGTGCGTGCTCGTGAAATTGTACAGATCCTGGGCGTTCTTGAAGGGGTCGCGCCACGCGGCGCCCGCTGGTCGCGCTTGCATTTCGATCTGTAGCTGCTGGGGGTCGATGAACGTCGGGGCGCTCGAGCCTCCGGTGTCGCGCGGGTACTCGGGCAGGGCGCCGGGCCCCAGGAGCGCCGGAGCAGCTGCGAGTCCTTCGCCACGCGAGCCGTGGCACTTGGCGCATTCGCCCGCGAACGTGGTCGCGCCGGCTGCGGCCTGGTCCTGTGCCCGCGCAAGGTCCGCAGCGGTGGCGCCCATCTGGGTAACCCCACACCCGAGCCAGACCAATCCGCAGAGCATGAACGCCCCGCCGACTACCGACGCTACTGGATGAGCAATACGAAACGGCATCAGGTTCTCCTTTTTTCTGGGCAAGTCTATCCGCTCTGCGCCGCTTGGAGTAGTGAATTCGCTGCCGTTTGTCTCTGAAATGGGAACCCTGGAAGGGTTCCCACACCCTCCCGCGATGGTGCGCGGCCGGCAAAGCCGGCCGGCTCCCCACGCGGCTACAACTTCAACTCGATGGGGGCACCATCGTAGCGAATAGTCTTGTCCGCCTTTGGGGCAGACGAGAAGCCGACCGGTTTCGCTTTCGACACGAAGACGACCTCGAACGTGCGCTCTTTCTGCATGCCCGTGTAGGACCCTTCTCGCTTCGCGATGGTGAGCGTCCGAGCGGCATCGTTCCAGCGAATCGGGATGCGCGCGCAGGCTCCTTTCTCGTAGCCGTACGTGACACCGTCGTCTTCATATAGCGTGAACTCGCCATCCGCCCCCGTGTAGACCCATAGCACGATCGGGTCAGCAGGCTTTTCGTCCGTGTACGCGATCTCGGGACCGGTCGGAACGATGGAGCCGGCCTTCACGTGGATGGGCATTGAGTCGTACGGCGCGGGCACCTCGATGGACTGTCCACCCGTGACGTTTGCGCCCGTCCAGAAATCGTACCAACTGGCTGCGCTCGGCAAGTAGACGGCTCGACCGCGAGCCTTGTACGTGGTTACCGGGCTCACGAGGAACGCAGGCCCGAAGAGGTACTGATCGGTCACGTCCCGTGCCTTTGCGTCTGCGCGGAAGTCCATGACCAGAGGCCGCATGATGGTTCCGCCCTCGTGCGTGACGGCGCCCGCGAGCGAGTACATATAAGGAAGGAGGCGGTAGCGTATCCGGTCGAACTTCAGCTCGGCCTGGTAGGCTGGATGCGATTCGCCGCCGAGTTCCCACATTTCGCGCTTCGGCGCCTCGCCGTGGACGCGCAGTAACGGGACGAACGTGCCGAACTCGAACCAGCGGGCGTTCAGCTCACGCCATTCTTCTGCGTCCTGCACGGTGGGGTGCTCGGCCGCGAAGCGCGCCGGGACGGAGAATCCTCCGATGTCCATGGTCCAGTACGGGATTCCCGAGACCGACAAACCAAGCCCGGCCGGGATCTGCATCCGCAGCGCCGTCCAGGTCGAGGTGATGTCGCCCGACCAGACTGCCGCGCCATAGTGCTGGTTTCCTGCAAACGCCGAGCGGGTCAGAATGAAGACCCGCTGGTCCGGCGCCACGGATCGCTGCCCCTCGTACACGGTCTTGCTGTTCATAAGCGAGTACGCATTGAGCATGCGCGAACCAGAGCCGAGCGCCGTTGGGTGCATATGGGTTCGCTGTCCGTCGAGCGTGGGCGTCGGCAACAGGTCCGGCTCCGGCGCGTCCAGCCACCAGGCGTCCACCTTTTTGCGAAACAGGGACTGTTCCATCTGAGACCAGAAGNNATTGAACGCGTCGTAGAACGTGTAGGGATAGCCGCCGTCGCCGACCCAATCGCGCAGCCCTTCGGTCAAGTTGAGTCCGTAAAGGAATCCCCGGGAGCGCATGGCCTCGAAGTTCTTCGTGCCCGGATAGAACTTGCCCCAGACCGAGATCATCAGATGGGCGTGCTTTTGGTGGATTGCACGAATCCACCCATCCGGATCGGGAAAGCGAGCCGTGTCAAACTCGTGCGAGCCCCAGGTGTCTTCTTTCCAGTAGAACCAGTCCTGGACGATGTTGTCGAAGGGGATCCCGCGAGAGCGGAAACCGTCCACGACGTCCAGGCTCGCTTTCGCGGTCTCGTAGCGCTGCCGACTTTGCCAGAGCCCCAACGCCCAACGCGGTATCATCGGCGCTGGCCCGGTGATGCGCCGGTAGCCCGCGACGACCTTGTCCAGCTCGGGACCGTAGACGAAGTAGTAGTCGATGCCGTCGCCGACCTCGGACCAAAGCGAGGTTGACTGGGGTCCTGGCGCCGGGGTCTTCCACAGCAACTGTACCGTCTCCATCCCTTGATCCTTGCTCCACTCGAGCCGGATCTTGTAGCGGCGCTTGGCCTCGAGCCGCACCTTCGCCACGTCCTTCCAGGGCAGCCAGCCTTGCCGCCAATGGTTGATGACGAGCCGATCGTCGACCCAGAGTTTGATGCCGTTGTTCGAAAAGGTCTGGAAGGTGTAGTCGCCGGTCACCTCCGGCTCGACTTCCCCCACCCAGCGCACGCTGGCCGGGCCTTCGGGCAAGCCGGCATAAATCAGCTGGTTGGGTTTCTTCTCCTTGCTCGACAGCGCGATGTCGATGCTGCGGTCAACGCGCTCGCCGACCAGGTGCTTGAAATCCACGCCGCGGTAGTAGGACCCGGTGAGGCCGCCGCGCTTGCCACTGGCGTCGAAGAGGCGCTCGGGCGGGATCGTTGCGAACTCGCGCAGATCTCCGAATCGCGTGAAGGAAGTGTTGTCCCATAGGATGCCCCAGCCGCGGCTCGAAACCAGGAAGGGAATCACAATGGTGCCGTTGTGCTGCCAAAGGTCGAGGTCGTATCCCTTCAGGTTGAGGAGGCCGAGGTGGTTCTCACCAAGACCGTAGAGTGCCTCGTCGGCACGAGGCAGCCACTCTTGTCGCACGTGCTGCGTGTCCTCGCCCTGGACGGTCGCGGCCATGATCGTCCGGCCGCCATCCTTCTCCTGCAGGACCGGAACGCCGGCGGGGTCGAAGAACGCCACCCGACCCGTGGCGAGGTCGACGCGGACACGGAGCTTCGGCGTGGCGAGGGTTGCCGTGCCCGCTGCCTCGGTCACCTCGAACTGTGCGCCATCGCAGCGCTTCGGCTGCGCCGCCAGACTCTTGCGGGCAAAGAAGGCCTGGTCCTTGGCGTACGCAACCCGGACGACGTCGTTTGCACAGACCTCAAGCTTGAGGAAGCCGTCGCCAGCGCGGACGAGAAGGCCTTCCGGCGTGCGCGCAACGTTCACTGGAGCCGGAACTGAAGCCGGATGGCCCGGGCAGCGCGGGGCGGCGCATCCAGCGCCAGCGACAAGCAGCATGAGGGACTTCGCGATTCGACGCATGACACCTCCTCAAGAAGGCGCGATTGTGGCACGACCGAGGTGTAGATCGTTAAACTGAATGGTATTGACAACAAGACGCTGGACCCAGCCAGACTGCGGATCCAATACATGGCGTCGCCGTATGCTGCGGCTCCACGGGCGATGAGGGCGAGAGGCGCGCGCGCTGGACGAGGACAGCGAGGTCAATTGACCGAGTTCTGATCCTTCTTCNNAGTCCTTGACGAAAGCCCCCATCTGGTCCTGGCCTGTCAAGAGCGTCCAGTTGTTGCCGTTGAACATGTCTGGCAGCCAACTGTTCGATGCGCACCAGGCCGTCCAGCTCCCGCCCAAGCCTTCGAGCCAGTTCAACATGGGAGTTCCATAGGTGCCGATGATATTGGTGCCCTTGCCTGGCTGGCCCGAGCAGCTGCAGAAGCCCCACTCGGTCATAATGAGGGGGACGCCCTTCGCAGCATTGTTCACCTGCGTAACGTTTCCACCGTTCCCTTTGTTGTAGTGTTGTTCGTACATGTGGACCGAATAGATGATATTGCCGCCGGTAAGTGGATTCGTGGCTGCATCACCCATGTTCTGATCCCACGAGGGACTTCCCGAAATGATGATGTTCTTGGGTGCCAAGCCACGGATGGTGTTGACCCAGCCCTGCATGGTAGCCTTGTACGTGGCCCAGGAATCCTGAACACTCGACTCGTTGAACACCTCGTAGAACACGTTGGAATAGCTGCTAAAGACTGGTGCAACCTGGGTCCAGAACTGGCTGACCGCAGCCTGGTTGGTGTAGGGGCTGGCGACGTAGTGCAGATCAATGATGGCGTAAAGACCTACCTTGGTGGCGTAGTCCACGGCGGGTTTTAGGGTATTACTGAGGTACGTGGCCGACGTCCCAGGGGGATCGGCGGGGAGACGCACGATCTTTGTGTACCAACCTGGCGAACCTGGCGCCCCCGTCGAGGGTGGGTCGACGTCGTTCTTGTTGGTGATCTTGTCGAGCAGGCCGTTTACCTTGAGCCCAGTC
>PMKP01000304.1 GCA_003157775.1 Myxococcales bacterium | reverse complement strand
CTTCTCATTCCATCTCTGTGTGGAGTAGGTAGCTTTCCGGCTGTCACCGGCTGTTGCTCCAAGGCTGCACCTTTTCGGGACTCCGTGGTACCGTCGCGACAATCATGACCACCAGCGCCCGTTCCCCCAGTTCCCCTTCGGGGAAGGAGATCCAGTTCGGCATGGATGTGGAGGCCATTCGCCGGAACTTCATCCGAAATCTGTTCTGCCACCGGGGCAAGTTCCTTGAGGTCGTCATGCCCAACGACAACTACCTGGCCCTGGCCTACACGGTTCGGGATCGCATTATGCAGAAGTGGATCTCCTCCGCCCGCACCTATTTCGAAAAGGCTTCGCGGACCGTCGCCTACTTGTCGGCTGAATTCCTCATCGGTCCACAACTGGGTCAGAATCTGGTCAACCTGGGCATCCTCGAAGCCACACGGCAAGCCATGGACGAGCTAGGCATTTCACTCGATGCCCTGCTGGAACAGGAAGAGGAGCCGGGCCTGGGCAACGGCGGTCTCGGACGCCTGGCCGCCTGCTATCTGGATTCGCTGGCTGCGCTCGAAATCCCGGCCATCGGCTACGGGATCCGCTACGAGTTCGGCATCTTCGACCAGGAGATCCACGATGGCTGGCAGGTCGAGGTGCTCGACCGCTGGCTGCGCCTGGGCTATCCCTGGGAGATTTCTCACCCCGAGATCGCTTTCTTGGTCAAGCTGGGCGGTCGCACCGAGGGGTACACGGACGTCACCGGCCGCTACCGCGTGCGCTGGATCCCTGACCGGGTGGTCAAGGGCATCCCCAACGACACTCCCATCCTGGGCCGCGGGACCAACACCGCCAACATCCTGCGCTTGTGGCAGGCGCAGGCGTTCACCTCGCTCGATTTGCNNGGCGACTACACGCGCGCCTGCGAGGAGCAAATCAACACCGAGAACATCACAAAGATTCTCTACCCCAACGACGAAAGCGAGGCTGGCAAGAACCTGCGCTTGCAACAGGAGTACTTCTTCGTGTCCTGCTCGCTGCAGGACATGATGCGCATCTACGAACAGAAGGGAAAGAGCGTGGACCGCTTTCACGAGAAATACGCGGTCCAGCTCAACGACACCCACCCGGCGCTCGCCATCGCCGAACTGATGCGCCTGTTGGTGGACGAGCACAGCATGGATTGGGAGCCGGCGTGGGACATCACCACCCGCACCATGGGTTATACCAACCACACCCTTTTGCCGGAGGCGCTGGAAACCTGGCCGCTGCCGTTGTTTCGGCGCCTGCTGCCGCGCCACCTGGAGATCATCTTCGAGATCAACCGGCGCTTCCTCGCCACCGTGCAGGAGTGCTTCCCCAACGACCACGGCCGGGTGGAACGGATGTCGCTCATTGACGAGCGAGGCGACAAGCGCGTGCGCATGGCCAACTTGGCCTGTTTGGGCAGCCACGCGGTCAATGGAGTGGCGCAGCTTCACTCGGATCTGCTCAAGCAGACGGTACTGCGCGATTTCGCCGAACTGGAGCCCGAGAAGTTCACCAACGTCACCAACGGGGTGACGCCGCGCCGGTTCTTGTTGCTCGCCAATCCCGGGCTGGCCTCCCTCATCACCGAAGTCATCGGCGACAAATGGCTGGAAGATCTCAACTACCTGCGCGAGCTTGAGGCTCTGTGTGACAAAGCCGATTTCTGCGAACGGTGGCGCCAGGTCAAGCACGCCAACAAGCTCGCCCTGGCGGCCTACGCCCAGCACGCGTACGGCATCGAGCTTCTGCCCGACACCATGTTCGACGTGCAGGTCAAGCGCATCCACGAGTACAAACGCCAGCACCTCAACGTGCTGCACGCGGTGGCGCTCTACCGGCATCTCAAGCGCGGCGGTGATGCCACTTCACGCACCATCATCTTCGGCGGCAAGGCAGCGCCGGGCTACCACACGGCCAAGTTGATCATCAAGCTGATTCACAGCGTTGCCGAAGTGATAAACGCCGACCGCGAAACCAACCATCGACTGCGTATCGCTTTTCTGCCCGATCTCAACGTGAAGAACGGTCAGCGCATTTATCCCGCGGCTGACTTGTCGGAGCAGATTTCCACCGCAGGTATGGAAGCCTCGGGCACCGGCAACATGAAATTCGCCATGAACGGGGCGCTGACCATTGGCACGCTGGATGGGGCCAATGTGGAAATCCGAGACGAGGTGGGGGCGGAGAATTTCTTCCTCTTCGGCTTGACTGCCGCCGAGGTCCAGCAGCGCCAGGCCGAAGGCTATCGGCCGTGGGACATCTTCCAGCAGAACGCCGAGTTGCACGAGGCGCTGGGCCTCATCGCCGCTGGTGATTTCTCGCGCGGAGATCCGACCCTGTTTGCTCCCCTCGTGCGTTCCCTGCTGGATCGGGATCCGTTCCTGCTGTGCGCGGACTTCCAGTCGTATCTCGAGTGCCAGAGACGCGTGGGTCAGTTGTACAGCGAGAAGCGCGAGTGGACCCGCATATCCATCCTCAACACCGCCCGAATTGGCAAGTTCTCGTCCGACCGAGCGATTCGCGAGTATTGCCAGAACATCTGGAAGGTGTCGCCGGTGCAGGTGTCGCTGCGGTAGCAGAGTTAGCTCTTCCACACAGAGAACACGGAGGACAAGGAGCCGGATCGGACAGGGAAGGGTTGGATGAAGCGCAGTCCCGATTCCTTCTTCCCATCCCATCTCCGTGTGCAGACTGCGCGCTCACTCCCTCATCTTTCGCAAGCAACGTAGGGCGAGAATACCCGTCCCGGCTCGCTCCTTTGGTACGCTTGCAGTTCGGCCGGCGTGTAGGCGTCGGGACTCCCACAGGGAAGCTGACGCTGAATAAACTTCTCGATCATATTCGCCGCACGCACGCCCTCTGGCGTGCCATCTCTCTCTCGCCAAAGCTCGAACAAGACGCGCCGACGCTCGCGCGCCAAATAGCGGTAGTCCCCCCACAGGTCGGCCAGCGCATCCGGAAGCCGGTCCAGGGATTTGCGCATGTCCTCCCGGTGAGCCGCAACCGCCAGCTTCATCCTGATCTCGAAGGTCGCCGCGAGAAAGTGCGCCTTTTCTGTGCGATAGGGATCCTGGCCCAGGGCACGCATGATCTCATCGGTCAAATCCATCGTCCCATTGACCCCCACGACGATCAGGCTGTCGGGCAGGGCGTAGCAGGGGGAATTTTGCGGGCAGATCTCCCAAGGCTCCATCTTGTCGGCCGGCGAGCGGGGGAGCGGCGAGAGTGGCGCCACCGGCTGGGGGTGCTTGACCTTGTGGCCAAAGAGCACCTCTTTCAGGCTCTCCGTTTGGCTTCCTGGCGGCATGGGCTTTTGGATGAGCCCCACGTGATCGAAGAACCGCTTCCGGTTATGAAACGTGACCACGCCATCGCGCGCGACCTTGGCCTCGAAGGTACGCTCTTTGTAGACGTAGCCATCTCCTGAGCGGCGAAGCTGGTATTCTTTTTCGGACGCTGTGGTCTGAGGCGCTATGATCCAGATAGGCACCCCTGCATCGGGGTGTCCCGTCATCCCCGTGTCGACGCATAGCATAACAGCCGTGATCAGAAGTGTGAAGCCCACCTCCCTATGATATGCCGGGAAAGCCCGAACTGCCCGTCACTGCTTCGCTGGCGCTAGAGCGTGTATTATGTCCTACCATGCGAACCTCCCATTTCTGCCTGTCCATTGCTCGGCTGCTGACCCCCAAGACTTAGGATGGCAGGACAACTTCCATGGCCACTATCCACGACCTAGCTGAGTATCTTGGCCAGCCCGGTGGCCCGCTGGCAGCCGTGATCGAGCTGTTCCCGGACATGGTTTTCGTGGTCGACCGCGAAGAACGCATCCTGCACATCAACACCCTGGCGGCGCGCTCCTTGGACGGTACGCCTGAGCAGTTCATCGGGCGCGAGCAGAGCGCGCTGTTCGCTCCTCCTCTGGGCGCGCGGCACAGCCAGTTTATCCAGCAAGTCTTCCGCACGGGTGAGATTGTCGTGACCGAGACGCATCAGGAACTGCACGACACGCCCATCTGGATCGATGCACGTCTGGTTCCGCTCAAGGCGGCCCGCGGCGAGGTGCGGGCCGTGGTCGGCATCATTCGCGATGTCAGCGCGCGCGTGCGCGCCCAGGAGGCGCTGTCGGTGCGCGAGGCCTATCTGCGCGCCATGCTGGACAACTTCCCCTTTCTGGTGTGGTTGAAGGACATAGACGGGCGTTTTCTGGCGGTCAACCAGACATTCGCGCTTTCCTGCGGCCGGGCGCACGCCGGCGACGTGGTGGGATTGACCGACTTCGACGTGTGGCCGAAAGATCTGGCGCAGCGCTATGTCGACGACGACCGCAGCGTTATGGCCACCCGCCAACAGAAGGACGTCGAGGAGCCCATCTTCACCGAGGGCGCGCCCCGTTGGTATGAAACCTTCAAGACGTCAGTTCTCGACCAGCAGGGCAAAGTGCTCGGCACCACCGGCTTCTCGCGCGACATCACCGAGCGCCAGCGGCTCGACGAGCAATTGCGTGCCCAGCGCGAGCAGCTTCGCGCCCTGGCCGCTCACGTGGAGTCCGTGCGTGAAGAGGAGCGGGTGCGCATCGCGCGCGAGATCCACGACGAGCTGGGCCAGGCGCTCACCTGCATGAGCATGGACCTCGCGTTTCTGGACAAGCAACTCCCCAAGGGAAACGCCGAAGCCGCCGCACGGGTATCGGCGCTCGCCACTCTGGTCAAGGATACGGTGAAGACCGTGCGCCGCATCTCCTCTGAACTGCGGCCCAGCATCCTGGACGATCTGGGTCTCGGCGCCGCGATGGAATGGCTCGCGCACGACTTCGCAACCCGCACCGGCATCGACTGCGCGGTGTCAGTGCCCAGCAACATCAGCATCGCGGCGGAGCGAGGCACGGTTGTGTTCCGCATGTGCCAGGAGGCATTGACCAACGTGGCCCGCCACGCCGGGGCCAGCCACGTCAGCATCGATCTGATGATCGACGAGGACGACCGCCTGAGCCTCGAGGTGAGCGACAATGGTCGCGGCATTACCGACGAGGAGGTCCACCGGCCCGACTCACTGGGCCTGCTCGGCATGCGCGAGCGCGCGGCCCTTCTCGGCGGTGTGGCCGAGGTGAAGGGCAGGGCGGGCGAGGGAACGACCGTCACGGTCCGGGTGCCGCTGGTAGGCTCCCCCACACACAGTTCGGGATAGTCTGGACAACCTGGTCTGGGCGTCGGAAGCTGCACGGGTGCATCTGGCCTCCTTGACCATCGTTCACGATCGCTTCCCCACGCGCGAGGCCTATCCGTTTGACTTGCCACTGTTCCAGCAAACCACGACCGTGCCGATCGATGCGCCGGTGACCTTGTTCGTGGGTGAGAACGGATCCGGCAAGTCCACGCTGCTGACCGCCATCGCGCGCCGTGCGGGCATCCACATCTGGGAGAACCAGCAGCGCTCGCGCAGCTACCACAATCCGCACGCCGAGTGCCTTTGCGATTGTCTCGATCTGCGCTGGACCGCCGGGCCCAGACCGGGTTCCTTCTTTTCCGCCGAGAACTTCCGTCACTTTGCCGAGCTGGTCGACGCCTGGGCGGCCAGCGATCCGGGCTTGTTCACCTACTTTGGCGGTAGTTCGCTGACCGAGAAATCGCACGGCCAGTGCAACATGGCGTTCTTCGGCAGCCGCTACGGCGTGGAAGGTCTTTATCTGCTCGACGAGCCCGAGAGCGCGCTCTCGCCCCGGCGGCAACTGGAGCTGCGTGAACTCTTCAGCCAGGCAGCCAGCCGCGGCCACGCGCAGTTCATCGTGGCCACCCATTCGCCCATCCTGCTGTCCTTGCCTGGGGCTCGTATCCTCAGCTTCGATGGCGCTTGCGTACGGCCCGTCGCCTTCGAGGACACCGACCACCTTCGCCTCTACCGCGACTTCTTTGCCAGCCTGGTCCGCTGAACTCGTTCTTTGACGGCAGCGGAGAGAGGATGGGCTCACCGCTTGCGCAAGAGCGCTGTCCGACTGGACTTGATGATCGGCCGGCATGTCCGCCATCGGATCGGCGAAACCCGCAACGCCAGGGTCATCCTCGACGGCATCGGCGCGTGCTACTACTGATCCGGCCTGGGGCCGGGCGCAGGCAGTATCGCCAGAAGCTCTTCGAGCTCCTGCAAGCTCGGTGGCTTGGTGAGGTGGTGCTCGAAGCCTGCCTCAATGGATCGCTGCAGGTCCTCGGGCAGCGCAGAGCCGCCCACGGCTACCAGGAGTATGCCCTTGAGCAACTCGTCTGCCTTGAAGGCCCGCGCGACCTCGAAGCCATCCATTCCGGGCAGCCCCATATCACACAGCACGACGTCGGGCCGGAACTCGCGGGCCCTAGCGATTCCCACCGGGCCGTTGTGCGCCACCTCGACATCGTGCTCGCCAAATGCGAGCACGTCGCGCAGGCTGTCTGCCGCCTCGATGTCGTCCTCGATGACTAGCACCCGCCGCCGGCTTTTCGCTGCGCTCTCGCTGCCAGCTTGCGACGCTGCGGCTTGCTCCATCGCCAGCGGAAGCCAGACGGTGAACTCCGCTCCTTGGTCGAGACCCGCGCTCTGGGCTGTGACCTGCCCCCCGTGCAGCTCGACCAGCCCCTTCACCAGCGTCAGACCCAGCCCAAGTCCGCCCTTGCTGCGGTCCGAGCTGGAATCCGCCTGACTGAAAGGCTGGAACAGGCGAGAGACCATCTCTGGCGCTATACCCACTCCCGTGTCCACGACCTGGATGACCGCTTGTTTCTCCGCCCTTTCGGCGTGGACGGCGACCAGGGTTGCCCCGCCTCGGCCGGTGAACTTGGCCGCGTTGTGCAGAAGGTTGCCGATGACTTGCGCCAAGCGATTCCCGTCGGCATCGACCAACACGGGTCGGGGGGCGGGATGGAACTCGAGATACACCTCGGCGTTTTCGAAGAGCGAGCGCTGCTTCTCTATAGTTTGCCGCACCAGTTGGTTGAGCTCCAGCCTCTCGCACTGAAGCTTGATCTCGTTTCGCGCGATCCGGGTCACCTCGAGAAGGTCATCAGCCAGTCGGGCGAGCTCACCGACCTGTCTCTCGATGACAGCCTGGGCTCCGCCCGCCTGAGCACCTCCCGAGGCGGCACGGCCCAGGACATACAGGCTGTTCCTGATAGCAGCCCGCGGGTTGACGAGCTCGTGCGAAAGCACGGCCAGGAACTCGTTCCTGCGCTCATCGTCCTCTGTGAGCTGGAGGCTGGGCGCGGGCAGCGCCGCTTCGGCCTGCTTGGCTTCGGTGACAACGTCGGCTGCCTCGGCTCTAGCTTCTTCACCGCTCGACTCGAGCTCGGCGACGCGCGCTTCGAGCTCGCGGATGCGCGCGTCCTTCTCATCCCCGCTGGCGGTCGCAGAATGAGCTTTTTTTCCCCGGCGCTTTCCGCGCTTGCCACTAGGGGGAGACGGGGGAGGATCGACGCTCATGCGGCCTCCCGGGCCAGCCGTCGCGCGAGTGCCCGCAAGCACCTGCGATTCTTCGCGTTCTCAACAGCGGGTCGAGGGCTCATTTTGCATTTCCAGACCGGCCGGGTTTAGCACAGGACAGCCTGCCTGTCAGCCGGTCGCGGCCCCGGTCCTCTGAGCGCGACCGGGAGCTTGCTTGCCGCCGCGAGAGAAACCAACCCGTGGTTGCAACCCAACCGCGAGGCGGAGGCCACCCTCCTGCGAGGTTGGATGTGGTATCGGTGGCAAACGTTCCAGACGCGTGGGGCAGCGCCAGATGGCCATTCATCCACTGCTGGACCTGGCCGAACCGACCATCACCGTCGACTCCGTGTCTCGCGCAGGGTCTGCGCGTGGAGTGACTAAGGCGCGATTTCCCTGATGCTGCCCTTTTTGTACCAAAGTCCGTCGCTGCCGACGTTGTCACTGCGGAAGTAGACGGTGATGTTCGGCTTGCCCGTCTCCGACCCCGGACGGGTCGGGTCGCGGGTGAGCTTCATCGCTGGGTCGATGCCGGTGGCGCAGGCGGTGCCGTCGACGCCGAAATCGGTGCCGGCGTCGATGTGCTCATTCAGTTTCACCCAATTACCGCCGCCTGCGCCGTCGCTGTCGTCGAACCAGAGTTCCTGTTTCACAGTGCCGTCGGCCAAGTCGTAGACCACGTGTTTGTAGCCAATCCACTGATTGAATGGCATTCCGCCAGCCCACTGGGTCTGGTTGAGGATTGCGGTCGATTGTGGGTGCGCCGTCTCCTTCTCGAAGTCGATGTGCCCGTCGTAGCGCATGCGCGCGTCGATGCCGCGGGTATCGCACAGGTTCACCGTCTCCTGACCAATGGTCCCATGATTGGTGCGGGCCATGGCCACCATGCCTCCCCAGGCTGTGCCACTGTCAGCCACGCGCTGAAAGTACATGGTGATCTCCACGTCGCGCCACTGGTCGAGCAAGGCTGGGTCGTGCACGTACATGCGCGGAACGCCGCCGCTGATCTTCAGGGTGCCGTTGCCTTCCACCTTGTAGCTGGCATCACCGTGATCAGCGTCGAACCAGGGATCGTTCGGATCCTTGCCGGTGAAGGTTCGCGCTGGCGCGTCCCACTTGGCGTACCACTCCTTGCCGCTAGCAATGCTGGGGTAGAGCATTCGAATCCCGAAGCGATCCAAGACTGTGCTTGCCCCGCCGGCGCCGCCGGTCGCTGCGCCGCCCGTCGCGCTCACGCCTCCGGTCGCGGTGCCACCGGTCGCGCTCGCGCCTCCGGTCGCGGTGCCACCGGTCGCGCTCGCGCCTCCGGTCGCGGTGCTGCCTGTGAAAACCGCACCGCCGGTCGCTGCGCCGCCCGTCGCGCTCACGCCTGCGGTCGCGGTGCCGCCTGTGGAAACCGCACCGCCGGTCCCGCCCGTTGCCGCGCCGCCCGTCGCGCTCACGCCTGCGGTCGCGGTGCCGCCTGTGGAAACCGCACCGCCGGTTGCAGCAAGACCGCCAGTGGACTGGACGCCACCGGTCGCAGTGCCTCCCACGCCGCCGGTTCCCGACGAGCCGCCTGTGCCACCAGTTACTGTGGAGCCCGCTGCGCCAGCGCCGGCGCTGCCAACGGAGCCCGCAGCGCCGCCAGCTTCTGCCGCGCCGGCCGTCCCAGCTGCGTCCCTGGATGCAGCGCCATTTGAGCGGCTACACGCGCCCAGCGTGAGCGCGCCCATTCCGATTGCCACAACCATGCCCCAGAGCCACCAGGCTTGCCGACAAGCGCCGCCTTTCATAGTCCGTATTCTAGAGCTCGACGGTCAGATCGAGGGCGATTTCGAGCTTGAGGACTTTGGAAATCGGGCAGCCCGCCTTGGCCGCGGCGGCCGCCTCTTCGACCTTGGCCTTGTCCGCCCCGCGGGCCTTAACTGTCGTGCGAAGCTCGCTCTTGCTCAAGGTCCCGTTCTCGAAGGTGACTGCGCATGTCGTCTCGATGGCCTGCGGGGTGATGCCCCGCTCGCCGAGTTGCGCGCTCAAGGCCATGCTGAAACAGCTAGCATGGGCCGCGGCGATCAGCTCTTCCGGGTTGGTACCCGGCTCGTTCTCAAAGCGCGTGCGGAAGCTGTACTTTATGTCTTTGAGCACGCCGCTGCTGACGCTGAATCTGCCTTGGCCGTCTTTCAGGCCTCCACTCCAAGTTGCGCTCGCGTTGCGTTTCATCGGATTTCCTCCCGCGCTGATGTCCGCCTTGAGGGCCGCGGGATTGCGGCCGGATACGGCTGGCGCCCGCGCTTTGCTTCGATGCCAGTTCTACCACTATTGCGCCACAGACAGAGCGAGCATCGCCTTTTCATACAACTTGCGCACGTCAGTGCCGAATTGGAGTCCGGTCGATCCCACCGGATGCTTCACCGTCTTCGATACCGATCTGGCGCCGGGGCCGGGCACCAGGCTGGCAATCCTGCCGCAGTAGAAATCTCAGCCGCGCGTCGCCTTCGGGATCTTTGCTCGCCGCCGCAACAGCAGCAAAACCAAAAGCACGATCACGGAGAGCAACGTCACCAAGGCGCCCGCGCGCAAACCCGGCGTCCTGAACTCCATCGCAATCCTGTGCTCCCCTGGCCCGACCGCCACTGCACGCATGATCAGATTCGCCCTGACAATCGGGGCGGGTTGCCCGTCCAGGGTAGCACGCCATCCCTTATCATACTGCTCGACAAAAACCGCCAGCGCTGGTCGCTGAACCTGGCAGGTCGCCTGTAGGCGGTTGTTGGTATAGGAATCGAGTGTGCAGGTGCCTGCTGGCGCATAGGTCGGATCGAGAAGGCCATGGGTGCCCGAGTCAGGGGCGAGCCAGGCTGTGCTGCCGGCGATGACGGCAGGATCGAAAATCCGGCGCAGCACGGTGGCGTCGTCCGCCACCTGGGCGTCTCCGGCCAGAAAGACCCGCGGCAGGGTGCCCGGTACACGATAGAGCCGCGTGCCCGGCAAGGGGTCGAGCATGGGCTCGATGCCGGTGCGCCTCTCTTTGGGGTCTCGCGGATCCTCGACGGGCAGAATGGTGTAGCGCGCTCCGAGCAAGCGCAGCACCGATTGTCCCTCACGTAGCCCTGATGCCCAGATGCGATCAAGCCCGGCAGGAATGGCTGCATCGTACCCAGGCAAGGTAGCGATGCCCCAGATATTGGCCGTATTGGTAATGAAGGTATGCAACAACCACAGTTCGCTCAATTCGCGCGGCAGGGCCGGTGCGAACCGGCCTACGTGCTGAAGTACATTGTTGGCGCGGTAGAGGCGCGGCGGCTCACCGTGGCCAGGGCTGTCCGCCAGCACCACCCGTGCCGCCGGGGCTGACGCCGCTGCGACCTGGCGGGGAGCAAAGACCTGCAGTGGCCAGGTTGCCGCTGCCAGGTCGAGGCTCACAATCGCGATTAGCAAGAGCGGAACAAGCCGCGTCTGTCGAGCCGCGAGAAACTGCACAGTCAGTACACCAGCCAGGGCCAAACTGCCGGTAAGCGCGCCTCGGGTGACCTGCGTGGCCCAACGCCCCGGGAAAAACCATCGCGCCGATAGCGCGAGCATGAGCATGAGACCCAGGAACACTACCACGCGCCGCCAGGGCAGGCGTTCGGCCGCAATTATCCGCACTGTGCCCAGCGCGGCGAGCAGGGCCAGGCAGCCGACCAGCACGACCAGGTACTTTTCCGGAAAGCGCATGTAGGCAAAGGGAAACACCACGCGACGAAAGAGCGCGTGCGCCGGCAGGAACTTGCCCAGCGCCAGCACCAGCGCAGCGCTGCCCAGAGCGCCCAGCACAGAAGCCAAGTATCGGCGCCGGCCAAACGCGGCCAAGGCTAGCGCAACCACGCTCGCCCCCATGTACAGGTTGTGCGACAAGGGCAGATTCTCCAGACGCGGCTCCGCGATCCATCGTGCCGCAGGCTGGAAACCCTCGCTGTTGCCCATGCTGTCAGGAGCAACGAACTCGATCAGTCGGGCCGGATGAAGCGAGCAGGCCTCGGCATCGGCCCGGGAAAGCGGAGCAGCCCGTTCTGTCGAGCCCTTGAGAGCAAGCGCTGGCACGACCGTGATCGCACCCATTCCCGCGGCCAGGGCAAATGCGAGTGCAACCGCACCCAGCCCGCGAGCCCGAAAAGGCGCGTGCGCCAGATCATGACGGCGTTCGATCACGGCCGCGGCGATCGCAGTCGCCAAGCCAAAGCCCACGCCCATCATGGCCACGAAAACTTCGCCGACCAACAGGCCAAACGCGGTCGGCAGCGCCGCCTTGACCACGCCCATCGGCCAACCTCGACCGCCCGGTCGCAGGCTATCGAGCAATGCCAGATATCCGACGGCGACCCAGGGCACCCAGGCGCCCGCAACCATGAGCATCCCCGCAGTCCAGTGGCTGGTGTTGTTGCCAGCCAGTGACCAGGCCAAAGCCGCCACGCAGGCCGCAACCGGCGATCCGGTGAGCCGTCGCGCGAGCAAGTACATCCCCACGCCACCCCACACCAGGTGGGCAAAGTCCTGCCAGGTCACCAGGCTGGCCACCCAGTCGGGTGGTACGAGAAGGTAGAGCCAATTGGGCGGATAGAAAACCGCGTAGAGCGGATCGGCGAAAATGGGAAAGCCAATTCCCTGAAAAGGATTCCAGCCAGGCAATTCCCCGCGCAGCAGCGAATCGCGCACGAACCAGCGCGCCGGCAGCGTCCAGTGGGCGACGTCACTGTAAAAGACAATACGACCCAGCCACAGGGGAAAATAGACCACAGACAAAATGGCCACAGTCACCAACAGCAAACGCCACGTCGGCGCCGTGGCATTGCCATTGTTTGGCAGTTTTTCTGAGTCGCTCACGGCTGCCCCAGTTGCCTGCGCCGATGGGCGAAGGCCAAACCCAGCAGGGCCAATACTGAGAGGAGAGTGAGAACCGCACTGCCGCGCAGACCCGGCGGGCGGTACTGCATGACGATGTGATGGGCACCCGGCGCAAGCCGGAGCGCCCGCATGTTCAGGTTCGCGCGCAGCACCGGCGCCGGCCGGCCGTCTACCTGTGCGCTCCACCCCTGCTCGTACTGTTCGTTGAACACCGCCAGCCCGGGTTGCCCACCAGAGCAGTGGGCCTCCAGGCGTAGATTGCCAAATGAGTCCAGTCGGCAGTTGCCGGCCCGGCTCGGTGGTGCGAGCAACGACTCGGCATTTGCGTCGGGGGCCAGCCACACGCTTTCACCCGCGACCACAGCCGGCTCGTACAAGCGGTAGAGCGCGATGTCGTCGGGCAGAACCTCGGCGTGGGCAGCCAGAAACACGCGTGGCAAGCTGTCGCTCACGCGATACAGGCGCGCCCCTGGCAAGGGGTCAAAGAGCGGCTGCAGGCCGGCGCGCTTGTCGCTCGGTTCGCGCGGATCGCGCACCGGCAACATCGCGTAGTCAACCCCGAGGAGCCGCAGCGCCGTCCGTCGATCAGCTTGGCCAGCGGCCCACGCGCTCATGAGGCGACTGGGAGTGGCCGCATCGTAGCCCGGCACCATGGCGATGCCCCATGGGTTGGCCGTGTTGTTGACCAGAGTCTGCAGCAGTCGGGCTTCGCCCTGCGCGTGGTTCGAAGCCTGGGTCCACGCCATCACCGTGCTGGTCACCGCCTCCGAGCGAAACAGCCGGGGCGGCTCGGCATGGCCGGCGTGATCGGCCAAGATGATCTGCGCGGCCCGTGGCTCCGCGACCGCCAGTGCGCGCGGCACAAAATCCTGCAAGGGCCAGCAGGCCACCGCCAGATCCAGCGCCACTGTGGTGACAAGCGCCGCGGGCGCCAGGCGCGACCCGCGGGCCGCCAAAAGCTGGATGCCAAGCACGGCGAGCACGGCCAGGGCTCCGTGGCGCAGTCCATGCACCATGTACCCAGACCAGGGAAACGGGAAAACAAAAGGCGACGCGATCCCCAAACCGACGATCAACCCGAGAAGGATCGCGGTCCGACGCCAGGGTTGTACCTGTCCAGACAGGATGCGCCGGCCGCCCTCGCCAGCCATGAGCGCAAGCCCGAGCACGGCCAAGATGGTGTACTTCTCAGGCGAGCGCATGAAGGAAAGCGGAAATACGATGCGCCGGAAAACCGCGTGCACTGGCAAGTGCTTGCCCAAAGCGATGAGCAGGGCAAAGCCGCTCAGCCCAGCAAGGACAAAGACGAGGGTGCGTCCGCGGCGAAAGGCGGCCAACGCCAAGGCCAGCACACTGGCCCCCATGTACACACTATATGCAAGTGGCAAGCCATCGGCGCTCGCCTCGCCCACCCAGTGGGCGGCCGGGTATTCGCCATAAGCATCGCCCATGGAGCCGGGCGCAGCAAACTCGATGAGGCGCAAGGGGTGCAACGAATACACCTCGGCTTCCGCACGCGAAAACGGCGTCGACCGGTCGTTGGCTGACATGAGAGCGCCGGCTGGAACCACCGCAGCGGATCCCGCACCGACGGCGAGCAGCAGGGCCAGCGCGATCGCGCCCGCCCAGCGACGGGAAAAGCGGGGCAGGGCAGGGACAGATCGCCTTTCCAGCACCTGCGCGGTCACCAGCAACGCCCAGGCGAAACCGACCCCCATGATGGCCAAGAAAGGCTCGCCCATGAGAAGGGCAAAGGCCGTGGGCAGGGCTGCCTTGACCACGCCCAGCCGCCAGCGACGACCCCCGGCGCGCAGACCGTCGAGCAGCGCCAGATGCCCCACCGCGGCCCAAGGAATCCAGGCAGCCGCGTGCAGGCGCAGGCCCGCTGTCCACTGTGACGTCACGTAGCCCGACAGAGCCCAGGCCAGCGCCGCGATACACGCCGATACCGGCGTCGCTCGCAATCGCCGCGCCAGCCAAAAGACACCGGCGCTGCCCCACAAAAGGTGTGCGAAATCCTGCCAGGTGAGCATTGCGCCGATCCAATCACGGCCAACCAAGAGAAACAGCCAGTTGGGAGGATAGAAGACGCCGTAGAGCGGGTTGGACAGGACGGAGAAGCCCAGCCCTTGATAGGGATTCCAAGCCGGCAGTTCGCCGCGCAGGAGAGAATCGCGCACAAGAACGCGGGCCGGGAAATTCCAGTGCGCGATGTCGCGAAAGAAGACGATGCGCCCGAAGAAGATCGGCAGATAGACCACGGCCAGCGCGAGCCCGACCCAAAGGAAGGCGCGCCCTGCCGAGCCCGCAGTCTCGTCTGTTCGACCGGATGGTTGATCTTGGTCCACGATGGTCTCGCCCCGCCATCATACAACGCTCGCTCGACCGCCGCGGCTGGGATCTCCCCACTCAAGGCGCAGCAAAGACGTACTGGCCAGAGCCGACCACGAGCACCAGGGCGTTGGCCTGCGCGGTGCTTGAAGTCACGCCCGGGGCGGTTGCAGCAGGAGCGCCGCCTTCGGTAACGGCGGCCGGGTTGCTNNAATGGTGGCGGTGGCATTCACCGGCACCGCGACCGTCAGGGTGAGGCCAGTGCCGCTCTGCTGCCAGTTGCTCACGATCAGCCCGCGAATGGAATGGTACTCGGCATCGACCGAGGTGAGGCCGGTCTGGGGCTGCGGGTGAATGAAGAATTTCCTCCAGCCCGGGCCGCTCGGATCGGGATTG
>PMKP01000346.1 GCA_003157775.1 Myxococcales bacterium | reverse complement strand
TTCCCTGTTCGGCGCCCGCAGCCCGGATCCGCAGCTGACCCGGGAGAAGTGGCTGCCCGAGGCTTTGATCGAGGCGGCCCCGATCGAGGGCTACGCGCCGGTGCCTGGAGCGGTTCTCGATGCGGACAGCGCCTGGCGTGCGCTGCTGCAGCACAAGCTGGGAGTCGACACGACAGCGCTGGACCTGGAGCAGTTGCTTCGCTGGGCCGCGGGTGGAGGCGGGGAAAGACTGCGGGCGATCGCGCCCGAACTCCGTCAGGGCGTGGTGGCGTGGCTGGCGGAACACATGGGCCCGGGCGCGGCGGCGATTCTCCGGACCGTCGAGGCCGGGCACGGGGCGGACGCAGTGGCGCTGGGACTGGTCGTCCGCGTGCTCGCGACGACGGAAATGGCGGGCGTCGAGGCGGTCCTGCTTCGAGACGCGCTGGTGCGACTGGAGCCACGGTTGGGCGGGCACTCGCTGAAGCCAGAGGAGGCTCGCGCGTGGGCTGCGGCGGCAGAGCGGACCCTCATGGCTGCGTCCGGCGCAGAAGCCGCGACTCTACAAGAACAGGCTGCATGCCTTCTGCGAGAACTGCGCATCGACACTGCGGCTCATCTGAGCCCGGTTTTGCCCGCGGGTGGCGAGCAGCGAATGCAGCGGCTGGCAGAGGTTCTGCGTGGTTTTCTGGCGGGTCCGACAGGTGAGTCCACGGCGGCGGTCGAGGTGGCGGCGGCCCAAGCGCTGGAGCACGTTGGTATCAACGGCGATCCTAACCGCCGGCGAGTCGTCGAGATGGCCTGTCGGATCGTGCGCAGACTGGAAGCTGGCCACGCGCCCCCGGCCCCGCAGAGCCTGCACGACGCAGTGGTCAGCTATGCGACCGACGGCGCGTACCTCGACCGTGCCCGCGCAGCGCTTGCGGATGGAGACGCCCTTCCTGGGTTGAACGAAGCAGCCGGTCAATTGGTGGCGCAAGTTCGAGAAGTACGCGAGGCAGAGAGCCGCGCTTTCGCCGGTCTGCTCGCGGGCTGGCTGGAGAGCGGAAGCGACACCGAGACCCTGTTCGGCGTGGAGGCCGTGATCGATCGCGTGATCGCTCCGCTCGCGAAGCAGGTGCCCGTGCTGGTCGTCGTGATCGATGGCCTCGACCTGCCCAGCTACCAGGGCCTGGCTGGCGAGTTGGTGGGGGCAGGATGGGTCGAGCGGGCGCCAGGGGATCGCCCGGTCGCACGATACGCCCTGGCCACCGTCCCGTCGGTCACCGAGATATCCCGCACCAGCCTCCTGTGCGGACGGATCNNGGAACCGTGGGTCTGGACGCTGCCGTTCGCAGCGAGATCGACCGCGTGGAGCGCCGGATCGTCGGGGTGGTCGTGAACGCAGTGGACGATCACCTGGCCAAAGGCGATCAGGTGCGCGTGACCTGGGGTCTGGACACCATCGGGCCCCTGCGGGCGCTGGTCGAGTGCGCCAGACAGGCCGGCCGCGCGCTGGTACTGCTGAGCGACCACGGTCACGTGGTGGACCGCGGAGCCGAATACCGGCGGCATGAGATGGCCGGTGCGCGGTGGCGTAGCGCTGCCGCGGGCGCGCCGTCCGCAGAGGAGGTCGTTCTGCGCGGGCCGCGCGTCGTCAGCGCAGATGGTGGACCGATTCTGGGCCTGTGGAGCGAACGATTGCGCTACAGCGGCAAGCACAACGGCTACCACGGCGGCGCGTCCCCGCAGGAGATGGTCGTGCCAGCCGCGGTCTTCACGCTGGCCGATGCCCAGCCCAAGGGCTGGGACGAAGTGCGCGCGGCGGTCCCGTCATGGTGGGATCGTCGCGAGATCGCGGCGACCGTGGTCGATCCCGCGAAGTTGGTGGCCGGTACACAAGCGGTAGTGGTTCCTCCGGCTGCACTGGTCCCGGACAAGAAGGGTCAGTTCGATCTGTTGGCGCGGACGCAGTCTCCGCCTGCTAGCGCATCCCCGGTTGCCGCGGGACCGACGTGGATCGGCGCCCTCCTGACATGCGCGACCTACCGGGCGCAGCAGGAACGTCACAGCCGGATAGCCCTGCCCGACGAGCGCATGCGCGAGCTTCTCGCCGTGCTCGACGCCCGGGGTGGCAAGCTGACCCAGGTGGCCCTCGCGCGGAGTCTGAGAATTCCTTCGGTGCGGCTGCCCGGCATTCTGGCCGCGGCCCGACGCCTGCTAAACCTTGACGGATACGACGTGTTGGCCGTGGATACGGAGTCGGAAACCGTGGAAATTAACCTTGCTTTGCTGCGAACCCAGTTCGGGCTCGACGCCCCGGAGGCCAGGTAGGCCATGGGACTGAGTCCGCGCCGCCGCCAGGAAATTGTCGACGCCCTTCGCCGCGGGACTGTGCCGCAACGAAGCCTCGATGCGTTTGCCGTCGGTCTCGACCGTTTCGCCCCAGCGTTGGAGGAGGAGCTGGCAGGCGTTGTGGCGGGCTCGGCCGCATTCAAGGCCGTGCGTGGTGAGTATGGCAGCGGCAAGACTTTCTTCTCGCGCTGGTTGCAGGAACGCGCACGCCAGAAAGGCTTCGCGACCGCGGAAGTCCAGGTTTCGGAAACCGAAACCCCGCTTCACCGGCTGGAAACCGTGTACCGGCGCCTGGTCGAGCGGTTGGCCACCGAGGACACCCCGGCAGGCGCATTCCGGAGCATCGTGGACGGCTGGTTTTTCGCCCTGGAACAGGACGTGCTAGGTGAAGGGCAGATTGCCGAGCAGGATGGCGCCGCGCTTCTGGCCAGGACGGATGCGCTGATGGAGCAGCGCCTGGCGGCGATCACCCGCAGCGCGCCTGCTCTCGCCTCGGCTTTGCGGGCCTACCGGCGGGCGTCCAGCGAGGGCCAAAACGCGCTCGCCGAGGGCGTGCTGGCGTGGCTGGCCGGCCAGCCCAACGTCGGGGCCGAGGTGAAGCGATTCGGCGGCCTGAAGGGCGAGATCGACCACTTCGGTGCGCTCAGTTTCCTGCAGGGCCTGCTGGTCATGCTGCGAGATTCGGGTCGGCCCGGGCTACTGCTGGTGCTCGACGAGGTCGAGACCCTTCAGCGCGTGCGAGGCGATGTGCGGGACAAAAGCCTGAACGCCCTTCGGCAGCTGATCGACGAGGTGGACGGAGGCCGGTTTCCCGGCCTGTACTTGCTGATCACGGGTACGCCAGCGTTCTTCGACGGACCGCAGGGCGTGCAGCGGGCGCCGGCGCTGGCCAGCCGCCTGCAAACCGACTTCAACACCGAGCCGCGCTTCGACAACCCGCGAGCGGTGCAGGTGCGGCTGCCCGGATTCAACCTTTCGCTGCTGGCCGACGTGGGGCGCCGCATCCGCGACATCTTCGCCGAAGGCTCGCCGAACGGCGGCCGTGTGCGCGAGTGCGCCGACGACTCGTACATCGAGAAGCTGGCCCAGGCCGTGACCGGCGAGCTCGGCGGTCGGGTGGGTGTGGCCCCGCGAGTGTTCCTGAAGAAGCTAGTGGCCGACGTGCTGGACCGCATCGACCAATTCGCGGACTTCGATCCGCGCCAACACTACGCGCTCACGATCACTGATGGGGAGTTGACGCCCGCCGAGCGCAGCGCGCGCGCTGCAAAGGATCCCGACGAGATCGAGCTTGAGCCATGAGTGGCTTTGCGGACCTGCACCCGGCGCTACAGCACCACATCGTCAACACCGTAGGGTGGAAGACCCTCAGACCGCTTCAGGAAGAGGCGATCACGCCGCTGATTGGGGGCGAACATGCCTTGCTGCTGGCGCCCACCGCTGGCGGAAAAACTGAGGCGGCGTTCTTTCCGCTGCTTTCGCGAATGCTCACCGAGGACTGGCGCGGCACCAGCGTGTTGTACGTGTGCCCGCTGCGGGCACTGTTGAACAACTTGCTGCCGCGCCTAGCCCACTATGCCGAGTTGGTTGGCCGGCGGGTCGACCTGTGGCACGGCGACGTGCTGGCCACGAAGAAACGCCGGATCAAGCTCGACAACCCCGACGTCTTGCTGACAACGCCGGAGTCACTAGAGGTCATCCTGGACGGCCGCGACGGCGGCGGGAAAGCCATGCTGGCTGGCACGCGGGCGATCGTGGTCGATGAACTTCACGCTTTCGCTGGGGATGATCGTGGCGTCCACCTGCAGGCCGTACTCGAACGGGTCACCAAGATCGCCGGACGAGAGGCACAGCGGATCGGCCTTTCGGCGACGATCGGCAACCCGGCCGAGTTGCTCGAATGGCTGGCGGGGGCTTGCGTCGGCCAGAAGCGCGTCGTAGCCCCGCTGGCCGCGAACCCAACATCGCCCGAGATCACGCTCGACTCAGTAGGAACCATCGAGAACGCCGCCACCGTCATCTCGCGGCTCCACAGCGGCGAGAAACGACTCGTGTTCTGCGACAGCCGCGCCCGCGTGGAATCGCTGGCCGCTCACTTGCGCGCTGCCGGCACCGCGACCTTCGTATCACATAGCTCTCTCAGCCTGGACGAGCGGCGCCAGGCCGAGGCCGCCTTCGCGAGCGGCTCCAACTGCGTGATCGTGGCGACCAGCACTCTGGAGCTGGGCATCGACGTCGGGGATCTCGACCGGGTCATACAGATCGACGCCCCGAACACGGTAGCCTCGTTCCTGCAGCGGCTGGGCCGCACGGGCCGGCGGCCAGGCACCACGCGCAACTGTCTATTTCTCGCCACATCGGACGAAGCCTTCATGCGGGCGGCGGGCCTGCTGCGCTTGTGGGCGGAGGGGTTCGTCGAGCCCGTCGTGCCGCCGGTGGAATCGTTCCACCTGCTGGCACACCAGATCATGGCCCTGGCACTTCAAGAAGGTGGGATCGAAGAAAGTGCGTGGCGCGACTGGGTTGGCCGCGCCCCAAGCTTCCGCGGCTTCTCTGACGAAGATGCCAGGGCGTTGGTCGTGTTCATGTTGGAAGCCCAAGTTCTCGCGGTGGACGGTGGGCTCTACTGGTTCGGCAGGGAAGGCGAGCGTGCCTTCGGACGCCGCAACTTCATGGAGCTGTTTTCCAGCTTCACCACGCCGCAGCTGTTCCGGATCCTCCACGGTCGGGAGGAGATCGGCGTCGTGCATCCGATCTCGTTCAAGACCAGGAAGGACGAGCCCGCGATCCTGCTGCTCGGCGGCCGCGGGTGGCTGGTGAACCACGTTGACTGGGAAGACCGCGTTGCCTACGTGCAGCCCACCGAGGTCCATGGGCGCTCGCGGTGGCTGGGCGCCTCGCAGGCCCTCCATTTCCGCCATTGCCGAGCGATCCGGTCCGTCCTGGCCGGCATTGACCCGGGGCCGCGCCTAACCAACCGAGCGACGGAGAAGCTGACCGAGCTCCGCGAGATCCACGCGTGGGCGAGCCCCGATGCCATGTCTCTCGTGCGCGGCCCAGACGGCGATCTGCGGTGGTGGACCTTCGCAGGCATGCGCGCCAACGCGACGCTGGCCGAGCACCTGGGCAGGCTGGCCGCGGTCGGGGCGGTGGACAACTTCAGCCTGCCGCTAGTGCCAACGGCGAACAGCGACGACCTCGAACGAGTGCGCGCAGAACTACGCGGCCGTATTCCTCTTGCCCCACCGATACCCGATGGAGCCACCGACGGTCTCAAGTTTGGGGCATGCCTGCCACCGTCCTTTGCAGAACGCACGTTACGAAGCCGGCTAGGCGATGCCGAGGCGGTTGCGGCGTGTTTGGGGGAGGCGGTTCTGTCCGCCGAATGCCGATAGCAGTTGGCCTTTTCGCGCGCGTCGAGACCCCGTCCTCCCTGTCAAGCTCCGCCGAACGACCGCTATGCTGCAAACGCCTCGCGAGCTCCCTTCAGTTCCTTGCGTTGGTTCTTGACGATCCTCGAGACCTGCTGTGCCCGGGTTTTCTGCGAGAAGGATTCCTTCCAGCCGGCACCGCGCATGATCTCCTTGACTCGATCACCCGTGAGCATTCTGTTCTGCAACAAGGCGATTGCCACGGCGCAAACCAGTGCCCAGTGTTCTGCAACGAGTTGCATCGTTTCCGCTTGAAGCTTGTAGTACCATTTGAACATCGCCCCACCTGCTTTGCGACGAGAGGGCACCATTTCGAGTGTAGCCAACCTGTCGCAGCTGATACACCACAGGCCCTGCTTAGTGCCCAGGTAACGCTCTTCCGCGAGAGGACCAGCCAGCAGTGACTGAGCTTGCTTCCGCTTTCCGGCCGAACTTGGGGGGTACCCGATGATGGAATTTCCTCGCCGCGCCGCTTCTCCAGCGCCCCATGCGATGATCGCGGTGCGATCCAGGTAAAGTCCTTGAAGCACGGCCATGACGACGTGGCCGGCCTCGTGATAAGCAATCGTTTCGAGGGTCTGATGGCCATTGACGGCTGTGTTGGGGAACATGGTGAGACCTCCTTCGGTGGGGTTGAGTCGGTCGTCGATCAAGACGGACTCTCCTGGATCCATGTCGAAAATGGCCCGGTTGTTACGATCTATTGTCCGGCTGACCAAGCGGGTATGACCTTGCACCGCGTTGCCTCGCCCAGCCGCCGGCCCAAGCTCACGCACGAGACCACCCCGCCCGAGGCGTTGCCCACGGGTCGCCCACGAGGTGGTGAAAGCTGATGAGGTCGGCCTATAGTGGACGACTCCTGCATTGGCGCCACCGGCCGCGAGGGGCACCATTTTCACCAAATTACCGGGTTTCCGGCGGCGACACCCTGCATTTCAACCAAAAAGGACTCGCATTGTTGTGCGAGTCTCTTTTGGTGCTTGAAAATTCTCATGGACGGCCGTTTCATCTGGCTTCGAGTCAACTACAAGACCGACCCGGTCGTGGTCGACGAAGATGGATCGATGCCTGGCCACGACTGACATGCCCCATACCTCAGGCCACCTAACCTAGAAAGCCCTTGTTAACCTCTCGGTGGAACTCTGTCATGTTCCAAACCGCAATCAAAGCCCGTCTCGGGTCGGCTTGGCTTTTCAGCCATTCCATCGCCATCGGCTTATATCCTCCGCCGTCCAAAAGAACCACCGTAGGAACGCCAATCTTAGCGATGTTGAACAGAAGGAATGGATATTTCTCATCCACCGATCCGCCTGACTCCTGCCATTTGCACTCAATGACCAAGCCGTCGGGGAACTTCTCCCTATTCAACACCAGAAAGTCACACCGGCGCTTCGTACCGTAAATAGTTGTGCCAATGACAACCTGCTTCGCGAACTGCTTTCCGCCTATGCTAGCTCGGTTCGCAAAGACCTGTTCCTTGTGGTCCCAAAACTCCACATACCCCCTCTGTTTGAGGGCGTTTTCCACAAATTGCTCAAAGCTCCCTCCCGTGCGGTTCGCCCGTGTTCCCGAGACTTCCGCCACTTCTCTTGCCACCTCTTCCACGGCCTTTTTCACCTCGGTATTATCGGTAGTTTCTGATGACGAGTTCATTTGCTTTGCCCCGGCTATATGATTTACAGGATACAGAGCGGGCGGACTGTATCTCTTCTATATGGTACTTGCCCCACAATGCTCGCACAAGAGAGGTATCGGAGTTGGAAAGCATGAACCGGCCCCCCTTTTCATCTATCTTGTTGCAAAACTGGGCAAGCTCGCGGTGCTTGTCGTCATCAAAACCGGCGCCGGAATAGCCGTCATACGTCTCGTGATATGGGGGATCGAGGTAATAGAAAGCA
>PMKP01000032.1 GCA_003157775.1 Myxococcales bacterium | reverse complement strand
GGTCCCGTCGCCGTTGCAGCTGTCTGCCGTACAGGCCAACCCATCGCTGCAGGTGTACGCCGTGCCGCCGCACGCGCCCGCTGTGCATACGTCGTTCTTCGTGCAGGCGTTGCCATCGCTGCACGCCGTCCCGTCGGCCTTGTTCGGGTTGCTGCACAATCCTGCACTCGGGTCACAGATTCCAGCGCTGTGGCATTGGTCCTTGGCCGTGCAAACAACACCGTGGCACTTGGCGGTGATCGTCGCAGCAACGCAGATCCCCGGCACCTGGCACTGGTTGGTTGCACTGCTATAGGTCGTCACACCTGCTTCCGTCACGCCAAACCGGTAGCTGCCCGGTGGCACCCAGACCTTGGCCAGGCCCGTGCTGTCCGTGACACCAGTGTTGCTGGTCACGGTCGAGCCGTTGTACGCCGTTACCGTGAGACCAGAGAGTGGGTGTCCACCTCCGTCCACCACGGTCACCAAGGCCAGAGTGCTGTCAGAAAAGCGAAGATTGTCCAGCAGGTACGGTTGGGTCGCGTTGTACGGCGCGTTTACGACGATCGTGACCTGCAGATCCGTGTAGGTCCCGCGCAGCTTGGTCAGCACGCTGGACGACGGGGTGAAGGTAAGAGTGTTCCACTGCCCGAGCGGGAGCGGGGTCAGTACCACCTGCCCGAGGTACGTGTTGTTCAGTCCCAGGGAAGTACTGTTCAGGTACAACTGCGTCGCACCGTAGTTCGTGGGGCTGATCCTGGGAGGGCAACATGATGTCGTAGTGGATCACGCTTCCCACGCGTGAACCCAGCGATGGCAAGGCCACACTCTGCACGGGAACATACCCGTGCGACGCGACCGCCAGCGAGCGGGAGCCTTGAGACGCCGTTGTCGAAACGCTGAGCGTGCCTGGGCCGCTCTGAATGATCGCCCAGTCCGAAACCGTGGTTGCCTCGAAGCCAAGAACCCGATCGATGTCGACTGTGGTCAGAGCGTGAGTCGTGACCTCTACTCCGGCAGCGCCTCGGGTGTTTTCGACTACCCCCTCCCCGCGACAGCCAACGCCAAGAGCAGCCACCATCGCCAGGGTGCCATTGCTCACTATGCTCCATCTCACCTTCGTCATCGCTGCGTCTCCTTTCCATGCCCATCCAAAACTGGTGGCCAAGAGACTTCCAGATGACGCCACCAGTGTCGGGCACCATCACACCGACACTGCTCGGACGTGTCAACGGTTTTCAACGCGGAGCTGCGTGTGCGGAAACCCCACACATTGTCTCGTATGCTTTTCTGCGACGCCAGCTATTGACTGGATCGCCAGAATGGTCGTCGAGGCTACTGGTACAGCTCGGCGCTCGTGCTGCCTTGGTCTGCGCCCACGAAGAGCACTTTCCCGCTGGGCAACAACGTAGCTGTATGCTCGTTCCTCGCGATGGTCATGTTGCCGGTCGCCGCGAAGGTTCCGGCGCTCGGGTCGTACAGCTCTGCACTGGTGTCAGCAAGACCGGCTCCGCCGGCGACGAGCACCATGCCGTTGTTGAGAAGCGTCGCCGTGGGGGGCGTTCTTACGGTGGTCATGCTGCCGGTAGCGCTGAATGTCCCGGTGGCTGGGTCGTATAGTTCAGCGCTGGTGAGCCCAAAGCCGACACCAGGCTCGCCATAGTTGCTGTGGATTCCGCCGACGATCAGCACCTCCCCGCTCGACAGCAAGCTAGCCGCGTGGTGCATCCTTTCAGCGGCCATGCTGCCGGTGGCGCTGAATGTTCCGGTTGCCGGGTCGTACAGCTTCTCGCTCACGGAGGATGCCCCGAAAAGGCCATCCATTCCGCCGACGACCAGCACGTTTCCACTCCCCAACAAGGTCGCCGTGTGGGTCGGCGTTGGCACGTTTGTGCTCCCGGTCGCGGTGAAGGTCTCGGTTGCCGGGTCGTACAGTTCCGCACTCGCGAGAAGAGTTTCGGTGTTGCCGGCAAAGTCGTTTCCGCCGACAATGAGCACCCTGCCGTCCGACAACAGCGTCGCCGTGTGCTCTTCCCTTCCCACAGTCATACTGCCAGTGGCGGTGAATCTCCTGGTGGTTGGGTCGTAGAGTTCCGCGCTCGCGAAGGACGTGAGGGCATCTGATATGCCACCAGCAATGAGCACCTTCCCGCTCGACAACAGCGTCGCTGTGTGGCTCATCCTTCCTGTAGACATGCTGCCGGTGGAGGTGAACGCCTCGGCCGCTGGGTCGTATAGCTCCGCACTCGCGAGTCCTGTGTTTTCGTATCCGGTGGCAGTGGAAATGAGCACCTCTCCGCCAACGATGAGGACCTGCCCGTTTTGCAATAGCGTCGCTGTGTGGTCGCTCCTCGCCACTTTCAAGCTGCCGGTCGGCACGAAAACTCCTTGCAGCACCGCCACCTTAATCGCCACCGTCACCTGTGCCGACAAGGAGCCGTTCAAAGTAAGCGTGTAGGTCGTGGTCTGGGTGGGCGCAACAACTTGCGAGCCCTTTCCCAAGACGGAGCCAATCCCCTGATCAATGGCTAGGGTCGTCGCGCCACTCACGCTCCAACTGAGAGTGCTGCTTTCACCTGCTGAAATCGCGGTGGGCGAGACAGTGAAGCTGACGATCGCAGGGGTTGCGCCCGTTCCCGCCGTGCCGCCTGCGCCCGTGCCCCCGGTGGCAGACGGCGTCCCGCTGCCGCCGACGCCGCCGGTCGTCACAGGCCCGTCGGTGATTTTTGCGCCGCCCGTTGCAGTCGGGCCGTTGCCTCCACCCACACCGCCGGTTGCAGCGGGCGCGTCGCTGCCGCCTGCGCCCCCGGCATCCACTGTGGGCCCGGTGCACACGCACGGCCCGAATGTGCCCGCCGAGGTGCATGTTTGTGCGCCATGCTGCCCGCCGGAGCAAGTGCATCCCGTGCTTGCACCGAGAATGCACGCGACCGGTGCACCGGCATCTGGCGGCACGGCAGGCTGGCCACCCGCAGACGTGGCCGGCGTGTTCGTCCCACCCGCGCCAAGGGTGCCACCCCAGCCATTCGACGCGGTCGCCGAGGTTGCCCCTCCTCCGCCACCAAGACCGCCAGCATCCAGCAATTTGCCGTTTTGACTCCCACCGCCGCATCCTCCAATGAACGCTGCGGGGAGACACGAAAGCACGATGCACAGTCTGACAATCATAGTGTAGACCATGGTCGCTCCATCCGGAGATCGCTGCAACCAGTTCCGAAAGCGTTCCGAAAGCGCAGCAGGGCCAGGGGGCGTAACCGTCGCAGCTTGGGTCAGTTCCACATGGAGGCGGGACCGCCCGTGAACACCTGTTGCCTTCGCCGTTGACTAGCCGGCTCGGCGCCCTGGGCTTTTCGATTTCGGGGCCTCGTCCAGACGTTCACTCGTCGTTGCGGCCCGCGCCCTTGCTCACCCCGCCNNTTCGATCTTCTGCCGCTTCGGGATCTTCACCTCATGGTTTCATGGGTACCGACAGGCATCACTAGTAGTTTCGAATAGGGTTCTTGAGGGTCGGAGAACCATGACGGAAGCTCTCGACCACGCAAGACAGTCTATCCCATCACACCCGCGTCAGCGTCCCATCAGTTCAGTACTCTGTGTGTCCTAGATCCACAGCATCGGCACGCCGTAGGGCGCGAGCGCGCGGTCGTGCGTGACCAGGGTGGCGTGTTCGACCAAGGCTTGCGCGACCAGAAGGCGGTCGAAGGGATCCCTGTGGTGCAGGGGCAAGCTATGCAGCGCCTCGATGTGTTCGAAGTCCACGGCCAGTTTGGTGAAGCGACAGGCGTCGACCGCATGGCCGACACCGCCGGAGAAGCGCAGCCTGCCGAGTGCGCTCTAGCTTGCGATTTCCCCTGCCGAAATCGCGCTGACCAGCACCACGTCGGCACCGGCAATGGCAGTCCTGGAGCGAGCATTGAACTTGGGGCT
>PMKP01000418.1 GCA_003157775.1 Myxococcales bacterium | reverse complement strand
TTCCGTCGCATTGAAGGTGCCGCTCCCGTTCGCCGAGCATCCACCGTATTCGGTAACGAAGATGGCTAGGCCTGCGTTCAGCGTAGTGGTTATTGCTTTTTGGAAACCGGCGAGAGGATGGCTATTCGCGTAAAAGTGGACCACATAGGCCAGGTTGGTTGATGTGGTGACAGGATCGGCGGCGGCCGAGTCAGGTTTCTGGTCCCATTGCGGAGTGCCAAGGAAAATGATGTTGTCGGGGTCGACAGCACGGATCGCCGCTATGACCGTTTCATGATAGGCCTTGACCGTGGCCCAGGCCACGGTGGGTTCGTTCCAGGGCTCGTACATAATGTTGGGAGTGTTGCCATACTCGGCGGCCAGGCTGCCAAAGAAGCTCGCTGCTGTGGTTGCTTGAGAGGCGCCCCCCCCATGCCAATCGATTATTGCGTATATGCCGTTGGCGACGGCGGCGTCGAGCACGGCCTTGAGCCGACTCAACCCCGAAGTGGCGTTCTGGGGCAGAAGGGGAACTCGAAGAATGGCGCAGTCGAAGTCATTGGCAAGGTGGCCAACCGCAGACGCATTGTAGAATTGCCTTCCCTGTTGAGACCAGTCGTACATCGACATTCCATGCAGCGTGACGGGATTGCCGTTCTGATCGACGATCTTGTTCCCGTTGACTTTGAGCTGTCCATGCACGCTGACGGGTGTCCCCGACGGCGCAGTCCCCGTGTTTCCGGTTCCTGTCGTGCCGCCGTTTGCTGTCCCACCGCCGTTTGCTGTCCCACCGCCGTTTGGCATCGCACCGCCAGCGCCTGTGGCCCCGCCCATCTTTGTCCCACCGCCGGTTGGCATCGCACCTCCAGCTCCCGTGGCCCCGCCCATCTTTGTCGTACCGCCGTTTGGAGTCGCACCGCCCGTGCCTGTCGCGCCGCCTGTGCCGGTCTTGCCGCCCGCGCCTGTCCCTCCCGTGTTCTTGCCACCTGCACCGCCAGATTCCGTCACGCCACCCGAGGTAGTCGCGCCACCCGAAGCAACCACGCCACCGGAGGTAATCACGCCACCGGAGGTAATCACGCCACCGGAGCCGATCCCGCCCGCCGAACTGACACCACCAGAGGGATTCCCCGTGATGCCTCCCGTTTCAGGCGCGCCCCCGCTTCCCGTCGTGCCTCCGGTTTCGCTCGCACCCCCACTGCCCACGGTACCTCCCTGGCCTGCCGCGTCCCCGACGCCGCCACTTTCCGTCGAGCATGCGCCAAGGGCGAACCCCAAGATGGGTGGGAGCATCCAGCGTGTCTTCATGATTCCTCCTCGTGTCATGACTTCTCCTTGTAGCTTCTTCTGAGAACCCAACTTGAAGGACAATGTAGGGACTTCGTCAGAAGCTTCTATGTACCGCGATGGGACATGTCCGCTGGCAAGATCCGCCTCCCGCACCCACAGACTAATCAAACTCGACGCTCCATGTACCCGTGGGAATGCCCATCAACCTGAGCGGCCGGTGACGGTGCTATTCTGGACGCCTTGTCTCGGGACCTCTATTCTTCGATGATTCCCCCGCGCCGCTATCTCGGCTGGCTCATCTTTGCCTCCGTGCTCGATCCGCGGCTCGGTCAGGCGGCGATGGTCGATTCCAACGGAGACTGTCCGCGCGGCGCCGATGTCGATGCGGCGTTGGCTCAGTTGCTGAGCGGCAAGTCGGACCGCACGTCTTCCGCGGCCATCACGGTGCGCGACCTGGGCACGAGCTGGTCAGTGCAGGTAGCCGGCCGCTCGGCCACATACTCCGATCCTGATCGCAACTGCCTCGAGCGAACGAGGATTGCGGCCGTCTTCGCTGCGCTGGTGCTAGAGCCTCCGGGGGTGGGAGAGATGTCGCCCGCGCCGTCGATACGTGAATCCACGGGTTCGCCGCAACCTCGCTTGCCCCGCGTCCACCGGATCGATCTTGCGCCCGAGTTCGTGGTCGCACCAGGGGCGGGCGAGCGTGGCTCTGCCCTGAGCTGGGGTGGTGCTCTGCGCTGGCTGGTGTCGGGTGAACGCTTCGGTCTGACCGCCGGCTTGGAGGCGAGCTATCCAGCCGTCGCCAAGCTGCAAGAATATGAGGTATCGCTGGCGCGGATATCTCTCGATGCTTCGGCACGCCTCTGCTGGCGTTGGGGTTCAGCCGAGCTCGGAATTGAGCTCGGGCCCTATGGGGCTCTGCTGCTTGCGCACGGACGCGGCCTGTACCAAGGTGCGAGTTCGACGCACATCGATGCGGGAGGGCGCCTGGGATTTCGCGTTCAAACCATCGGTCGTCGGGTCTCGCCTTTCCTGGCCTTTCAGGCGGAGCTTAGCGCACGCCACTTCTCCCTGACTGTCGATCCGATCGGGAATGTGGGTACAGCTCCACGGATGTGGTTGGGCCTGCTGGCAGGCGGCAGCTTCTCGCTAGGTCGTGGGTACTAGAAGCTTTCCGGGTTCTGGTGACATACTTATGCTGTGCAACGGTGGACCAGTGCCCAGCACGAGGAAAGCAGCGCTGCCTGGGCAGCGGAGGCCCCTCGCCTACCTGAGATTCCCGGTCAACTGATCTTCGAGAACGTCTACCACGCCTACTTTCGGCACACCGTGGCCTGGATACGCGTTCTGGGTGTGCCCGAGGCCGAGATTGAGGACATCGCGCAGGAGGTTTTCCTGGTCGTGCGTCGCAAGTTGCCGCACTTCCGCGATGGAAACCTGGCGGGCTGGCTGTATCGGATCGCCCAACTAACGGTGCGGAATTTCCGCCGCCGGGCCTGGTTCAAGAACTTGTTCTCGCGTGGCCAGAACCTCGATGCCACGGAAGTGCTGGACACGAGCGCCTCACCGGCAACGGCGCTTGAGAGGAAGCAGGATCAGCGCGTGCTCACCCAGATGCTTGCCCGCATGAGCGACAAGCGGCGCGCGACCCTGGTGCTGTTTGAGATTGAAGGCTACAGCGGCCAAGAGATCGCCACATTGCACGGCGTGCCCGTGAAGACCGTCTGGACCAGGCTTCACCACGCACGCAAGGATCTGGTAGCCATGGTCGCAGCCCTACGTAAACAAAGAGAATATGAAGCGGGAAAGTCATGAAACAGCGACTGCTCGAAATGCAAGGATTCCGTGATCCGGACGAAGCTGAGACTGCTCGGCTACTAAGATCGCTGCTTCCCACTCGTCCCAACGAGTTGGCGGAGAGGCGAGTCTACGCCAGGATCTGCGCATGGCGCTCACGGGGCCCGCGCTGGGCGCGAGTTGCGGTTTTGGTGACGGTCCTGCTCGTCAGTACCAGCATCCTCAGCGCCACGCTGGCTCGTCATTGGTTTGCTCGTTCGGCGGAGAGATCGACGGGGTTGACCGCGCTGAGCATGCCAGCTACCCAGGCCAAGCGCGCGACCGCGCGGCAAGAGCAACAGGTGAGACCGGCCCCGGCCGACAACATTCCGACTTCGCCGTCAGCGATCGACGAGGGCATTGTGGCGTCCGCGTCTGCCGCCCATGTCAGCTCTCATCGCGACCGCCCGAGAGATCTGCTGGCCGGAAAGCGGCAGGCAGTCGCATCCGGCGACCTGCGCGGCTCGGTCGAGCAGGAGTCTCCGATAGAGGTGGCCCCGGCCCCGCCACCGCCCGAAGAAGCGGCGCTGGTCATGGCGGCCTTGCGTTCGCTCCGCCGCGAGCACAACCCGGTGCAAGCCGGCGCCTTGCTGCAAACCTACCTCACGCGCTTTCCCGACGGCGTGCTCACCGAAGAAGCGCTTGCCATAGGCATCGAAGCGGCCGTGGCTCGCCACGATGCTTCTTCTGCCACGGCACTGGCCAAGCAATATCTTGAGCGCTACCCGGCGGGCCGCTTCGGCGGGCTGGCGCGCAAGACGGCGAGTGCGACCAGGCCTTGAAGCCAGCAGTGTTGGCAGTCGCGGCGCTGATGGCCCTAGGTGGGTGCAGCGACCAGATCCAGCTCGGAAACGAGTGGTTCGCCGATTTCGAAACTGGAGATCTGTCCCAGTGGTTGAAAGGTGGGACCATCGCCGGCGGACAGCTCTTGTCAGCGAACACATCAGAACTGACGGTCGTCTCCTCCCCCACGCACGGTGGACAATTCGCCGCAAGGTCGGCCATCTTCGCCGCCAACAAGACCTCATACGCTCGGCTGTACAGGTGGGGGAACCTGCCGAACGATGCCTACTACAAGGTGTGGATGTGGATTCCGCAACGCTACACCATCGGGCTGTATTGGAACGTGTTTGAGTTCCAGGGGCGCACTAATCCCGCGGATCCCACCAGCTATCAGTACCTGTGGAGCCTCGACCTGGAGCAAGCCTCGAATGGCGATATGTCCTGGTACCTGTACGATGATCAGCGCTCACTCAAACACACTCCCCCTGTGGCGATCGTGGCTCCCATCGGGCGCTGGTTTCTGGTCGAGGCCTTCATGCACCAAGCGACGGACAATTCGGGACAGGTCGAGTTCTGGATCGACGGCACTCTGTTGGTGGACGTGACCGGTGTGTCAACCGTACCCACAATGTGGCTATCCTGGAACGTGGGTGGTTCGGCGTCTAACATCACCGAACAGCCGGCCGAGATCTTTCTCGACGACGCCGCCATCACGCTCACCGGTCCCGAGAAGTAGACTTTCGAGTCGGCTCTCCGAAGCACAATTGTCCGCAGCTCCTCGAATTAGTGGTCTGCCATCCAGGGCGGGCGCAATGGCTCGCCTTGGCGCGCGACCGCGGGCCACACCCGGGAATCACGCCGAACATAGAGAGTGATGGGCAGGCGCCCGGTCTGGGCATCGATCTGGTCGACGACCCATGGTTGCTAGGATTTCCACACCCGCTCGGTCGCGGTGATTGTTCCTGGTCCCAGGTCGCGCGCGGCCTGGCATCTGGTCGAGGCGTCTTGTTCAGGGGGTGGTTCTGCCGTCTCTCCTCTCGACATGAACGCGACATCCGTGTCAGGGCAGTCGTAGTTTTTCATCGAAAAACACCTCAAGCTGAGGCACGTTGCGCCTTCGTTGATGGCGCGGATCTTGCTTGCCTGACCGATACTCTAGGTGTATTCGGACATTCCCTTCCAAGAACCAAGCATCTGCTGGTCGATCTTTTGGCCAGCGAGACTTCCCGGATCTGTCCATCTGTGTCAAGGTTCCCGTCACCCCCATTCCTTGAGCCAAGGAGGCCAGCCATGAAGCCGCGCAATAGCGCAATTGCCGCTCTTCTCTTCCTCGCAACCTGCAACCAGGCGGAACAAGATCGCAGCTCCGCGAACATCGAATCCTCGCCCAAGGCGCTCGGCCAGATTCCTGCCAGCGAGGTCGCAACCTGGCAAAAAGTCGGCGGCAGCAATCTGCCGGACGGCCGCTACTTGCAGGCCGTGACCTTCGACGAGACTCGCGAGGTCGCCGTGATGTTCGGAGGGTTGACCTACAGCCTTTCCACCGGGATGTCCGCTCCCAACCAGGAGATATGGGAGTGGAGTCCCGCGACAGGCAACTGGACCAATCGCACCCTGGCCAGCGGCGCGCAGCCAGATGTGCGTTCCGGTGCGGCCATGGTTTTCGATTCTAAGCGCAACAAGATCGTTCTTTTCGGCGGCCGCGCGGGCAGCGGGTTCAACTACGCAGACACCTGGGAGTGGGATCCTTCGAACGGGACTTGGACGGACGCGACCAGCTCCGGCAGCCGCCCCAGCGCACGCAGCCAGCACGCCATGGTTTACGAGAAGTCGACCGGGAATATCTTGCTCTTCGGAGGGGGACGAAGCGACTCCACCTCCTCCGATGGCACTGGCATCTCGGTTTCCTTCGGTGACACCTGGGAGTGGAACCCGACGGCCCGCGCCTGGACCCAGCTCAAACCAACGGCCAGTCCCGCGGCACGACATGATTTCGGAATGGTCTGGGATTCCTCGCGCAACCTGGCGGTGCTCTTCGGCGGTATGGAGAAAGACACCGCCGGAGTCGACGGCAGTCCCTTGCAGGATACCTGGGAATGGGATCCCAGCGCTGGCACTTGGACTGAGCGAACTACCCAAGGAGCCAAGCCATCCCCTCGCTATGCTCACTCGATGGCGTTCGCCGGAGGCAGCAACAAGGCCATCGTGTTCGGAGGTTGGGACATCATCACTGGGGGCAGCAAGAACGACCTGTGGGAGTGGGATCCGGTAGGCGGCTCCTGGACTTTGCGCCTGGCCGGGACCGAGGCTGGCATTCCATCGCCGCGCATGTATGCCTCCCTCGTCTCAGACGATTCGAAAGCAAAGCTCGAACTGATAGCCGGCACCACGGAATATTCCTACGGGCAGGGAATCCCAGGTACGGGTGGAGCCATTGGCTATCCACCCTCTTCCGCCCCCTACGGCTCGGAGGGCACCAGGGAGGTCTGGGAGATCAATACGACATCATATGCCTGCCAGGATCGCTCCGCTCCAACCGACACGCCGCTGCCGCGTTCGAATCATGCTCTGGCATACAACCCGTCCACGGGGAAGACCTACGTCTTCGGCGGAGTGGACATGAACCAGCAACCTTTCGACGATCTGTGGGAGTGGGATGGCAAGACCTGGGCCGAGGTCACTACCGATGTCAGGCCCTCGGCCCGCTCCGACGCTGGCCTGGCGTACGATCCGGTCAGGAACTCCCTGATCCTCTACGGCGGACAAGGCATTGACTCGACGGGGATGTACTATCAGACGGTCCTCGGCGACACTTGGGAGTGGAGCAGCACCACGCGACAGTGGAAGCAGCTTTTCCCGACGGCAAGTCCCGACCCGCTCTATTCGCATGGCATGGTCACGGACACGACCCGCAACAAAATCCTCCTCTTCGCTGGGATGAGCAACTATCAGTACTATATTCCCATGCCCGTGCCGTACGAGGATCCGATGCGCAACGAGGTTTGGGAGTGGGACGGGAACACCATGACGTGGACCAATCGAACTCCCGTTGTCAGTGCATCCGCGCCAAGTCCTCGTCAGTATCCGATCCTCGCCTACGATGAGGGCCGCCAGAAGCTCTTCGTCGAAGAGAGCTCGAATTACAGCTACTACGGCAGTGGCAACCCCAGCGCCTTCTGGGAGTGGGATCCAATCTCGGCGGGGTGGGCTTACTTCGATACCGGTGACTATCTCAACTACGGCACGCCCTACTCTGCTGCCTACGACTCCACCCGCCGGCGCGAAGTTGTCTATGGCGACCTCTGGAGCATGACGACGGGGATCCACGAAACCTGGGAACTCGATGCCAAGGGCCCGACCTGGTATGTGCGCGAGATCCAGAACTCACCCTCCTCGGGCTACGGCATTGCCATGGCATTCGACCGCACGCGCGGAGTGGTGGTCCTTTTTGGAGGCAATGCGAACGGCTACCCGACGGACGAAACCTGGGAATACAGCGTGACCAGCCTGGGCAATGGCGAGGGTTGTTCCACCAGCACCCCCCTGGCCTGCGCGTCCGGCAACTGTGTCGATGGCGTATGCTGCGCATCCGCATCCTGCACGGGTCCATGCAAGTCGTGCAGCGTGAGCGGCTCTGAAGGCACGTGCGTGCTCGCAACGGCAGGCACGCAGGTTCCGGGCAGTTGTTCGAGCGGACAAGCCTGTGACGGCGCCGGCAACTGCAAGGCCAGCAATGGCCAAACCTGCAGCAGTGCCAGCACCTGCGCCTCGGGATTCTGCGTGGATGGCGTGTGCTGCGACAGTGCATGCGACGGCACTTGCGTTTCCTGCAATCAGTCCGGGCTCGCCGGAACCTGTCGCCCCTACCCAGCCGGGAGCGACCCGCAGAAGGAATGCGGCCAGGGCTCCGGTATTTGCAAGGCCGGTTGCGATGGAGTCGGAGCCTGTGCGCTCCCTCCCTACGGAACGACTTGCGGCACTTGCCTGCTCTGTGACGGAATGGGCACGTGCAACCAGCCGGATCCCTACTGCGGCTACCCCACGGGCGGTATCCCCGCCTACGGCGGAACCTATGGTGGATACGGCGGCTACACCGGCACTGGTGGCACCAGTGGCCGAGGCGGCATCACCGGCAGCACCGGCGGCACCACCCCTTCGGGCGGCGTCCCCACGGACGGCGGTTATAACCATGGCGGCACATATGGCTACGGCGGTATCACCAGCTACGGCGGAACCTATGGCTACGGCGGTTCCACCCACACCGGCGGCACCTATGGCTACGGCGGTATCACCAGCTACGGCGGAACCTATGGCTACGGCGGCACTTTTGGCTACGGCGGTTCCACCCGCACCGGCGGCACATATGGATACGGCGGCACCCCCAGCACCGGCGGAACCTTTTCTACGCCCTCCGGTGGTTCAACCGGCGGCTCGGGTGGCGCGAGCGGCTCCGGGGGGTCGAGCGGCACGGGTACTGGATCCGGGGGTTCGAGCGGCAATCGCGATGGAGGCTATCCAGGCACCGGCGGCAGAATCAATCCCGATGCCCAAGGCCAGGATGCGATCGCCATGGCACAGCTACACCGTTCGGGCTGCAACTGCGCATTGGGAAGCACTGCACCCGCCGGCCCTGGCCTAGCAACCCCGATCTTTCTCGCCGGTTTCGCCCTCCTCTTGCGCAGGATTCGCAGACCGCGGAGATGACTGGCGGCCGGATGGACAAGAAAAAACCGTGAGTGAGAGGGCGTTCCCCCTCACTCACGGTGATGGTCAGATGCCTATCTGCTGGGCAGTTATTCGTCGGTGACCGTGATCTCGTCCGAAGCAATGCTCGTGTCGGTGCCGGTGCCGGGCCCGCCGGTGAACGTACTTGTTCTCGTTCTCGTTCGCGTGCCGGTGCCAGGCACGCCGGTGAACGTAGTCGTAAAGCTGCCGGTGCCAGGCGGGCCAGTGAA
>PMKP01000107.1 GCA_003157775.1 Myxococcales bacterium | reverse complement strand
GGTGGCCGCCGATCACGCGAACACAGTATTGGACACAGCCTGGGGCCGCAATATCCAGGGCGCACTACGCAAGGGTCACCAACTTGCCGGCTTCCGATACGTGCGATTTCACGGAATTCTAGACAGCGACATCGGCGTCTACACTGAGGTAAACGACAAGCCCGTGTACGACTGGGCGCGCCTCGACAAAGTGTATGATGCAATTATTGCCGCAGGCATGCGGCCATTCGTGGAAATTGGCTTCACGCCTCCCCCGCTTGCGTCGAACCCAGCAAAGACCTTACATTGGTACAACCATGCGCCCGCCAACATCAGTCCGCCCAAGGACTGGCATCGCTGGATGGATTTGATGGCGGCCTTGGTGCAGCACTTGGAACAGCGCTACGGCGCCGAAGAGGTGCGAAGGCTTTGGTACTTCGAGATCTGGAATGAATCTTCCTGGATGTACTCCCTAGGAATGGGCGGCTACAACGAACTGTACGATTACACGGTGCAGGGCCTGGTTCGCGGCGACCCCGACATCAAAGTGGGTGGGCCAGCAGAGTCTGGCGGAGGCTCGGCCGTCGGCATCACCAATTTGGTCGACTACTGCCGGAAGCACAATCGCAAACTCGACTTCGTCACGTATCACACGTACGGACAGACCAGCGATACCACCCTTGCGCTTTCGGTTTCAACCCAGATCTTCCACGAGGAGATGGTAGGCACGGTCAAGAAGATCGACTTCACTGGTGATGTCTTTGTAACAGAATGGGGTGCTTCCTACTCCGGCGCCCCGGCTCGCGACACCGAAATCAGTGCAAGTTTCGTGGCAAAAACGGTTCACTTGATCGGCACTGACAATGCGCCACCCAGCGGGTTTGCCTACTGGACGATATCCGACTTGTACGAAGAGTTCGACAGTGGAACAAACCTCGCGTTTCGCGAGGGAAACTACGGCCTCATGCTCAAGGGCGATCCGCGATATCCGGATTCATACGACGTTGCAAAGCCGGCATTCAACGCGTTTCGCTTGTTGCACATGATGGGCGAGACTCGTGTAGCCACGAGCGGAGGTCGCACCGGCGACGGGGTTAACGCCGTCGCGACGCTGGCCGCCGATGGAAAGGCTCTGCAGCTGTTGCTCTACAACCACGTGGACGGCGGACAGGCCGACCCTCTAGCCTCCAGCTTGGTGTCCATCCAATTCAAGAATATCCCATTTGCTTCGGGCAAGATCCGAGTACGACACTATCTCGTCGATCACACGCATTCGAATGCCTACTACACCTTCACTCAAATCGGCAGGCCGCCGCAACCCACGCCATCGCAATGGGCAGAACTCCGCCGGGCGAGCGAGCTTTGCTATTACGAGACTACGGTTTCTCCCAAAGATGGGGCCTGGTCCGTGACATTTCCGCAGAACATATATGGCGTGGGACTGCTAGTGCTGACTCCCGAAATCGAAGCCCACGACTGAGGGACCGGTATCCCTGTGAGGGGCCGAGCGGCTCCAGGTCAGATGCTACCGGCGGATTGCCGGCAGGTGGAGACGTCACGACGGGAGGCTCTGTTGATGCTGGGCTCGCTCGTCTTGTGCATCCGGACTCATCGCAAGTCGTCGCGGCGATTTACTTGGAGCCCTGGCCGGCGGCTGCGGGCGCCGGGCCCTTTGGGGTTGGTGTGACGGTGTTGATCCGGCCATTCGCGTCGAAGGTCAACTCGTCGATGCACACCGAGCGGCGGAAGGAGTTTCCGTTCGAGAGTTCGCTCGTGTGATAGAGCACATACCATTTGCCCTTGAACTGGACGACCGAGCCGTGTTGCGTGACGCTCGCGGCGTGCTCCATCACCTTGCCGGCATAAGTGAACGGTCCCATCGGGTGATCGCCGATGGCATAGACCTGAGTGGCGGTTGGCGCCCAGCCGTCGGAATACACGAAATAGTACTTTCCCGCTCGTTTGAAGACGAAGGGGGCTTCGCCGTAGCCTTCGGGCAAAACGGGGTCGTTGCCTGGCGCCGCCAGCGGAACCGGCTTCCCTTGCGCGTTAAGGAAAGAAACGGTGTGAAGTTCGCCGTCCAGCTCGGTGAGGGAAGGACGGAGCTTCACAACCTTCGGCTGGCGGCAACCAAAATACAGATAGGCTTGTCCGTCATCGTCCTGAAGCACGGCGGGATCAATCGGCTCCGGCCCCGCCTTCGTCGTCGAGGTGCCGTCAATCAGCGGCTTCCCGATGGCATCCTTGAACGGCCCTTCCGGCTTGTCGCCCACCGCCACGCCGATCTTGGTGCGATCCGCCGGCAGGAAAAGGTAATACTTGCCGTTCGCCCTGACGCAATCCGGCGCCCACGCCCAGCGGGTCGCCCACGCGAAGTCCTGCACGCGAAAGATCGAGCCGTGGTCTTTCCATTTGACCAGGTCGGCGGTCGAAAGCAGACGCCAATCCACCATGTCCCAGTAGGTGGCATCCGGCAGATCGTGCGAGGCATAGACGTAGAGCCGTCCATCAAAAACCCGGCCCGAGGGATCGGCGGTGAAGATGTTCGTGACCAGCGGGTTCTCGCCCAACGCGACGGATGAAACGAGCGAGCTGCCCAAAAGCAACCAGAGGGAATGTCTTGGAAGTTTCATGAGAGGTGCATTGAGCATGATCAAGCGAAAGGCCCAAGGCAACTCGTAGCCTTCTTCCAGATACCGCTTGGGGTGCCGCAAGGTGGCCCGCTTTCTCCGTTGCTCAGCAAGATCGTGCTGGACGAACTCGACCGCGAGCTGGCCGAGCGTGGACACGCTTCGTGCGCTATGCGCAAAGTATTCTCTTGCCTGCACCCTGCCAAATCAGGCAAACTCTCCGGCCAGCGGACCGCGCCAACTGTTGGCTTTGGTCGGCTTGCGCAATAACGACGGGCGACAGCGCTTGATGTTGTCCGTCGCCAAGCAGATGGAGAGGAGACAATCAGATGGAAGCTTCCCACCACAAGGGCACACGCGTTGTCGGACTCGCCTTACTCGCTGGTCTTTGGGTCGCCGCCTGCGTTCCCAGCGGCAACAACTCCACAGGCAGCGGCGGCGCCGTGGCCAAGGGTGGCTCGACCAGCTCTTCCAGCAGCACCACGCATAGCGGCGGCACCACCACGAATAGCGGCGGCACCACGCACAGCGGAGGCACCACAAGTAGCGGAGGCACCACGAGTAGCGGCGGCACCGAGAGTAGCGGCGGCACCGAGAGCAGCGGCGGCACCGAGAGCAGCGGCGGCAGCACCACAAATAGCGGCGGCACCACCACGAATAGCGGCGGCACCACGAGCAGCGGAGGCACCACGCGTAGTGGCGGGGCCACGAGCGGTGGCGGGGCCTCTTCTGGCGGTGGCCCGCCCAGCGGCGGTTCGACGGCTGCGGGCGGTTCGGCGTCAGGCGGTGCCAGCGCGACAGGCGGATCTGTGGCTAGTGGGGGAACCTCCTCCGCTGGCGGCACTACGAGCACGGGCTGTCCGATCGTTTGGGATTGGGAAGGCACTACCGTGGACGGCTGGATAACAGACTCCGACGTGACATTGGCGGTATCCGCGACTCAGAAATTCACCGGCACGCAGTCGCTGAAGGCCACGATTCCCGCTCTGACAAGCACGGCCGGCGTTGACGGCGGCGCTGCCGCAACCAGTACGGTGAGGGGATTCTACATCAAGCCGCCCCCTGCGACCTCCAATATGTGGCCGGGCGCGACGGTTACGGCTCACGTGTGGGTTCCCGCCGGAGCTACCGGTACTTGGATGCAGTTGTTCACGAACTCCAACAATTGGGCTGTTGGGAGGAATTCCCCAACCACGATGGCCACCGCGGGTGCCTGGACAACACTGACATGGACTGTGCCTGCGGCTACGGACGTGTTCCCCGGCGGCATTAACCAATTCGCCGTCCAGTTTGGTGTCAGCGCTGGCAACTCGTTTGCCGGTGGTGACATCTTCATTGACTCCATCACTGTCTGCGGGGGAACCCAGGCTTGCTCGGGCACAGACACCGGATCATTCGACTTTGAGACCGCGGGCTCCACGGATGGCTGGGCATTCAAGGGCGATACAGGAGTTACCGATACCGTTGTCACTCAGTCTACGGCCCAACATTACGGCACTACAGGTACCGGTTCACTCAAGGTTGCCATGACAGCGATTCCCGTTGCACCCGCGGCCGGTTCGACGACGAGGCAAGTGGAACTTGCGAACGCCAAAGCGTATTGTGGTCAGACCGTCACGTTCCATGTGATGGCCGACAACATTACGGCACTCAACATCCAACCCTACGCCGCAGTGAATTATTGGTCCGACTCCATAGGAACGGCCGCAACGCTGACCGCCACCAACGCTTGGACAACGGTCACGTTCACAATCCCCACAACGGTCAGTTTCCTGGGATTGCAAGCCATTGGACTTCAGTTTGGCAACACGTCCACATCGGCTACCTATACCGGAAACGTCTACATCGACGGGGTAACTTGGCAGTAATCACGCTGGCGAGCAGCGCCTCGATCGCCATAGCTACTTTTTGACCGGGTCCCCGTAGAACGTGCCCCGTCCGTGGGTACCTACGTAGACCCGGCCGAATTGCTTGGGATCTCCCGTAACGTGCAGGACCAGACCCCACTGGTGCTGATCGTCGTTGATGCGCACCCAGGTGGCGCCGCTGTCCGTGGAGCGGAAGAAGCCGCGCTGCCCTTGCACGGTGCCCACCAGGTAGAGGGCGACAACCTTGGCATTGGGAGCTGCCTTGCCGAAGCCGAAGGCGTGGATCTCTTCCACGGCGGGCATGCGATCGAAGCCCTTGGCGCTTGAGTGGTAAAGGCCGTTGAAGGCAGCCAGCCAGAACTCTCCCTCGCGGCCCGGGGTGGCATAGATGCGGTCCTGGCCGCCGCGATCATCGCCGCGATCACTGCGGTTGTCGGCCCCGTTGCCACCTCGCTTGGGCAAGCCATCCGATAGCACCAGGGGCCGCTCGGTGAAGTGAGCTGCGCCATCGACGCTCTCGAACAGCTTGCCCTCGAAAAGGGCGATGCCATAGAAGCGCTTGGGGTTCACGCGGTCCGCGATCACGCGAGTGTCCATGGGCGCACCCGCGCAGGCCGTCCAGGTCGCACCCTTGTCCGTGGTGACATAGGGGACATTATGGCGAGGCGTCCACACCCAGGTTTCTCCATTGGATGAAACGGCAATGTATCCCTCGGTGGCCTTGGCATCGGGCACTGAAGCGGGTTCATGCCAGGTCTTTCCACCGTCCAGGGAGTAGCCCAAATTCTTGCTGCCTGGGCGGGGCCGGCCGATGCGCACAATCACGTCTGGATTCAGTTCGCCGCCGCTGACATCGTGGGTGTTCCCCAAAAATGGGGGCTTGGGGTTGCCATCAGGCGCGGGCTTGTCGAGATCCCAGTGGACGAAACC
>PMKP01000458.1 GCA_003157775.1 Myxococcales bacterium | reverse complement strand
GTCGCCTCCTCGACTTCGCCGGCGCAAGACGAGTTCTCCGAACTTGCCTATTCCGTGGGCAATTGTTTCGGGGGTCACGAGGGCTTCACTCAAGCAAGTCTACATCCCGTCCCAGCAGACTGCTCTCCGGCTCAGCGGGTTTCAACCTGGGGACGGCGGAGACGACATGGAGATCCTCAAACGCAACAGATGGTCTGCTTGAAGTCGTTTCCGGATTTCAAGCTTCATTGGCATCGAGATCCTGATGATCTCGCGAAGACTTTCGGGCGACGGGCGATGGGCTACGGGCTGGGAAAGAAGTTGAACGCGTAGACAACATCGACATTGCCCCCGCCGCGAGGCTTGGGGAATTTCCAGGTCAGAAGCCGCCTGCGCACGCACTCTTCAATCGTGGGGTTCCCCAAGGTCGAGTCACGCAGGACAACGGCCACGACGTCGCCCGCGCCGGAAATGGTGAACTGGCTGAGCACACGGCCGGCCAGGTCAGGTTTCCTCACCAGCTCCACCTCGTAGCACGCCCGCACCTCACGGTGGTGTTCGTGGATGACATCCTTGATGACCTTTTTGTCGAGCGAACCCCGAAGCGGCCGTCCAGACGTACCGGGTGCCGGCGTTACGGATATGTCGGATGTGCCACAGCTCAGCGCCGCGGCGACCGAGAAGAGAAAGGCCGTGCGTCTCATATCCATTTCGCAGCGCCTATCATCGACATGAAATGGGAAAGCGCAAGCGGAAGTAGTGACGTTTCCTATCGCGCTCATCCTGCAATCGCGCTAGACAAGCCACGAGGAGATCCCATGAAGCGCATCATCGCCCTCGCCCTGATCCTGCTGCCCGCCACAGCCGCGGCCCAACCCACCGGATCACCGCAGTCCTTGCCTCTGGTTGTCGACTTGAAGAAAGCTACCGTCGGTAGCTGGGCGGATTACGGCATGACCTTCGGCGACGTCCAAATGAAATCACGCTGGGCGTTGGTGGCTCGCGACGCCAGTTCCACCACGCTTGAGATGTCGATGCAGGGGGGAATGGCGGTCCAGATGGGGGGCAAAATCACGGTGAAGATGGTGCTTGATCCAGATCCCATCGGCGCGGCGAAACCGGTGAAGGAAATGGTCATGCAGGTCGGTGACGGCGACCCGATGCAGGCGCCGTCGGATGTGCCGGCGCAGAAGTTTCAGAAGCCTGACGTCAAGACCCTGGTGGGCAGGGAAACCATCAAGGTGGAGGCAGGATCATTCAAGGCCACCCACTACCGGGACCACACGCCCGTCGGGACGGTCGACGTCTGGGTCAGCGAAGAGGTTCCTCCCCTCGGCCTGATCAAGGTGGTGACTACGCCTGAGCCCAAGTCCGGCAAGGCCAATCAGCCACCCATCCCCCCTGCTACCATGGAACTGGCCCGCACCGGCACCGGGGCCAAGCCCACCATCACCAAGCCGGCCAAGCCCTTCGATGCGGCGCAGATGATGGGTGGCGCTCCTCCGGCTGGAGCCGGCAAGAAGCGCAAGTAGCGCGCCCTGGCCAGGGGCCAATCTCGGCGCTTGCTTGCGTGCGGCCCATCCCTGTAGACTCGGATCCTCATGCAAGCGCCGGTCGAAATCTGCTACGCAGGTGTCGTGATCGCTCGCGCCGAGGAAGTGCGCGAGGGCGAGGGAGGTGAGTTCTTCATCGTCATGAAGGATCCACTTCCGGTGGGCACGCTGCTGGGCGTGCGCTCGGCAGATTCGCTGGTTTCCGCGCGGGTCTTGCGTGTGGTGGAATCTGCCGACCCAACAGCTAGTGGAATGCAAGTGCGGCCGGCGGGGTCAGACGACGCCGGCACGGCCATATGGATCCCGCCGCCGCCCGCGGCCAAGCCTGGCAGCGCGCAAGCAGCAGCGGCCACGCAAGCGACCGCTGCGGTCGAGCCACCGGCTGCGGAGGAGCCAGCGCCGGCCCAAGCCGTACCGGTTGAGGCCGCCGCCGCATCGGCATCTGAGAGCCCGGCCGCGGCTCCGATCGAGGAGCCCGCGCCAGATGACCGGTCGGCGAGAGAGGCTGTCGAACGCGAGGTTCCAGCCGCTGCGATTCCTGAGCCAGTCGCACCGGCGGAACGGGCTGTGGACGAGGTGTCCGTGGCGAAAGAGCAACAGCCCACTTCAGCAGAAGCCATTCCGGCCGAGTCTGCTGCCCCTGCGGACTCGACCGACAGCGCCGCTGTTCCCGAAGCGGTTCCCGTGGCGGTTGGCTCCAGTCTGACCGGCGCATTGCAAGGGGCGGTTGCAAGCCAGCTCGAAGCAACATCCGGCGCCGTCAAGACGTCGGGCGAGTCGTCCGCGCCCGGGGATGAGGCGTCGTCGGTCGAGGGAGATCTGCCGCCGGCACGGCCCGTACAAGGAGCAAGTGGACGGCGCCGCACCAAGCGGCGGCGGTAGACGGTGCTCCGGCCCCCGCATCTGCGACCGGGTGACCTGGTCCGCGTGGTGGCGCCCTCGGGGCCCATCCCGCCGGAGGACTTCGCTCGGGGTGCGGCCGTGCTGTCGGCCCGCTACCAGCTTCGCTACGACCCGGCTTCCCTGTTTCGCGCCACCGGGTTTACCGCTGGGCCTGACCAGGTTCGCTTGGCCGAGATGCTGGCAGCCCTGCGCGATGCGGACGCGCGCGCCATCATCATGGGCCGTGGCGGCTATGGGCTGTTGCGCATTCTGGACTCTATCGAGCCCGATCTGCTGCGTAGCGCAGGCAAACCCATTGTGGGATTTTCCGACGGAACCCTGCTGCTGGCGCAGGCGGCGAGGGCGGATCTGGCCTCGATTCACGGGCCGGTGGTCACGCAAGTCGGGCGACTCGGCAAGGAGGATCACGACGCGCTCTTCGCGGCACTAGAACAACCGGACGCGCGACTTCTGTGCTCGGGACTGGAGGCGCTGGTCAAGGGGCAGGCGCAAGGGCCGCTTCTGGGCGGCAACCTCGAGGTCTTCTCGCGCATGTTGGGAACGCCCTATCTGCCCGATTTGCGCGGCGCGATCCTGTTCTTTGAGGATGTGGGCGAGCGCCCCTACCGGCTGGATCGCCTGCTGACCCAACTGGAGCTGGCCGGGGTTTTCCGAGCAGCAGCCGGGGTTGTCGCGGGCGAGTTCCTCGATTGCGACGAGCCCGTTTCATCCAAGCTGGCGTCTCCCACGGCCAGCGAAGTGTTGCGCGAGCGTCTGGGCCGCCTGCACATTCCCGTGGTCTTGGGCGCGCCCATCGGCCACGGCCGACAAAACCGGGCCTTGCCCTACGGAACCCGCGTCGAGCTGGACGCAAGCGCGGGCACGCTGGCAGCGCTGGAAGGCGCAGTTTCCTAACTGATCAGGTTGGGTTCGATGGGCGGCGCGGGCCCGGCTTCCTCAATTTTTCCAAAGACCTGCTCGTAGCGGGCGATGTTGGCCTCCAGCGCCCGCAGCATCCGCTTGGCGTGGCGAGGCGATGAAACAATGCGCGAGCGTACCCGGGCGCGCGGCACGCCCGGCTGGACAAACACGAAGTCCAGGACGAACTCGGCGTCGGTGTGATTGATGAAGACCAGATTGGCGTAGGCACCCTGGGCGGTCGCCTCGTCGATGTCAATTTGGATCTGCTGGCCCTGCACAGGCGGTTTGGTTTGGTCGGACATGGGTGCAGTTGTACCGCGACACCAAGATTCGCGAAAGACGATGTAGACTGCAAGCCCGCCATGAAAAGGGTTATCGGCATCGACCTCGGGTCGCGTCGCATCGGCGTGGCTCTATCCGACGGCCTCGGCCTGACGGCCCAGCCGCACACCACCATCGCGCGCCACGGCGGCAGCCGCGACATTGCGGCCATCGGCGCCGAGGTGCAGGCTGCGGGCGCACAGCACATTGTCGTGGGTTTGCCTCTGAATCCTGAGGGCGAAGAAGGGCCAGCCGCGCTGCGGGCGCGCGTCTTTGCCGAGAAGCTGCACGCGGCCTTGGCAGTGCCGGTGGACCTTATTGACGAGAGTTTCAGCACGGTGGAGGCCGAGGTGCCGCTCTTGGCCGCGGATGTCTCGCGCGCGCGCCGCAAACAGGTGGTGGACAAGCTGGCCGCAGCGGTGATCTTGCAGCGCTGGCTGGATTCGCACCGCCGGGAGATGGCGCGATGAAACGGCCGATGCGGCGGGCTCTCTTGGTATTCCTCTTGACCACCACTCTCGGCGGCGGGGTCATGCTTGCGGTGGTCGGCAAGGTCCTGCGCTATCCGGACTCCGTCACCGGTTCGGCGCAGGGAATCGTCGAGGTCGAGATCCCCAAAGGCGCGGCCGCGCGCCAAGTATCTGAGCTGCTGGCCGCCGCGGGCTTGCTGGAGAGCCCGAGCTACTTCCGGCTCTACGCGGGCCAGCGCGGGGTGGCCGCGCGCTTCAAGGCCGGCCACTATCGCATCGAGGCGCCGGTCACGCCGCGCAAGCTAGTCGAGCTCATGATTCGCGGCGCGGCTGACGAGCTGGTGGCGGTCACGGTGCCTGAGGGCAAGAACGTGCTCGAGGTCATCGATATCTTGGACGCCGACGGCATCGCGCCCAAGGCTGAGCTTCTGGCCCAGGCCATGGATCCGGCTTTTGCGCGCAGCCTGGATTTGCCCAGCCCCACCCTGGAGGGCTACCTCTTCCCCGACACCTACCACCTGCGGCCGCATATGCCTGCGCCGCGCGCCCTGGTGGCGCTGGTTCGGCGGCACCGCCAGGTCTTCGAGGAGCTGCGCGCGGCCAACTCGACGGGGATGGCCTTGCTGAAGAACAAGCTGGGCTTCGACGACGCGCGCATCGTGATCCTGGCTTCGATCGTGGAGAAGGAAACCGGGCAGCCAGAGGAGCGGCCGCGCATCGCCCAGGTGTTCATCAATCGTCTGTCGAAGCCGAGTTACCGGCCCAAGTTGTTGCAGACCGACCCCACCATCATCTACGGCTGCACGGTCGTGCCGGCTCTCGTGGGCAAGGCGTCGCCCGCCTGTACCCAATGGGACGGCCGCATCCGGCGCATCCAGCTCGACGACCAAGCCAACCCGTACAACACGTACACCCACGAAGGCTTGCCCCCAGGCCCCATCGCGAACCCGGGTCGGGCCGCGCTGGCCGCGGTTATGCGCCCCGACGGCAGCCCCTACCTGTATTTCGTGTCGAAGAACGACGGCACGCACCAATTCTCAGCCACCCTCGCCGAGCACCAGGCCGCCGTGGTCAAGTACCAGCGCGGCGGCAAGTCGCTGCCGTAGGGCGACCCGCGGTTGCCCGCTGGCCATGACCACTTAATTCTTCTTCGGTGTGTGTCGATAGACCGGTCATGCTCACGGGTGAGAGATCCCAGGACAGACCACTTGAAGAGCTTTGGCTCGACGGCGCCATGCCCACCGACGGCGATCGGGCCGCAGCGCGCAGTCTGGCGGCACGCATGGGCGAGTTCGAAGGTCTGCGCCCGTTCCCGGCGGTGGTACAGGAATTGGTCGAGTACATCGGCCGGCCCGATTTCAACCTGGACAAGGTACGCCAGATGATCGAATCCGATCCCGCACTGGCGTCGCGGATCATGCGCGTGGCGAATTCCGTCGCCTTTCGCGCCTATGAGCCTTGCACCTCGGTCGCCAAGGCGATCGTGCGCATCGGCGCGACCAACCTGGGGCAACTTTCCATGGCGATGGCGGCGATGACCTTCTTCAAGGATTTGGGCGGGGTTGGCATGAGGGTCCGCGACCATTCTGCCGGGACCGCGGCAGTGGCGCGGGAGTTGGCCTTCCGCATGGGTCTCAGCGCGGTCTCGTCGAAGGTGCTGCTTGCCGGCCTGCTGCACGACGTTGGCAAGCTGCTGATGATCCAAACCGGCGACCGCGATTACGCCCGGTTGCTCAACCAGGATTTTTCCCCCAACACCGCGCACAAGCGGGAAGTGCAACGGCTGGGCTTCGATCATGCGATGCTGGGCGGCCACGTTCTGGCGAGATGGAATCTGCCCGAGCCGCTACCTCAGATCGTAGCCTGCCACCATCAGCCGCAAGCCACCCAGGGCAAGGCCGGCGTCGTTTCCATGGCGATCTCGACCTTGCGCCTGGCCGACACCATCGATTGGTTGCTGGCGCAGCCGCAGGATCCCGATCCCACGGTATTGAAGAAGCTCGCGCTTTCGCCCGACGGCGTGCACGCCGGCTTTGGCGAAGATACGCTGATCGATCTCTGGGAGGATCTGCGCACCGCCCGCGCCGAGGCTCGCTCGCTGTTCCGGTAGCGAGCGAGTGATGAGCGGCGAGGGCGAGCGAGTGCTACGCCGCCGGCCGCCGCTTCGCGTTCTGGGCTCAGTCTTTGGGGCCGGCCAGCTCGCGTGCGAGTTCCAGAATGCGGCGGTGCTCGGGGATGCGCGTGAGGAATGAGTCTCGAATTGCGGGCTCGTCGATTCCTTCTGCTGACGCGAGAATTCGGTTCGAAGCCTTCTCCAAGACGTCGTGGGCTGCCGGCGTGTCTCCGGTCGCGATCAGGCACTCCGCAAGCGCCAAACGTATCGTCGCCTCGCCGTCATCCACGACGCCAAGACCCTCCAGTTGGGCGTAGGCATCGCGTGCACTGAGCAGAGCTTCGACTGGGCGTCGTTGAGCCAGGAGGGCGCGAGCCAGCAGCGCGATCGCGAAGGGCCGCGCTGAAAGCGCAGTCTCCCATGTCGTGATGGCCCCGCGCGCGTAGTGCTTGGCACGCGCATAGTTGCCGGCAAGGTACTCGGTGACCGAGAGGTACGCTTCAGCGTATCCCTTCCAGCGACGATCGTTCTGGGCGCCCGTGATTGCGAGCGCCTGCTCGCCGGCGGCGCGAGCGTCGTCGAGGCATCCTCGGAATGCGAGGACGTTGGCGAGGGAGTTGAAGCCGCCCCCAAGCATGTACTTAAGATCCAACTTCTGTGCCGTAGCCAAGACCTGTCGGACGCACGCCTCGGCTTCTTCGAGCTGGCCAAGTTCAAGGAGGTGCACGCCGAGGTTCCCGCGAGCTTCGCAGGCGACTCGCGGGTGGCCAATGCTTTCGTAGTAGTCCACCGCACGCCAGAAGCCAGCGACAGCCTCGGCAGGCTTGCCCGTATCCCTCGCTCTGTGCGCCTTCATGGTCTCAGCCCGTCCGACGAGAAGTGGGTCCAGCCGCTCTTTGCACTCTTCCAGAAGTGCCAGGGTGTGGCCGCGCGTCTCAGTGTCGCCGCTAAAAAAGAGGTAGGCAGTCGCGCTCACCACGCAATCGAGCCAGGGATTCAACAGTTCAGGCTCAGGTGGTCGCTCGAGGTCACGGAATAGGGTGGCAATCTCGTGGTACTTGGCTTGTGGACCAAGCCCGTCAAAGAGCGCGCGCAACGCACCCAGTCTCGTCCGCGCAGAACCGGAGACAAGTGCTTCTCTGGCGGCTCGCTCTGCCTCCGCGTATTCCCCCCGCCAGTACCTCGCCTCCGACTCGATCACCCGCATCGCGCACAATTCCTCCCCCGCTGCGCCCAGTTTCACGCCCCGCTCGACGCGGCCGAGGGTTTCCACCAAGTCGTCCGCATCCAGAGCTTGCTGGGCTGCCACGCCCAGCCAGTGGATGGCGCGCGGATTCTCGCCTGCG
>PMKP01000464.1 GCA_003157775.1 Myxococcales bacterium | reverse complement strand
GCCACGAGCGTCTACTGGACGGACTCCGGCAGCGACACGGTGATGAAGGTTTCCACCGGCGGCGGCACCCCGACCACTCTCGCCTCAGGCCAGAACACCCCCCAAGGCATCGCCGTCGATGCTACGAGCGTCTACTGGACGAACTTCTGGGGCGGCACGGTGATGGCGGTTCCCATCGGCGGTGGCACCCCCACCACTCTCGCTTCAGGCCAGAGCGAACCCTCCGGCATCGCCGTGGACGCCACGAGCGTCTACTGGATGAATTATGATAGCGGCACGGTGATGAAGGTTTCCACCGTCGGCGGCACCCCCACCACTCTCGCCTCAGGCCAGAATGACCCCTACGGCATCGCCGTCGACGCCACGTTTGTCCACTGGACGGACTACCTCGGCGGCACGGTGATGACTCTGCCGAAGTAGCACGCGCAGCGCAGCCTATTCAGCGGTACGGTTGCCGTCGGGTGCTGGTCGGTGTCTCTCGTGTCCGGATTTCCGTGGCGTTGTCATTGGACAGCACGAATCTGGTCACCGTCGTCTCAGGTGGGGACATCTACACCGCCTCCGGCCTTGTGCCGTCTTGCCAGTGGCTGCCTCCGCGGCCACGATGGCCTTCGCATAGACTGTAGCGACGTTCCGGCGTGTCCGCATTACAAACGCGACACGCCGGTGCGCCTGCCGATACGAGTTGCCCCATGCCTACGCCGGAATCACAATAGTCCGATAGGCAAGAGGAGAGCACCATGCAACGACGAGACAGGTTTTGCTCTGCGCTGATCTTCGCGGCTTGCGTGCAAGGCGGCTGTGGCGCCAACAATTCCGGCTCAGGCGAGGTGGTCGATGGGCAAGGCTCGGAGGTCGCGGTGAGTGTGGTCAGCGGCGCCCTAAACAACTCCGGCGGTTCGACCCTGGGCTGGAACGGCCCCCGTCTGCGGGCAAGGCAGTCCACCTTTGAACGTGCGCTGGAGATGTTGAATCCGGTGGGCGTGGCCTGGGCGGCCACCTGGACCTGTACTGGCGGAAGCTTGAGCCCGGTCTTTGCCGGTCCGGCCACCTACACCTATACCCCGGTAAGCTGCAGCGTGACCTGGAAGAATGGAAAGACCGCCTCGTCGTATTGGGACGGGAGCTTCACCTTGGTCTACGGCGCGAGCTGCGACGCCCAGCACCCGCGAATCGGGCAGCAGGCCGCGGACTGCTCGCTCACTCGAACCACCGACGCTGGCGGCAACACGCGCACCCTGACTGGCCCTGAGGGCAATTCGTATTCCGTCACGCACGACACGAATGGGTTCGGCAGCGGTTACGATTCAGCGGCTTCGCCTGCACCGAACGACAACGGCGTGGTCGTGACCTGTGGTGCGAGCGGCTGCGACACCGACGGAACCCTGGTCATCAATGGCAGCCATCTCACCGGGACGGTGGCCACCGCCGCAGGCAGGACGGCCATGCTATGGGATCACACAGTCACCGGAACCCTCTCGGCAACTGCCAGCAGTGGCGACTGGGTAGTGAACGGCACGGTGACGGTCGAGCACAACATCGTCCAGCGCACCACCAGCACCGCGTTCAACAGCGTCACCTTTGGCGACGCCAACTGCTGCTTCCCCACCGCGGGCAGCGTGACCACGACCAAGCAGAGCGGCCCGCATGCAGGCAAGTATGAGACCCTCAGCTTTGGCAGCGTGTGCGGCGAGGCGACTCTGACCACGTTCAGCGGCAGTACCGTGGCCTTGACGCTTGAGCATTGCATCTGATTGCAGAATCGCTGAGCAGCCCGCACCGGTTGGTTCACGCCTCCGAGATCTGCGCGCTCCACGTGTCCGCGGCCTATTGACGATCAGTGGCGGCAGCGCGGCGCCCGGGATTTCATGGCATCATCCCGACTGATTCATGGACAGAAAGAAGAAGGGCTCGCAGCCATCGGGCAATGCCCTCGCGGCGGAGGGACTTGCCCGACCCAATCACGCGGACGTGCGTGCTGACGAGGCCATTCGGCGCTCCAAGCCTGGGTTCGCGCCGCTCGTCTGGTTGGTTGTCTTGTTGGCTGTCGCCGCACTCTTGTATGCCGCCGCCGGCGTGCTGAAGGGCGAGTTCAGTGTGGCGGACGACTCTGCCTACATTGTCGAGTATGGCCATTTCGACCGGCCCTTGAATCTCGCCGGCCTAGCACAGATTTTCAATAGCATCGCCAAGGAGGAGATGCTCCACGACTACTATCGGCCCATCTACGTCCTGGTTCGGACGATCGACTACCATCTCTATGGCACTTCTCCCACGGGCTACCATGTGACCAGCCTGCTCTTCTATTTGCTGGCCGTGGGCTCCGCGTATTGGATTCTTCTCCAACTCCTGTTTCCAACCCGGGCCGCTTTTGCCGGCGCCCTCCTATTCGCCTTTCATCCCATCCACGTGGAAGCCGTGGCTTGGGTCATGGCTGGCGGCTACACGATCGCAGGAGCCTTGGCACTCCTCTCTTTCGCGCTGTATCTGTCGAGACGAACCTGGGCGAGTGGGTTGGCCTTTGCCGCGGCGGCGCTGGCCAACCCGCCGGCTGCGGTCATGCCGGCGCTGGTGGGTGGGCACATGTGGATTTTCCGTGTGAAAGAAGCTGGGGAGAGCCGACGGCGCTGGGTGAACCTGGGATTGATGGCGGCGGCGGCGGCGGGCGTGGTGTACTTGAATTTCGTGGCGTTTCCCCAGCGCTATGCCAGAGCCTTCTTCGACTCCGCAGTGGCCGTCCGCAGTTGGCTGGCCAACTTCTTCGCCACCTTGCGCCTGCTGGTGGTTCCTTTGGGCCTGCGGACTCCTTATGAGGGGTACATCGAGAAGCTAGGCAATCCACGGTGGATGGCTGGAGCCGCTGGCCTGTTGTTGATGGGTGCGGGGGTCCTGGTATTGAGAAAGCGCAGCCGCTTGGCAGCGTTTGGGCTGCTTTGGTTCCTGGTGGGGGTCTTGCCCACGGTCACGGTTTGGAAGAACGCAACCGGCATGGCCGACCGCTATGTGTTTATTGCGTCTTTCGGGTTGATCCTGGCCGCGGCCGCGCTTCTGTCAGCGCAGAGCGACGGGGGACTTCTGACCGACCGATTCCGGGCGAGGGTTGGGAAAGCCCGGACGGTGCTGGGAATCGGGTTCCTGGTCTTCTTTGCCGCCGTGACCTGGCAACGCGTGCGGGCCTGGCACGACACCGAGACGCTCTTCACCGACACCCTTCGCAAGGATCCTGCCAACATCTTCGCCGCCAGGACTTTGGCGCGCTACTACTCTGTGACGGCGTCAACACCAGAGAAAGCGGTGCCCCATCTCGAAAGATCCATCCAACTT
>PMKP01000081.1 GCA_003157775.1 Myxococcales bacterium | reverse complement strand
GTGCTCACGTCAGGACACACCATGACGCCAGTCTACATGGATTCGTGGCGATGAGGGCCATGCTACCGGCGGGCCGGCACGGTGCACGCCATGTCAGGCGGCACGCGGAAGTACTGCGGGATCTGCTCCGGGCTCACCGCAATGCCAGTGCTGGCTTCTTCGTCTCCTTTGTCGAAGCTAATGCTGATGCGGATGCCGTCCTTCTTCAGGCACATCTCCGTCTTCTTGAGCTCGGGCATACCCTCCTCTGGTATTCACTTTTCCACCCGCCGACATCCCCAGGCCCACCCCTTGGTACTCACGACCCAGGACCATAGGGCCGGCACCATTTCACAGGGGCATAGCTAACTGGCCATACGACTCCTCAAGCTCCCACGTGAAATGGCTCCTGCACAGCACCGCGCCGGCCCGACACCCTACCGGGTGTGGCTGGGGCTGCTTCCTTCCATGGCATCTCGTCGGTTTGTGCCGCACTTGCAGGTGCACGCACGAGAGTCGAGATTGTCTTGGCTCGTAGCTGGCCCCCTTGCCACAACGGTCGTCACAGGTGGTAGCTAACTTGGTACGTGACCGCCTCTTGGATCGGCAGCGAGCAAACCTTCTTGATCTCGAAGTAGATTGGCGTACCGTCCGTGTACGAGCCTGAGCCGCTACTCACGCTCCCCGACCCGTTGCCCGAAACTGTAATGGACTGAGTCTTCGCGCTTGTGACTATGGAAAGCTGGTAGCACGGAGTGGTCCCGCCTCCCGAAGTACTGAACCAGATTTCGTAGTCGTCGGTGCAGAGAAGGCCACCCGCCGGTTGCACAGTCCAATAGTCGGGAGCGCTGCCGACGACGTCGTCAAACGAAGTGACAGTGGGATTGCTATGCACTCGACTGTCGGAGAGCAACAATCCGCTGAAGGTATCGATGCTGTTGTCGGAGCAGCCCCAGCTGCCACGACTCGCTGCCTGCGCCTGGCTGTGACCAGGAGGCGTGGGATGAATTTGTTCGCAGCCGTCGGTGGGGTCGCTGTTGACGTCGTAGTTCTCACCCCGGCACGTCATGCCACATTGCTGCGTTTCGGGATTGACGCATTGAATATCAGCAGTTGCGAGGCCCAGTCCTGGGCACGCGTGGCCGCACGCGCCGCAGTTGGCTGGATCGGTGTTGGCGTTGACTTCGCAACCATTGGCCACGTCGCCATCGCAGTCCCGAAAGCCGGTGTCGCAACTGCCGACGGTGCATTTTCCAGAATTGCACGCAGCCAAGCCGTTCGGGATATAGCAGGGTGCGCAGGTGCTGTCGCCGCAGCCAAACGCCGGGGCGGAGATCGCTACACAGGTCCCCGCGCAGAGTTTCTTGGACGGATCGCAGACCCCGGCCTCAGCCTCTTCCGCCCAGCCATCGGCGGTTGACGCATCCACCGCGGCGGCATCCGAGCCGGCCATGTCCACAGGACCATCGCTCGCGTCAACGCCACTTGGAGCAACTGCCGCGTCCCCGGCGTCCGGGCCGGTGGAGGTCCCACCGCCAGTCCCAGTAGAACCGCCAGTCCCAGTAGAACCGCCAGTCCCAGTAGAACCGCCAGTCCCGGCAGAACCGCCAGTCCCGGCAGAACCGCCAGTCCCAGCAGCGCCGCCAGTCCCAGCAGCGCCGCCAGTCCCAGCAGCGCCGCCAGTCGCAGCGCCGCCCGTCCCAGTATCGCCATCCGTCCCTGAAAAGCCGCCAGTCCCGTTGCCGCTGTCCTTCCCTGAGGCGCTGTCAGTACCAGTGCCGCCATCCCTCCCGCCAGCGCCGCCCGTCCCAGTCACCCCACCGTCCCTACCCGAGCCCTCGGTTCCGTTCACCACGCAGATTCCGATCCCGTTGTCATGGTAGCCAGCCGGGCACCCCACCTCGGCGCCGTCGCCTGAGAAGACCCTCTCCGCGCCGCTGTCTTGCCCGCCCGCAGCCGTGTCCGCGGGAGCATCGGGCATGGCCGGAATATCCGCGCCCCCCAAGTCGAGAGCGGGGCCAACCTCCGCCGAGATCGACCTCTCTCCGGTGCCGTCGCGCACCCCGCCTTCCATGATGGCCGCGTCCGTCGCCTTGCTGTCCACGCTGTTAGCACCGCCCGTCTCGCTCACAACACCGCCGGAATCCGCGCTGAGCCTGCCTGTGTCCAATTCCGCAACCGAGGCGTCCTCGGTTGTGCCGGAACTGCCTCCACAGCCAAAAAGCGCGAGCGCAATCACCAGCGTGGTGCCCGATGCCAGACGGATGATTCTCATGGTGACTCTCCTGCAAACCGAGATATGGCGAAACGAAGCATCGGGACACTAGCATCAGGGCTGATGCTCAGCTACGAGCCTGTGGATCGGTCCCACCACACACAAAGCCAGGCACCCTCACCACCCCGCTGGCCGCAGGGCAGACGCAACCGAGATCGCCTGTATCCCGGTCCAGGCCGGTCGCGATCGGTGGCGGGGCGGGCAAGCGCGGTGTGCCCCTGTGACGATCGCAATGAAATCGAGCGGATGATGCCGCGCTCGCGGCGATCCACAGTCGGTGCTTTTTGGAAGATCTCTTCCCCTCTCCCTACCAGCAAAGCCCAAGTTGACCGTCTGGCGAACCACAAGAGATGCGCGGCTCAAGGCCCGTCGGCGCCGGCGTCGGTCAGGCTGAAACCTCCGGCGCTCGCGACGAAACCGGGGCAACAGCTGATCGTCGCCGCTTGAAAGTTGATCGTCGCCGCGACCATTTCGCCGTCGGCGAGACGCCCATGGAGGTAGCAGGTCAACGTCTCATTGAACGCGCCATCGACGACCATCACAGACGCCGCGCCTCCGTCGCCAGGGACCAAGGTCGCGGTGCAGGGCGAATCAGCCGACACATCCACGAGCACCGAGGGAAGATTGGTGGTGGATAGCGTGTCGTGCGGAATGCCTGCCGGACAGTTGTACGTCCCCGAGCACTTCCCGTCGCACCCGGTTGCACCCATGGTGAAGACCAACATGGACAGCACGGTCAGCCTCACAAATACACAACACACACGATTCAGCATGGTGCCTACAGATGCACGTGACGCAGGAGCCATGGATGCTCTCTCGACCACCAGGGTAGTGTAGCTGGAAACAGCCGGAGAGAAAACAGCTGGCTCGGTGGATGATCTCGGGGGCAGGAACATCACCATCCTGGGTTCAGGTGGCCATGACGGCATCACCACCATCTGGTTGCACGATCAAAATCTCCCCATCTCTTTGTTCCCGGCCTCCTGTCTTCTTGGAGGGCAAGACCCAAGGGGTCTGACCTTGTACACGGGAGAAGGGAACACCAGGGTTCCCGCAATTTCCGACCGTCGCCTTTATCCCATATAGGGCGAGGTCTCAAATCTGCGGGAGGGGTAGCTCTATCTATTTGGAATCATTGAATTCCTCTCCTCCGCGTACAAAACCAGACCCTTGCTGGTTTCCAGTACCAGAACCCGTGTTCAGACACTCAAGAATGGGCGCAGAGAGATCGAATCAGGCGCTTGGCTGAGCACAGGATGATTCCGGCTGTGGCCACGTTCGATCTTTGTCCCCGCCACCACGTGATGCCTCAACCGGTGGTGCCAACCCCTTTTCTTGCCCGCCGATAGGCCACCCCCCTGGTACTCACGACCCAGGTTCATGGTACCGGTCTCATTTTGTTTGACGATAGCTAACTCGGTTCACGGCTCTCAATTTCTTGCACCAGGTGGCTCCTGCACACCACCGCGCCAGGCCCCGACCCGACTATGCCGGCTACCGCGACTATGCGGCACGAGTGCGGTATCGTCTCGTGCCAGGGATCTGGTGAGGGCACGGAACAAGACCGTCGTTGGGGACGCGGACAGCTGGGATGTCGCCCGAGTAGCATCCACGAATGGCAATCTGTCCCGGGCCAGCGCTTGTCAAATCGCGCTCGCAGGGGCATCCTCAGGTCCTCCCAACCGGACGCCGGATATGCGACATGCACCACGGATGCCTCCTCATCGCAGGTTTCTTCAGCCTCGGCGTCGCCTTGTTCCGTGCTTCCAGGGTCAGGACTTCGAGTGTCTCGCCCCACGTCGGATCTAATGGAGCCTAGGGTCGCCTCCTTCATCAACGCCCTTGAGCGGAGTCTCACGCTCGAACCGCTGACGGCGATCGAGGCTTGCCTGGGCTGCGGAAACTGCGGGATGGCCTGCGCCTGGTACCTCGAAACCGGCGATTGGGAACTGCACCCCATGCGCCGGAGCGATTTCATCCGTCAGGTGTACAACCGCTGCTTGACCGGCGAAGGGCGACTGCTGCGCGGCCTCGGCGTTCTCAAGAGCCCGACGGTGGAAGAGTTGCGCCGACAGCAAGAGGCGTTTTGGAAATGTTCAGCGTGCGGCCGATGCACACTGGCTTGCCCGCTTTCGCTGAGCAACCGTTCGCTGTTTCGCTGGGTGCGCAACGCGTACGCAGAGTCGGGGCTCAGCTCCGAGAATTCTACGCGCAGGGCGATCATCGAGGGTACCCGGGACGGCTCGCACTCGTTCGGTGTGGCACGTGAGCGCCTGCTGTTGCTGCTCGGGACCATCTTCGCCGCGCATCGAACGGAAGTCCCAGTCGACGTCCCTGACGCTGACTACCTTATCGCGTTTCCGACGGTGGACACCATGCGTTTTCCCGACCAGCTATGGAAGCTCTTCCAGCTCCTAAATGCGGGTGGCGTCCGCTACACGACATCGTCGCGGGTCTTCGATCTGGGCACCGAGATCGATCACGTGGTGGTCGACCACGCGCTGTCGCGCCAGATGATCGAGCGGGTTGAGCAAGAAACTCGCCGCCTCAATGCAGGCACGCTCATCGTCCCCGAATGCGGCTGCGACGTCCGGACATTCTACGTCGACGCCGGCCACATACTGGGCCGTCCCCTTCGCATTCAAGTCGAAAGCGTCGATCTCATCCTGCGCGGGCTCCTCGCCAGCGGGCGACTGCCGGCACGGCCCATCGATGACCGAGTTGCGCTGCACGATCCTTGCCAGGTCACGCGCCTATCTGGCTTCGGACAGGTTGCACGCGACATCCTTAAAATGGTCGCGCCAGAGTATCAAGAGATGACGCCAAACCGCGACCAGAACTACTGTTGCAACGGCTCCTCGGGACCGTTGCGGCTTCCCGAGAACACCGAGATGCGGCGGCGAGTTTCACGACTCAAGGCCGAGCAGATTCGCCAGACTGGCGCCACCCGCGTCGTCACTCCCTGCGCTGTCTGCACCCTCGCCCTCAACGACATCTGCCAGACCTACCAACTGAATCCGCTGCGCGGGCGAATGGTTTCCATCCTCTACGAGGTCATCTTCGAAGCCATGGACGCGGCCTTGCGACCAAAGGGCAACGAGTGCCGGGGCGAGATCCCGGTGCTGCTTGAAAACCGCCCTCGCGCCTTCTGGTCCGAGCACAGCCTCAGCGGTCTGTACGCCAGGCTATGCCGGCAGCCCGAGAATGATCTCCACCGGCGCTGGGTACTCGAACACGAGACCGTGAAGGGGCGCTTCGAGGAGTACGTCGACCCAGTGCCCATGGCTCTCGCACCCGAACGACCCGAAGGAGTGGGTTGCTGACCATAGGGTTGTTCGACCTGTATTGCCTGCTCGCCTGCACGGTCTGCGTGGCAGGGTTGGGCAGCAAGCTTGTCCGCCTGTGCGCGGCCGTACGCCTGACACCCTCAGTGCCCAGTCCAACGCCAGATCCCAGAGCGCCTGCCGTCGGGCTGGCGAAGACACTTGTGCGCTCCCTGACCGGGCCGTTTCGATCCTTTTGCGCCCGCGCCAACCCGTGCTGGACCGTGGGCTGCTTTGCCTATCACATGGCCATCGTAACCGTGGCTGTGGGTTATGCTCTGTCACTCGGCCTTCTCGCCATCCGCTTGGGCCATGGGCAATCCCTTCCGGACGTGCTTTCGGGACAGCCCACTCCCGACGCTTGGCACCCCTCCAATATCCTGGCTTTGATCTTCGGCAACTCCGAGCCCGCAGCCGCCCGTTTTCTGTTCGGGCGCGGCCATCGCGTGTTCGTCTTGGCTACCGATGCCGAAGTAGTCTTTGCTGTCGCAGGAAACCTGTGCTTGCTCTGCACCCTGTTCAGGCGACAGATGGGAGCCGTCCTGCACGACCTGGACCCCGCCGCTTCAAGCCTGCGCCGTGCCGGCCGATTCTCCGGCGAGCACATGGTGGTGCGAGCGCTGATCTTCCTCATCATCCAGGCCGAACTGGTTGCTCGATTGCGCCTTTGGCCCCATGTGGTCTACGTACACGTCTTTCTAGCCGTGAGCTTTCTCGCGCTCCTGCCCTTCTCGTACCTGGCGCACATCTTCTACACACCCGTGGCATTGGCACTGGGTTACCGTCGCCGCCGCGACCGCACAACAGCGTAGCCACAGCTCAGCACGTAATCACTTCAGACCACAAGACGGTTCTCAAGAAGAAAGCGCAACCCTTCCCATGGGGGCAACCGGCCGCGAAGGCCCGCTCAAAGACCCTGTCCACTCGTCGCAACTCCGCGCCCCCGCCGGTCGCGGATGAGATCCAGCCCCAGGAGTAGGCAGCCAAGGGAGAGCACGATGATTCCCCCGATCACAACCATCATCGAAAGGACAGGACCCAGGGCGTAGACGAGCGCTTGGGTATAAAGATAGTTTGGGTGTGTAGCACGAATTTCGATCTTCTCGCCGCGACTCATTGACTGCCCCATGCAGTCGCAGACCACGTCGACCAGCAGCTCCGCACGCGCCGAAGGGAGCCTGAGCCTGTCGGCGAGGACAGCGATGAGGTCGGCCTTGGTCATGAATACGGTTTGGCTTCTACCCTTTTCCGCGACCTTCACAAGGTCACCAACCAACCGGCTTCAATTCTTGTTCCCCAAATTTTCCAGACGCCGACATACCCCACCCCGGTATTCGCGACCCGGGTTCGTTGGGCCGGCACCATTTCGACAAGAGATAGCTAACTCGGTTCATGGCCCTCAATTCCCGCCACACCACCGCTCGACCGCCGCCGCAGGGCGAGCTTTCAGGCACGTCCGACCTCGCCGAGGTCGACTACGCTGACCCGCCCAGCCCCGAGTGGTGACGAACCGGGCCCCCGAAGGCGGGGCCAGGGATAGGCTATGCCCATGACGGCACTCCCACAAAAGTGGGCTTGTTTTCCCCTGGGTATAGGGATAGTTTGGGTGTGTAGGTGGATGCAGTTTCTCTGTTATCAGCCATTTTGCGGATGCGATTCGGTGAAGGCAAAGCGGCGCTTCAAATCCCTATGCTCCCGACGTTCCAGCAAGACTTCAGGAAAACTCAGGCACCACACCCCGGCGGTTCAGTAGAAGGTGACGTTGTCGATCGTCAGGTCGACAGCACAGTCAGCCGTAGCACCGGCAGGCACGGTGAACTGCCACATAACGCCAGTCAGGTACGTTTGTGCTGCAGTTGTCAGCGCTCCTGCGATAGGCACGCCGCCCGAGACGGCCGAATAGGCAATCGACATAGACGTCACGCTGGCGGGAAGCGTAATGGTGGCTTGCCCCGCGTAGCACGAGGCTGCTGTGCAAGAACCCTTGAGATCGGTCGCGTTTGCCGAATCCTCGCGGTAGTTGAAGGCGTATTGCATGGTGCATCCGGACATCGTGCCACCGATATCGAACTTCACACCGCTGTACATGTGACCATCGACGCAGCTGTTGAAATAGAAACCGAACCCGAGATACTGCGCGGAGGCGGTTCCGGGCGCGTCCAGCGTCACGTGAAGCAAGCCGTTCGTTTCCGTAATCGTGGGTGCCGGCGTTCCAAAGGTGAACGTGCCGCCATTGGTGGTCAGGATCTGTCCCGTGCCCGAAACACCACCGGAGAAGTCCGAAATCAAAGCTGAGTCTGGTGCTGTGCTGGTCTGGCACCCAAGCGTAGAGCTGCCAGCATCGGCTGCTCCGGCGTCCGTGCCGCTGACCGCGACGCCAGCCATCTCGGCTGAGTATTCGATCAGATTCGTTTGCGCCGCGGGGTCATCGGGAATCGTCACGATGTTGATCGACATGGCCGCGAAGGAGATGGTTTGGGGCGGAAGGTCGTCAACAGCGAGCGTCAGGCTCTTGGGGGCCGAGTCCTTGTTGATGACCATAGTCACGGTGGAGCCCTTGCTCGCGTCGTAGCTCGCGTATACCGACGTGAGGGGCGGCACTCCCGAAGGCACCACCGTGGTGCCGCTGAAATGCGTGCTAACCAGCTGCTGGGTGTAGTACTCGGGCGTTGCCTTGTACGTCGGGGGGGTGACCGATGGGTCTGTGTGAAGAAACCCGAACACCGAGTACGGCGCGGACTGGACAGTTTCCGCCAAATCCCAAAAAGCAAGCGTCCAGAGGTTGGCCTCAAGCGCAATGCCCATAATGTCAGCGTCCCACATGGCCGCGTAGAAAGTTCCCGGAGCGGCCTCTATTGACGCCTGGGTAAATTGTTTTGGGTCCCAGTCATACGAAATGCTGACCTCGGTGACGGCCAACGGGGTCCCAGGACGTCCGTGTTGGGCGACGATGCTATTTACGTTTGATAGGAGCGCTCGATAATTCTCGACACCCGTGAGTGCCCCGTTGACGGAGAGCTGCGTCCCCGAGAACCCATAGGCATGAATACTGGCCACATCGACGTAGTCTTTGCATCCGTCGAGAAATGGCGTGAGCCAGTCCCATCCGGGAATATAGGCCCCCGCGAGTTCGGGGCCGACGAACTTCAAGTCAAAGCCGTTGTTCGCCGCTGCGTTCGCCGCTTGCATTGCAATCGCGTAAGACTTGTACAGATTGCAGTAGTCTGCTGCTGTGCTAATTGTGATGTTCGGGGTGACTCCCTGCCCTGCAAAGTAGGCAGCATAGTTGTCAACTTCATCGCCGATGGTCCAGTACTTGACCCCGTAGCCCTTGGTCACGTTGACGTACGTGACCATGTCCGCTGCACCCTGGGCCGAAGTTGGACCGGCATCCACATTGTTTCCATCGACGGGGACTTCCATCATCGGCTCGGCTCCCACCGCTCGACAGTATTGAATGTATGCGTCGATCTGTGCGTTGTCGAACAGTTCGGGGACGTTGCTGTCCGTGTTATTGCTGTTGGCAACGATGAGATTGAGCTTCAACGCCTTGACCGGAGCCTCGGTTCCCAGGATGCCGATCATGCCGTCCTTGTTAAAATCGATCCAGTCGTAGTAGTTGTTCCCGAATGCGTAGGGGGATATAGGCGTACCTCCGGATCGAGTGATCACCACTGTCCCGGCCACAACGGCGCCGTCCGCTGCAGCGATTCCGCCGTCATCCCTTGGCGCCAGAAGGTGCGTGCCACCACACGCGACGAAGGTCGCGCCGATCATGGAGGCCGCGGCAAGACGTGTCCTCATCCGTGCTCGATTCAGTATCTCGGTGTTCATGTGACCATTCCTCCTGGATCGAGAGGGCGCCGTGAGCCTTCTTTATCGCCTCTCCCAGCCTCATAGAGTCGTCATGCGCCCGCGGCGGCTCATGTATCTGGCTTGGGTAGAGGGACAGGTCGGGACAGATTGGCCGCGTGTAGGTCCGTGTAGTAAGTCTGTTATCCGCGTTTTCGCAGGTGATGGAAAAATGGCGTTCGGTCCAGGCTTTCGAGCTTCTCCGCCAATCGTTGGGCACCGAGCGCTGCAGCACAAAATGATTTGCTGACGAAGGACGAGATCCTCCGTGAGTAGCACGGCGCGGGGGGAATTGACACCACGGCTGTCCCGACACACTACGGGGCCGTGCTCAGGCGATAGGCTTCCGGGAATAGACCGAGCCCGTTGATGCGATCTGTGCGTGTGCCGTTGCCTCCACATTGGAGGGTTATCGGCAACGGGGTCGCTTCAGGTTGGCGTACGCCAGCCCTTGCCAGCTGCGTACGTGGACATTCCACACTTTCGCGTATGCAACAGCGACAAAGCGGGAATCATGGAGGAATTTCAAGGGCGGGAAGGTCGGCTGGCCGACCGATGCAGCGATCGCAAGACATCGCTCGGTTAGTCGCAAGACGTGCAGCCCGAGCTTGGCTTCGGGCCACTGCCAATTGGGTGGGCAGGTTGGCGGAAGTTGTCAACGTGAAT
>PMKP01000213.1 GCA_003157775.1 Myxococcales bacterium | reverse complement strand
GCGGCGGTACAGGGGCTCGGCCTCGGCTAGGCGGTTCGTGGCTTGCAGAAGCGACGCCAGGTTGTCGAGGTAGGTGGCTACGGTTGGATGGTTGGGGCCAAGGCTGGCCTCGGCGATAGCGAGGGCGCGGCGGTACAGGGGCTCGGCCTCTTTGTAGTTGGCCTTGGATTTCAAGTTGAGGCCCGCCTGATTCAGAAGTCGCGCGCAGGCGCTTGGCTCCACAGTATCCGCCTTGTCCCAATTCACCACGATCAGGGCATGGGCCAGCCAGCGCGAGCACATGTCCCATGTGCGAACATCATGCGGCTCGGAGGGAAACAACTGGTTCAGTGCGCGCAGCGCGGTCCTGAGCCACTGGTCTCGCGCTGCCGGGGCCATGCGCTTGCGCGTGACATCCTGGACCAGGCGGTGGATTGCAATGGCCTCCCCATTGGTCCGAATCAGGGAGAAGCCAAGCAGGGCGGCCTTGGCTTCATCAAGGGCCAACTCGTCGGCCAGGATCTTGGCCAGCCGTTCGGGCAGGTGCCGGCTGGCTCCCGCAAGGTCCCGAAGGTAGATGGCCTCCGGGGCCAGAAAGGCGCAGAGGTGCAACAGATCCGCGGCGGCCGGGCAATTGGCTTGGACCTTCTCGAAGGCCAGGGCCCAGGTGGTGCCCACGGTCTTTTCGTAGCGATGGGAATGGCCCCTTTCCAGCAGATCCAGGCCATGGTTGGCGAGCAAGGTCGCGTAGTCGGCTAGCTTCTTCTGGCATTGCACCACATACGCAGCGGCCTGTTCCAAGGCCAAGGGCAGGCAGCCCAGGCGCTGGGCCACGTCCTTTGCGGCGGCCTGGTCAGTCTGGCCGGTGCGCTTGAGCAGGAACGCAATCGCGGCATCGAGGCTGAGCTCGTTCACGTCCTGCGCGACCGCATCTGGCCAGGTTTGCGCCCGCGTGGTCACGATGATCTGGCGTGCGGCGTGCACTGGCAGGTAGTCCTTGAGCGCGCTCGGCTCAGTGGCATTGTCGAAGATCAACAGGATGCGCTGGCGTTGCGAGAGATCCTCGCGCACCTGCCGCACCATCTGTCCCTCATCGGTCACCACCGGCACACCCAGCTTGGGCGCGAGATCAACGTAGTCGCGGGCCAGGGTCGTGGGCTCTTCTGCGTGCAACCACCAGGCGCCGTCGTATTCGCCGACATGGCGAAAGGCGTATTCGAGCGCCAACTGGGATTTGCCCACCCCACCCAAGCCCTTGATGGCCTGGGTGAGCGCGGCGGTCTGTCCCGCGGTCAGGGCCTGGTGCAACTCGGCCAAGGCCTGATCGCGGCCGGTGAAATAGGGGTTGCGCTCCTCGGTGATGTTCCAGATGGCCGGCAAGCTGCCTGGGAAGCGCGGGCCCGGCGCCAGGGCAGCACTGTGCGGGAACGCCGGCTTGACCTTGGGGCGAGGGTCTTCCCCGTCCCGCTTCTTGATCTCGGCGAGGACTTGTTCCCGCGCCTCGACTTCGGGCACACCCACCAGGTCCACATACGCGCACGTGCCCAACAGCCCGTCCAGGTCGCACTCTGCGATGCGCAGAGGGATCAGCTTTTCTTTGACCAGCGCAGCCTGCCACTCCTCGCCGCACCATCGGGAATCAAGGTAGGCCGGCGACAGTAGGCAAGCCACCAGACGGCTCTGCTTGAGGGCCTCGTCCATCGCATTGACAAAACTCTGGCCCCATGAAGTCGTAGCCCTGCACCTTGGTTGTGTAGCCCGCCTCGCGCAGGATGAAGTCCAACCAAGACGCCCAGCCCCAATCGCGGCCGGTGTAACTGATGAAGACGTCCACTCGCTCAGCACTGCCCATGCGCCATCAGGAGAACCCCAGTGCCGGCCCGCGGTCAAGCAATCCCGAGCCGCGGTTTTGCATGCTGGAGTGCCAGTCGGGAGCCGATCCCGTGGCCACGGGATGGACTTTCCAGCGGAGGATCAACGGGACGCCACTGACGCGTGGGCTGTGGCGACCAAGTGCTTTTCGCCCCGGCGGTTCTTCCGCGAATGGTACCCTTGCAGGGCGTGGCTTGGAGATCCCCCATGACCAACTCAACATGGAACTCGACCCGGGTCATGGCGCTAGCGGGCAGGTGTTGGGTTTGCCTTTCCATCCCCGTGCTCTTCGCCAGCTGTCAGTCGGCCTCGTCGGCGTCGAGCCGGGATGCCGCGGAGTCTGGCTTGGACGGCGCAAGAGCCACGCCTGACGTGCCGGTGACGACCGATGCGGCTGGTCAGGTGAGCCGCGCCGACGGCGGGGTGGTGACCGCCGCGGCAACTTTCACGCCGGTCGCCATCACGGCCGATGCACAGGAACTCAGCAACCCGCTGCGCGGGCAGTATCAGTGGCTGGGCGTGCTTCCGTATCCCTCGACCTGGACTGACAACGATTCATACCAGCGCTGGAACTGGAACGATTTCGAGCCCACCCAGGGAAACTACAAGTTCACCCTCATCGACAATGAGATTCAGGCCGCGAAGACACGCCACGGGCGTTTCGGGATGCGCATCATGCCGCTCTGCCAGGATTGCGCGACCCACACCTACAACGGGGCGCAGAGTTCCATCCCCGATGATCTGGCGGCGGTGTCGAATCCCTTGATCGCGGCGCCGCCGGGCGAGAGCACGCTCTACCTGTTGCCCGACTGGAACAGCGAAGCCTACCTCACGCGTCTGCAGCAGATGCTCAACGCGATCGGCGCGCGCTACATGGACGAACCGACTTTTGCCTGGTTCGATGTGTCCAGCTACGGCAACTGGGGCGAATTCCACCTCTGGCCGTTCAGCGAGACCGGCGGACCGTATGACACCTCAGTGCAACGGCCGATCACCGATGCCAACGCCCGGCGCATTGTTCAGATGAATGCCTCGGCCTTCGCTGGCAAACTGCTGGTCATCAATTCCGAGCAGCAGGCGGCGTTGGCCGAGGCGGTGGCCACCACGTCACCTCCCATCGGGATTCGCGTCGACTGTTTGGGCGCGGACGGCCTGGGCGGCGGGCAGAGCCCGATTGAAGCGGTCGCTGGTGCGCTGGATCGCTGGCGAACGGCGCCGTTCATCACCGAGTGGTGCCAGACCAACATCGGAGGCTCGGGGGCCGACCTGTTCGTCCAGGGCGCGCAGCAGGTCACCACCTATCACGTGTCCATGCTTTCCTCGGGCAACTTCACCAACCCGCCGGCGGCGGGCGCCGAGGCCACAGCGTTCCGCCAAGCCAATGTCACTGCTGGCTACCGGCTGCGCACATCCAGGGTGGACGTGCAGATCAACAGCGCGGGCGACGTGGGGGTGACCATGGAGTGGGTGAACGACAACGTCGCGCCCACGTATCTGCGCTGGCAGGTGGTGTTCGTGCTCGACGGGCCGGTTCACATCGAGTTGCCCGCGGCGTTCGACATGCGAAGCGTGATCGATGCCACGGTCGTCGACGTCGAGACGCTGCATCCGGCCCAGCTGCCGTCGGGCACCTACCAGGCGCTGCTGCGGGTGGAGGACGTGCAGGCCATCTCGCCGCCCATGTTCCTGGCCATGCAGGGCCGCGACGCGAGCGGCAACTACCTGCTCGGATCGATCACTGTGCCGTGAGCAGCGGCGCCGAAAAACCCGGTGATTTTGTGGAGCTGAAC
>PMKP01000136.1 GCA_003157775.1 Myxococcales bacterium | reverse complement strand
CGGCAGCTCGACGAGTACGTCGCCTGTCCCTACACCGACTTTCCTTTCCGTAGCGCCGGCGTGGGGCTGGTCATGTTCGCACGCAACGAACCACGCCTGTTCCGCGCTCTGTTCATCGACCAACCGAACGCAGGCGAGATGGTGACTCGCATGCGCGCCTGTCTGCGCCGGATCGTGGATCAGTCGCCCAAGCTTCGCCGCCTGAGCCCGGCTGTGCGCGACGAGCTGATCATGGATCTCTGGATCTACACCCATGGTCTGGCGAGCATGGTCATCGCCAATCTGCTTCCCCGACCCGAGCCCGATGTGGTGGACCGCAAGCTGGAGCGGGTGGGCGCCATCGTGATCGGCGCAGCCATGGCCTCGGGCTTGGAGCCCGTGCCCATGCTGTCTGCCACCGTGAAATGCAAAGCAAGGAGGAAGACATGAACGCCCTGCTCATGAATGGGAATTCCAACCCGGCCGACCCGCGCTTCGACGCGTATTTGCAAAGCCTGGCTCAGGTGTTGACCGCGCAAGGGCATGGCGTGAACACGCTTGAGCTGCGTTCCATGGACCTGCGCCAGTGCAGCGGCTGTTTCGGCTGTTGGTTGAAGACGCCCGGAGTCTGTGCGACCCAAGATCAGCACGGCCAGCTCCTCCGGGCCTACCTGGATGCCGACGTGATCGTGCTGGCTTCACCGTTGGTTCTGGGATTCAGCTCGGGCCTGCTCAAGCGGGCGGCGGACAAGCTCATCCCCATCCTTCTGCCCTACATCGACGCTTCGTCAGGGGAATGTCGGCACTTCCTACGCTATTCCAAAGCGCCGCGATTGGCGGTGCTTTACCAGGACGAGCCCGACACCGTCGACGAGGATCGAGCCATCACGCGCGAAATCTGGAGCCGGATGGCCCGCAACGCCAACACGTCGCTGGTCGCCTGTCTGTCCACTACGATAACCACCACGGAGGTCGCCCATGCGATTGCTTGCGCTTAATGGCTCGCCCCGCGGGCCCAAGTCCAACACGCGATTTCTCACCGACGAATTTCTGCGCGGCTTCGCGGTCACGCCGGCGAATCAAGCTGAAACCCTGGATATCGCGCGGCCGAGCGATCGGGAAAAGGCGCTCGCGGCTTTTTGGCACAGCGATGCCGTGCTCCTCGGCTTTCCGCTGTACACCGACGCCATGCCCGGCCTGGTGAAGGAATTCCTGGAACAGGTCGCGACGCTCCCGCGACCGGATCGCCGGCCCACTCTGGTGTTTCTCGTGCAGTCCGGATTTCCCGAGGCCACGCACACGGTACCCGTGGCGCGCTATCTGGAACGGCTGGCCAGCCGCCTGGGCTGCGTTTGCGCCGGAGTCCTGCGGCGTGGCGGAATCGAAGGTATCCAGTCGCAACCCGCGTGGATGACCCGCGGTATCCGCGAGCGCTTCCGCCAGCTGGGCGAAACCTTCGGCCGCACGGGCCGGCTGGACGAGCAAGCACTGCGCCAGCTGGCCGGACGGGAGCGCTACTCGCGCTTTGCTCTTCGCCTGGTCTGCTGGTGGAGCCGAGTGATGTACTGGGATCGCGAACTCAAGGCCAACCACGCCTACGACAAGCGGCTCGACGCTCCCTACGCCCACACGTGAGGTGGGGGCCATTCCCCATTCTTCTCGACCATCACCGCCCTGATGCGGGGCAGGCGGCCCCAGATGGCGCGATACTCTTCGTGGCTGTGGATGGTCTTGGGATCAAGCGGGATGCGCAGGTCGCCTGCGCCAGCCTTTGCTTCAGGGTCGGGCTTGTCCATGAGGTTCCTCTCGATTCGGAAAATGGCGGCCAGCCTTGCGCTGCACACGCGGACGCCGGAGCAGCCAGACCAGGCCCCCCAGGGCAAGGAGCGAGATGCAGGCGCCCAGGGCGAGGAAGCGCGAGTGAAAGGTCAACAGAACCTGGCTGTGCCCTGCCGAAACTTGTACCCCGCGCATCCAGGCGTTGACCGGCATGCAAGGCGCTTGCGCGCCGTTCACCTGGGCGCGCCAGCCCGGGTACCACGCCTCCGCAATCACCAGCAGCGCCGGGTGCTCGGTTTCGGCCTCGATGGCGATCTGCTCGGGCGCAAAATGCACGATTCGCGCAAAACCGGGCTGGTCAGGCACGGGTGGCTCGGACGGCAGCGACACCGCCCAGCCCGGTTCCACCAGCGGCACGCGGTGGAAATCGTGACCGCTTGCCATCAGCGCAACCGCCTGGGGATAGTTGTCGACGGGCCTCGCTGCGCTGGCTAGGTAGACGCGGGGGTCGGGATGGAGCCGCATCACCGGGACAAGTGCCTTGGGATCGAATCCCATTCTCAGCGACATGGAATCATAGGGAAACGGGCCATGCTTGAAGATGGCCCGGTCAGGATAGGCGTTCTGCACAAGTGGCACGGGCAGATGCAGGACCGCATGCAGGTACGTCCACACGCGCCCGAGTTGCAGCGAGGTGTAGCCGGTGAAGGAACTCCAACCGTAGCGCATGCCTGCGTTTTCGCGCGCATAGGGCTTGGGCACGGACACGCGCGGAGGCGCGCCGCCAGCCTCGGGCGCTTGGCCTTGCAGCCAGCGCGCGACAACGGCCTCGGAAAGCCACTCCGGATCCTCGCGGTTCTGCTGTTTCAAACCCCAGACTGCAACGGCCAGATCCGCCGCGGTCAACAAGGCCAGCAAGCCGGCGACCACGGGCAGGCGCAGGCTGCCCGCACCCCAGCGCAACCAGGCGAGCAGCAACAGGGCCGCCAGCGCAACCACCAGCACGCGCCCCCATGCCGGCGATCCGACGACTCCCAGCTTCAAGAAGAACAGAACCATGGCAGCGAGCGAAAGCGTGGCGAGAAGAGCGATGAGACTGGCCGGCCGCCACCCGCGCAGGTGCGACGAGAAGAAAATCCCCGCGCCAACCATGAGGCCGAACGCGACCAGGACGCTCGCCCGTGCGGGAATGCGCAGCGAGGCCAAGCCTGGCAGCACGTGGTACAGGACAGCGAAAGCGGGAGTGGAGTCGCCCGCTGCGATCAGCGCGGCCAGAATCACCACTAGAGCCAGAGCGCGCGTCTCACGCTTGCGAATCAGCAACAGCCCGGCCAAACCCGCCAGCAGCGGCACTGCGCCCGCGTATAGCTGTGCGTTGGCCAGGAAGGTGAACCGGGCATCGGTCGGTACCAGAAACGTCGCCCACGCAAACCAGGGCATGGCGAATGAACTGGAGAACGCGATCGAGGCCTCCCGCCGGGTGCTCTGTTGCGCCAGTTCGGCCAGTGGCAGCATCGACACGGAAGCCAGCAGAAAGCCAGCCACCAGCGCGGCCGCCATGGCCCCCAACTCCAGGGCCGCCGCTGCCAGCGAGGGCAGCAGCGGGCGTTCGAGGCGACGCCCCAACAGAAACACGCCAGCACCGAGGACCACAAGCCAGGCCCCCTGGGGATGGCCGGCCAGAAGCTGCAGCCCGAACACCAGCCCCAGCTTGCCCACCGCTGCGCGCGATCGCTCGGCAGACAACCGCAGCACTAGATAGAAGGTGATCGGCAAGTAGCAAAGCACCGCACCGTAGTGCACCAGCCCGCTGTGAAACGATCCCACAATGGGTGCGCTGCACACGAAGACCACGCCCATGGCCCACCCCACCGGCCGCTTGAGGGCCAGGGCGCCCGCCAGCTTGAGCGTGCCGTAGATCGCGAGCGCCACATGCGCGACCACCAGCAACACGCAGGCCACCGGCACAGGCAGGATCAGGTACAGCAGGTGCGGTGGGTAGAACAGAGCCGCATCGTGATCGGCGAGAAATGGGCGGCCAAGCGCGATGTGCGGGTTCCACAGGGGAAGCCGGCCCTGGTGCAGAGCCGTCGCCAGGTATTCCTTGTAGAAGATATGGATGCGGACCCAGTCGATGGTCGCGAACATGTCGGGTTGGGTGAGATAGCTCGAAACCACCAGGGTGGCGGCGGTCAGCCACAGCCACAGCCACTCGCGCCGGCTCAGCCGCAGGTCCGGATGCTCCAGGCGTAGGGGAGGGGCGCTGCGGCTCATCGCAGACATCGTACCCGGGCAGCGGGTTCTTTGGCGGCGATTCTGCTTGCGCAGCCATCCCGGTCTTGAGGTTGCCTGCTTGCGCCGGTTTCCGAACGTTCGTATAGTGAAGGTATAGTCCAGCCTGGGCACCGTCGAGGTTGGGAGGACAAATGGGAATTGACCTTCGCGTCGAGAGCGAGTCCGGTGAAGTCCAGGACGAGATCCTGGATGACAACAATCTGACCGAAAAACTATTGCCCGAACATGATGACGCGGCGTCGCCCTGTCTGCGCTACGTCGACCGCGACGGCGACACAGTCTTCAACCAGCTCCAGCTTCCCGTCTTGATGCAAGAGTTGGAGAATCGACTCCGCGCGGCCCGCAAGCCAGACCTCAAAAATCACGGCACCGCGCTGCTGAATCTGCTGAAGTCGGCGCAGGATCAAGATCACACCTACGTGCGTTTCTCGGGCGAGTAGCAGCGGCGCGGTTTAGTCGCGTGGAACGGCTCGGCCACGTGGTGGTAGAATGTTGCTCCATGGCCACGCGGCACCCACTCTTGCTCCTGTCCCTGCTTCTGGTTGGCGGCTGCTTCCAGCAAGACAAGGCCGGGACAAGCCAGATCCTGCCGCCTGACTATCAAGCGAGCTACGTCCAGGTGCGAAGCTGCCGCCCCGCCGATGGGCACGGATCGAATTCCATAGTTGTCTTCGCCAATGCCCAGGCACAATCGGATTATCTCTCGGATATTGGCCCGCTACCGCAGGGTAGCGTAGTCGTGGCCAAAGAATCCGCCCAGGCGGACTGTTCTGACCTCGCAGGCTACACCCTCATGTTCAAAGAGGCTCCCGGCTACAATCCCACGGCGGGCGACTGGCACTGGCAGCGCTTGGACGATCAGCGCGATGTCTTGGAGGATGGGCGCGTGCAGAGCTGCATTAGCTGCCACACCCAGTGCAACCGGGACGACTACACCTGCTCGCCGCCGTAGAGCATGGATCTCTTCGACCGATCCGCCGGCAAGCGACCTGGCAACGCGCAGGAAGAGATTCTCGAAGGCACCATCGAGCGCATCGTGTTCTCGGGCGGCGGCGGTGAGTTCACGGTGGCGCGCCTCGCGCGCGACGGCGCGGCCGAGCCCACGACCGTGGTGGGCAGCTTGCTGGGCCTGCCAACCGGCGCGCGCCTGCGCCTGCGTGGCTACTACGAAAGCAACCCCCGCTTTGGCCGCCAGTTTCGCGTGCAAAGCTACACCGAGCTGTCGCCCGAGACCCTGGCCGGGATTCGCCGCTACTTGGGCGCAGGGCTGGTCAAGGGCATCGGGCCAGAATTCGCCGGCCGCATCGTCGAACGCTTCGGCATCCACACCTTGGAGATCCTGGACGCCCAGCCGGAACGCATCCGTGAGGTCCCGGGCATCGGCCCCTCGCGAGCGCAGGCCATTCAGAAAGCCTGGAGTTCGCAGCGCCGCTTGCGCGAAGTCATGGTCTTTCTGCAGGGCTATGGGGTTTCTCCTGCCTTTGCCGCGCGCATCTACAAACGCTACGGCCCGGCCGCGATCGCGCGCGTGCGCGAAAACCCATTCCGCTTGGCCTTCGATGTGTGGGGCATCGGCTTTCTCTCCGCGGATCGTCTGGCCACCGCTCTCGGCATCGCGCGCGATTCGGAGGTGCGCGTGGAGGCGGGCGTGCGCCACGCGCTCGACGAGGCGGGCGGGCTGGGCCATGTGTTCCTGCCGCGCAGTCGTCTGGTGGAGGAGGCGGCCAAGTTGCTGGAAGTGGAGCCACCCCTGGTAGAAGCGGCGGTGGATCGCCTAGGCCGCGCCGGCGACGTGGCCATCGAAAGCACGCCGGAGGGCGCAGCGGTGTTCGAGGTAGGGCTGTTTCGCGCCGAGGTAGCCACGGCCACGGGCCTCCTGCGCCTGCTGCGCGGACGCGGCCTGCGCGTCGATGCCGAGCGTGCCATCGCCCGCTACCAGGCCGAAGCCCGCATCACGCTCGCGCCCCAGCAGGCCGAGGCCGTGCGTCGCGCGCTGCACGAGCCGTTGCTGGTGATCACCGGCGGACCGGGCGTGGGCAAGACCACCATCGTGCGTGGGATCGTCAGCACCCTGGTGCGCCAGGGGCTGACCGTGGCCCTGGCGGCGCCCACTGGCCGGGCGGCCAAGCGACTGCAGGAGGCGACCGGCCAGCCGGCCGCAACCCTGCATCGACTGCTGGAATGGCGTCCTGCCGACGGGGTGTTCGGCCGCAATTCGTCTCGGCCGCTGCAGGCGGATCTGCTGGTAGTCGACGAAGCCTCAATGATCGACATTCGCCTGATGGCCGATCTGCTGGCAGCGCTGGCCGACGGCACGCGCCTGGTGCTGGTGGGCGATGTCGACCAATTGCCTTCAGTTGGGCCGGGCATGGTTCTGCGCGACGTGATCGCTTCCGGCCGCGTGCCCACGGTGCGGCTGACTGAGATCTTCCGTCAGGCGGCTGCCAGCCTGATCGTGACCAACGCCCACCGCATTCACGACGGTGTGCAGCCCGAGCTGGGCGCGCCGCCCGCGCAAGGGCGTGCAGCGGACCAGCGCGACTTCTTTTTCATTGAGGACGATGATCCGGCGCACGCGGCCGAGACCATCCGCGATCTGGTGGCCACCCGCCTCCCGCGTCGCTATGGTTTTTCCCCGCGTGACATTCAGGTACTGACACCCATGCACCGGGGCGAGCTGGGCGCCACGGCGCTCAACCGACTTCTGCAAGACGCTATCACCCCGGGCCAGCCCGAACTGCGCAGCGGCGGCCGAGTGTTTCGTGTCGGCGATCGGGTGATGCAGTTGCGCAACAACTACGACCGCGATGTGTACAACGGCGACGTGGGCGAAGTCCTGCGCGTAGCAGGCGGCTCGGGTGAGGCGAGCGAGAGCCATGCGGTGGTCGGGTTCGACGAGCGCGAGGTGAGCTACGCGGCCGATGACCTGGACGAGTTGGCTTTGGCCTACGCGGCAACTGTGCACAAGTCGCAAGGCTCGGAGTACCCGGCCGTGATTGTGCCCGTGCACACGCAACACTACGTGATGCTCCAGCGCAGCCTGCTGTACACGGCGGTCACGCGCGGCAAGAAACTGGTGGTGCTGATTGGCTCGCGCAAAGCCCTGCGCATCGCCGTCGCCAACGCAGAGGTGGCCGCGCGCTGCTCGCGGCTGGCGGCGCGATTGGCTGCGGGTTGAATCCACCATGACGCGGCGTCTTCTCATCTGGGATTCGGAGTACCGTCGCGGGGAATGGGCGGGAAATCGCATCTCTCGAGTAGGGGCGACCTGCGGTCGCCCCTGTGTGCCCGCCTTCCCGAGCGGGTGCGTTTCTACCCACC
>PMKP01000059.1 GCA_003157775.1 Myxococcales bacterium | reverse complement strand
CGGACAAAATGTACGGCAGCCAATCGTCCGAGAGATCGACCACGGTCAGGCCGTCCCGGCGCGCGTTCTCGGGCGTCGGCGGGCCCACAAAGCGCCCGGCATCGACGACCATGAGCCCGCCTCCGGCCGACGCCGCCTGGGCCACCGGCGCCGCCTGGGCTACCGGCGCCGGCTGCGCCGCCTGCGTCGTTTGTCCGCTACCAGCCAAAAGGCCGGCCAGCGCCACGGCAGTCGCACTGGCCCCGGGCGCGCGGCCGGTGCGGGAACGTCTTTTGGCCGGGCTCCGTGGGGACATCTTCAGCACAAGGCAAGCGTAGAGTCTTGGCCTTCGCGATTCAAGGAAGTTTCTTCTTCGACCACGCCGAGCTCAATCCCTGTCCCGCCTACGAACAGTGATTCCAGCGAATTCCAAGAAGTTCCATGGGATCTCGGACGGGACTTGATGTAGGTCAGGGCAGGGGACCGTTCCACGTATAGATGTAGCCGCCATCGACCACCGCGACCACTTTGGTGCCATCCGCGGACAACGCCACGGCCTTCCAATTCTGCGGGGTACCAGTCTCGGTCCAGGATGCCCCGGAATCCGACGAGAGGTAGATATAGGGCAACCGACCTTGTGTCAATTGCGCTTCCGCAACTGGAGTCCTCCGAGGGCTCCCCACGAAAACGCAGAACGTCGGCACGGTTCGGTGGAGTGCAATTCGTGCTCCATCAACATCTTCCAGGGATCCGGTTCGTCCGGGTTGAATCCCTGTCCAGCGGTCGAATCCGCCCTGGAACAATTCGCGACGATCGCGGAGAATTTGAAAACCGATGGGTAGTCTCTCCGTTGCTCCTGCCTTGATATCCCTCCTCGCGATCGTGGGGAACGGTGTGGACAGCGACTTGCCTCGATCCGCGTCCCTGCCCGTGGTGCAGCCGTCGCGCGGGTTGGTCATCGTCCTGCGGCCGGCCGATGTCGACGAGCTGACCCGCACCGCTTTAGCCCGGGTCACCGGGGAGCTGACCGCGGCCGAGTTCCAAACCACGCTCGTCACCCTCGACCCGAGCCAGGATCCCACGACCCAGGTCGAAACCGTTGCGCCGGAGTCTCGCGCAGTTGCCGCGTTTGCCATCGCGCACATTGGCGATCCCAACGGCCACACGATTGCCATCTGGGTCTCGGATCGGGTGGGACGGCGAACCAGCATTCTGCACATGGCAATCCAGGGAGACAACGTCAGCCATGACGCCGCGGTGCTGGCCCTGAACGCGATCGAGCTGATTCGCGTCAGCCTTGCCGGCCTGTGGCCCGCGCCGCCCCAGGCCACAACCGTCCCCGTGAAACACGCTGCCGAGCCAGCGCAACGGCCGCAGTTTACCATTGGCCTTGGAATCGCCGCGCAGCAGGACTGGGGGCTTCCGTCGCCCCAGTGGATGGGTTCATTGATGGCAATGGTGACGTGGCCACGCGGACTGGGGATAAAGGCCGAGATCAGCGGCCTTGGCCCTGCTCTCACGCTGACCGGAGATTATGGGACGGCCGCCGTGCACCGTCAGCTCGCGTCGCTGGGACTGACCTGGACCTTCCTGCGGCGGGCGCGGGTCCAGTCGTTCCTCGTGGCGTCGGCCGGCGTGGCCCACTTGAGCGCCGAAGGAGCGAGCACTGATTCCACGCGAGCGTTTGCGCGCTCAGGCTCCGTTTGGTCGGCACTGGGCGCGGCTGGCGCTGCCGCGGCCGTTCGCCTCACCCAAAGAATCTGGCTGGGAGCGGAGTTGGACGGCATCGTGACCGTCCCGCCCCTGGTCATCCGCATCGACGACCACGACTACGGACCATTTTCCCGCCCCGGAGTTCTGGCAAATGTTGGGCTACGCTTCGGTTTCTAGATTTCCCAGGACCGCGCTGGTGCTGCTAGGGTTCGTGGCGGCCTGCTCGCCACGAACCCTGACACTTGTAGATCTCTATTCGGACGGGGGCCTTTTTCCCTCTTCGCTCGACGGCAATCCCGGCACCACCTTCGATGCCACCTCTTCGGACAGGGGCCCTGCTCACTCTTCGATCGACGGCAATCCCGGCGAGGCCTCCGATGGCGCCAGTCCCGCGAGCTTGTTGAGTGGGCTGGTGGGCCTATGGCACCTCGACGATCCCGTCGGCAGCACGCAGGCGCAGGATTCGTCGGGCAACGGCAACGATGGCACCCTGGTGGGCCTGGATCCACCGACGCAGCCCTGGGTTGCCGGGCGCCTGAACGGGGCTTTGGACACCAATGGCGTTGGGTACGTTTCGGTCGCGGACTCCGATAGCATCGACAGCATCACCACCCAGGTTACGGTCTCTGCCTGGGTTTACTTCGATGGGGTCATTTCAGTGGCCGACGGGTATGGGACGGCACTGTCGCGGCAGATCGGAACTACGGACGAGCAGTACTACCACCTCTCGCTGAATCAGGAGAGTATCCCCACATTGTTCATCGGTTTCTCGGCCAGCATTCCAGCCGCCGTCCCGACCGCCTCCCAAACCGTCGCTCTCAGGCACTGGACCCACCTGGCGGGAACCTATGACGGCAGCGTGGCAACCCTGTACGTGGATGGCGTCAAGGCCGGCTCGCGGTCCATCTCCGGAGTCTTTCCCCTCGACACGAGGCCGGTGATCTTGGGCGGCAATGGCAACAAGTCGGTGGTCACCGAACTGTTTCCCGGTAGGATCGACGAGGTGGCGCTGTACAACCGCGCGCTCAGCCCTGACGAGATCAGCTTGCTAGCGACCGCCGTGGTGTTCTGACACGGGAACCCCGGAAGGGTTCGCTCCCCCCCTCGCTCCCAGCCGCCACCTCCCGCTCGCTTCGTTCCCTCCATCTCACGCCATGCGTCTGCTGTTCAGATTTGAAGCCTCGCTGACCCGTTTGGGTGGGTTCCTCCCCCTTCATCGAAAACACATGTTTATGCACAGTTTACGTTGGCTCGCTGCGTCCCACACGCCGTGCACAGCCTCCCGTCTCCGTGCGAAAGGAGCGACCCGATGAGATTCAAAGGTCTTTTGTCTTCTATTTGTCTGGTCCTCTGCCTGTTGGCCATGCCGGCGTATGGCCAGCGGATCATGGAAAAACTTGGCCGCGGGTTTGTGGCAGTTGGCGGAGCAACCGGGGGGGGAACCCTTCTGTCGTGGCGGCTCTACGGCCCG
>PMKP01000344.1 GCA_003157775.1 Myxococcales bacterium | reverse complement strand
CGAGACTGTGGTGAAAAAGCTAACCAAGCAGCAGGAGATCGCGGTCGAGGTGGGCAACCATGCGTTCGAGGCGGCCGTCGGCCTCGATGGCGCCCAGGAGGTCACTGGCCATGCGGGTGTAGGTCGGCCGATCGATCTCGCCCAGCAGAAGCCGCGTGCGCAAGAAAACGAACGCTGTCTGTGCCACGTCGGACAGGCAGTACTGGCGCAGGATCTCGATCTGACCGGCGCGATAGAGGCCCTCGACCTGGCTGCCGTCGAGGCCCTCCTCCTTGCCAGGCAGCCCGATGAGACGGGCGGCGCCGTGCAGGGAGCTCATGCGGGCAGCACCATAATCCGCGAGGAAGTCGCCCAAGTCCCAATGTCCTTCGGCGGAAAAGCGGTAGCGGAAGCCAGGCTCGCGGTAGTACCAGGGCAGGCTGATGCCATGGCGGAGGCTGCGCAGAATCAGCACGGGCAGGTCGAATCCGCGGCCGTTCCAGGTGACCACCCGCGGCTTCCACTTTGCCATGAAGTCGGCGAAATCGGTGAGCATGCCCACCTCGTCCTTGGCCTCGCCGATGGTGCCCATTTTCTTGCATGCCATGTGCTCGTCCAGCCACATGACTCCGATGACCACGGGCTTGCAGGCGTAGAGCGGCGGAAAGGGACGCTCCGCGCCCGGGGTAGGCTGTGGCGGCGTGTAGATATCGCCGTCGGGAATGGTTTCGATGTCGAGCACGAGATGCGTCAGGGCTGACATGGCAAGCCAGATTGTACCCAAGCTTGTCCTCGCTGGCTGTGGCTATTCATCGTGCACCCTGCATTCCGACCGGCTACTGTGAAGAGATAGGCCATGGCGACACAGAACCCGGATGACGAGCCAGAGCCGGAAGGAGCAGCACCGCCGACGCGTTCTCTGCACCAGGTGCGTGCGGCCCAACTCCGTGCGCGGGCGACCCGCTGGGCTATCGGCAAGTCGGCGTTCGGGACGGTCTTCCTCATCGGCGCCTTGGCTTATGCTCTTGGGCCAGACCGACACCTGCCTTCCAGCCGGCTGTGGATGGCGCTGCTCGTGGTGCTGTCAACCTTCAACGTGGGACTAGGGTTGCGCACCTTTTCCCGAGTGAGGCGCCGGGCCAGGCGCTTCTGGCTTGTCGCCACGGTTCTCTGGGGTCTGTTGGCCACGGGCCTGCTGCGCATCCTGCTTACGCGCTAGAAGGTCGTGAACGCCATTGCGCTCACGCCGTTGGGCGAGAACACGGGCACAAACTGCCAAGACGAGCCGCGGGCATCAGCGGTCGCGCCGGAAGGATGCGACAGGTAGCCAAGATAGAAAAACACGGCTGATGTTGCCAGCAACGCAGTGCCAGCTCCATACCAGATCCACTGGTATGTCTGGTACCTGTCGCCAAGGGACTTGGTTCTGTTCCTATAGTCCAGTTCCGCCGGCGTGAGGTCGCGAACTGAATTCCCATTCTGGTCGCAGGAAGGTATCGTCGTCCCGGGACAGGGGAAGCGCCGTAACGGATCGAGTATGCTATTGGCGTCGCTGACCTGAACGCTCCAGTAGATTCCATATCCGACAGCGGCCAGGCCGAGGGGCAACGCAATCCAGGCCGCCACCTTGAACCCGATCCGACCCCCGCCTGACCCGCTGCTGGTCGGCTCCTCCCTGACGGTTTCGCTTGGCTCGGTGGGGCTTGGGGCAGCAAATTCCACCACAGCCGTCTCAGCCGATGGCGTTTCAACCGGCGCCGGCGCCACTGCCACTAACTCGATCGCGACGTCTCTGGTCTCGCCGGAGCTCAGGGTGACGCTCTTCTTGGCCGGCGAATAGCCCGGCTTGGTCACTGTGAGCTCGTGTTTGGCCGCGGCCACGTTTGGGATGGTGAGCCCGCCCGAACCCATGACCCCGGCGGCGACTCCATCGATGGTCACCGACGCGCCCACCACGCCACCCTGCAGGTGCAGAGCGCCCGGCAAAGACTGGCCGGTCAGGGCCGCGAGCCACTTCTGCGCCGGTGCGAGCAGGGCTGGGCCACTCGCCTGGGCACGGCTAAGCTGATCCGCGGTCCACGATTCGACGACTCCCTTGTCGGCGTCGAACAGCTTGAGGGCTATGCTGTAGGCGTCGGAACCAGCGCTCTTCACCTCGCCGAAGATCAGACGCGAGGCGCCCAGGCTCTTGGCTGCCTGACCAATGCACGCAGGCGCTTCATCGGGACAGGAAAACACCAGCTTGACCTCGACGAGATCGCGGCCTTGAACCAGGCGATAGCCGGACAGCATGGACATGCGCTGCCGGAGCGCATCGGTCACCCCAACTGCCACGGAGTCGGGCACACCCTCGCTGGCCTCGATGCCCAGAACCGCCACGGTGACGTTGTCCCCGGCAAAGGCCCGGCCGCTGGAGAAGAAGCATGCCGCCGCCGCGCCCATGCCGGCCGTAAGGGAAACTAGCAGGAAAGCCCGAGCACTTAGATTCTTCATACCGGGACGATGTTTTCCCACAGGCCGCCTATTGTCAATGACTAGGGCCGGCTCGCTGGCAGGGCTCGACCGTGTTAGCGTATCTCCCAGCGGAAACAACCATGCGGATCGGCGTATCGGCCAAGATATTTCTCGCATACGCCGTACTCCTGAGCGTGTTCGGTGCAAACAGCCTTTTTACCTTGCTGTATCTGCACCGCGGGCGTCAGGAGCTGGCCGCCAATCAGAGGCGGCTGGAGGTTCAGGTTGCCGTCGACGCCGCGCTGCGTTCGCTGGAAGACTTCTCGAGTTCCCGCGCCAACGACAGCACGGGAGTGCCGCAGGGCCTGACCAGCCGGGTGGCGGCGCAAAATGGCATTGCCTCTGCGCGGCAAGATCTGGGTGACGCGCTCGCCGCTGTCGACCAATACCTGAACGACGAACCCAATCCCCGGCGGAGGAGCGAGTTCGAGGACTATCGCCGGGAGATCGTGGGGATGGAGGCGCGCGTCGTGGCGGTGGCTGCCGACCTGGGCGCCAGCGATCCGACGGTTGGCGTGGATGCCAGCCATCAGGCCGAACGCAGCCTCGCGAATCTGTTGGCGACATTCCATCGGCTCAAGAGCAACCTGCGCGGCCGCGGTAGCCAGATTGCGGCGGAGCTTTCCAACAACGAGCGTCGCGCGGTGGATGCAGCTCTGCTGCTGACCGGCCTGGGCCTGTTTCTCGCGGTGGCGGCCGCATTGCTGGTGCTGCGGACCTTGTGGCCCCTGCGTGTACTGCGCGAGCACGCGCGCCAGATCGCGGGTGGCGACTATGCACGCCGCACCGATGTGCGGTCACGCGACGAGATCGGCGACCTGGCCCGCGAGTTCAATGCCATGGCCCACGCCATCGAGGAACGCGAGCACAAGCTGATTCGCTCCGAGCGTCTGGCCACCGTGGGTCGCATGGCCGCGCATATCACGCACGAGGTTCGCAACCCGTTGGCTTCGGTGGGGCTGTATCTGGAGCTGCTTTCCGACGAGGTCGGGGCGGACAACCCTGAAGCGCGCCGTCTGGTCCGCTCGTTGACCACCGAGGTCGACCGGTTGAGCGAGATCACGGAAACCTACCTGCGCTTCGTGCGGCTGCCCAAGCCCAAACTCGAGCGCGAGGATCTGGGTGCGCTGGCCAGCTCAGTGATGGAGTTCTCGCGCGGCGAGCTGTCTGCAGCCCACATCAACCTGGATCTGGCCATCGCCTCGGGCCTGCCCGAGGTGGCGGTCGACGAGAGTCAGATCCGGCAGGCCCTGCTCAACTTGGTCCGCAATGCCAAGGAGGCCATGCCCGAAGGCGGCCGCATCCGCGTGGAGGTGGGGACCGCCGACTCAGGATGGTTGCGCCTGGCGGTGGGCGACAGTGGTCCGGGCATCAGTCCGGAAAACCTGGGCAAGATCTTCGATCCCTTCTTCTCTACCAAGGAAAAGGGCACCGGCTTGGGCCTGGCTCTGGTACAAGAGATCGTGAGTGACCACGGCGGCCGCATCGAGGTGGATCTGCCTCCCGCGGGCGGGACCATCTTCGCCATCTTGCTGCCGCCCGCCGCGCGCGCGGAGGTCCCCGCCGCAGCCAGCCTGGCCGGCTCGGCCGAGACGAACCGCGATCTTGCGCCAGTCGCAGGGGCCGCCAAAGACGTGGTACGATAGGGTCATGGCCAGCGACGACAAGTCCAGCCGAGTCGATGAGGTTCGCGACGAGGTGTACGACGATTACGACGCCTTTCTCAAGCAGGCGATTCGCCAGTACTACGAGCGCGGCTGGAAAAGCCGCAAGGGCAACTTCATCGCCCTGGTGATCGCCTCGGGGCAGATGGCCTCCATGGCCAAAGACTCGGTGGCGGACGGCTCGGGCCTGAAGAAGGCGGCCATCGGCGCGGCCAGCGTGGTCGCCTTGCGCTTCGCCTGGCGCTATTTCTTGGCCGGCCCTCTCGGCATGATTGTGGGCGTCGCTGCCCTCGGTTCAGCGGTTGCGTACTTGGGCAAGCATCAGAAGGAAGTCACGGGCAAGATCCAGCCCTATCGCACCCTGGTCAGCGATACGCGAACCCGCTTCGAGGAGATCCAGGGCGGCTATCGCGCCGGTCGCTACGACCAGGCGGGCCGCAATCTCATGGTGGACGGCCTCCTGCAACAGTTCTTGAGGCAGGTCGACGAAAGCTAGCCCAGCATCACCGACTTCATCCCGCCGTTGGCAAACCGCACCAGCATGCTCGAGCGTAGGACGGTTTCCACCTTGCCGCGGCCAAACTCTGGGTGCCAGATCACCTCGCCAACTTTGTAGCGCTCGCGTGGATTGAAGGTGCGCACGTTGGCCACGTCCGCCAGCTCGCGCCCCAAGGCGCGCAGTTCTTCTGCTTTCTGCTCCGCCCTGCGCGCGGCCTCGGTTTCGTGGGGCGAGGTGGCGGAAGCAGAGCCTTCGGTCGCAGAAGCCTTGCGCGCGGGCGCAGTGCGGTAGTTATGTCGGTTGCCGCAGGCTTGGCAGACCACCTGCTTGGGCGTCGCCCCGACCATGGCCACGATGTTGTGGGTGGTCAGTCCGTCACAGGGGCCGCACCAGGCGTCGACGTCGCCGCCCACGTGGAAGGTTCCCGCGGCAGGGCCTTCGACCCGACTGTCGTTACGCCAGGAAACGCCGGTGATTCGGCGCTCCTCAACCTCCGACGGGCCCGAGCCGTGGCGATCACCAGTGGGGCCGGAGGCGATGCCGCCGATTCGGGGCAGCAGCGAGGCCAGGCGACGCAGGTCGGTGACACGCCGCCCGAGCCGACGCTCGATCAGCACACGCTCGCTTTCCGAGACAGCCGCGCAAAGATCACGATAGTTCTGCGACAGGCGCTCGACTGCCAAGTGCGCAGCGGTCACCACATCGCGCTCCTCAGTGCGCTCCTGGGCCGAGTGAACCAGCAGCGCGACTTCTCGAATCTCCTCGGTTAAGTTGTCCAGAGCTGAACTCATTTATCTCCCTGATGAGTTCCTCCCATGGACTCGGCTGGAAAACAACTAGCTTGGAGACCCACAACAAACCTTGATTGCGTCGAGGACCAAGGACGTCTAACATGCAATCCGCTTTTACCCCTTGGAGCCATCCACCATGCGTACCACGCCAATCGTTGTCCTTGGTCTTGTTGCTTCTTTCTCCTCGACGGCGAGCGCGCAGATTGCGCCCGCTCCAGCGTTTCCTCCGGCCGCTGTGCCAGCCGTCCCGCCGGCTGCAGTGCCGGCGTTTCCTCCGGCCGCTGTGCCAGCCGCCCCGCCGGCTGCAGTGCCGGCGTTTCCTCCGGCTGCTGTGCCAGCGCCCCTGCCTGCTGCAGCGCCAGCGATTCCTCCGGCTGCTGCGCCTGCGCCAGTACCTGCTCCGATAGCAGTGCCTGCGCCCGTACCGACTCCCGCCGTAGCTCCGGGCGTTGAGGCCAGCGCGCCTGCCGCGAGCGCGGGGGAAACGGATGACCGGCTACGCGGCTTCATCCCGCAGAACTCCTTGGCTGGGTCGGTGGGCCTTCTGCGCATGGGAGCGGCCGAGGTTGGGAGGCTGTGGCACTTTAGGCTGGGCCTCCACGGTGAGTACTTCTCGACCACCAAGATGTTGATTGAAAACAGCGGGATGACGAACGGCGGGGACACGAACACCCGCTTCCAGGGTGCGCTGACCTTCGGGCTTACACCGCTTGAATTCATGGAAATCTTCGGGGCGGTGTTGACCTCGGGCAACAAGAACACGCGCTCCTGCCTGGTCCCGCCGACGCAGGCGTGTCTCAGTAGCCAAAGCGCTCGGACCGACCCCGAGATCATCAAGTCATTCGGCGACTTGATCCTAGGAACCAAGTTGGCCTATGCGCTGCCCAGCGGCCTAAGCATCGGCGGCGAGCTAGGCGTGCGCTTCCTGTCGTCGGTGGGTGGGCTAACCTTCAGTGGCGATTCGACCTCAGTGTGGATCAACGCTTTGGCGAGCTGGAACTTCCAAGCTCTTGAGCCCAAGCTGCCTTTGCGTGCCCACCTGAACCTGGGCATGTACTTCGACAACTCGTACAACGCTCCCGGCTATCCTGCGGGCACGTCGCTCGAATCGCGCTACGTTTCTTCCTTTGCATATGGCCTGGGCAAAGATCGCTTCCGGCTCGCCCTTGGTCTTGATGCCCCGGTGGCTGACTTGGCCGATTGGTTCTCATTGCGTCCCATGGTCGAGTATCACTTCGAGTACATCACGGCTGGAGGGGACCCCAATTTTGCCAGCTACGGTCCGAATTGCACGCCGTCGCCAACCGTGACCTGTCGCAACAACAGGAGTCAGATGTGGATGACGATGGGCCTGCAGGCTCAGGTGGCGCATAGCTTGACCGTCATGCTGGGCCTCGACCTGGAGCTACTGGCGGTCGGTTACCCCTACGGCCCGCCTCTGGCGCCGTGGAATTTTCTGTTTGGCGTCGGTTACCCGCTGGACGCCGTTCCGCGAGTTGTGACCCGCAATATTCCCGTCGAAAAGGTGGTCGCAGCTCCGGCAAGAGAAGGCATCGTGGCAGGCAGGTTGGTCAGCACCGTCGGCACGCCGGTGGAAGGCGCGGTGGTTGGCGTGACCGGGCTCCCGCACTCACGTGTCCTGGCGGAGGCGGATGGGACCTTCCGGAGCGTGCCGCTGGCCCCAGGCCTGGTGGAACTGGTGATAGTGGCCCCCAACTATGAGAACGCGACCACCAGGGTCGAGGTGGTGGCAGGCCAGACGGCCAATGTGGCCGTCGCGATGACGCCGCGAGCCCCGGCAGCCAAGATCACGGGCCGTGTGACCGATGATTCGGGCAAGCCTGTGGTCGCTACCATCAGGTTGGCTGGCCCGCAAATCGCCGAGACCAAGACCGACGATGCGGGCAACCTGTCGCTCGCGGTCCAGGCGGGTCAGTACGCACTACGTATGGAGGCAGACCGGTATCTGAGCCGAGAGATGTTGATTGACGTGAGGGAAGGGGTGGACAACCCGCTCAACGTCACCATGCACGCGCGTCCTGCTGTTCCGGGCGTGGTCTACAAGGACGGAAAGATTACCCTGCGCCAGCCCATCGCCTTCAAAGCGCGCGGCAACAAGCCCGGGGCCGAATTCGCGCCCGGCTCAACCCGTGTTCTCGACGAGGTAGTTGATCTCCTGATCAACCACCCTGAAATCCGGCAGATTCGTATCGAGACGCATACGGATAATAGTCTGCCGCCTGCGAAGGCACAGGAACTCACCAACCAGCAGGCCCAAACGATTGCCGACTACGTCAGCAAGCAGGGCGTGCCCAAGGAACATGTGACAGCCGAAGGTATGGGATCGAGCAAGCCGCGTGTGCCCAACCTAGGCAAGGCTGGCAGGGTGAAGAATCGCCGAGTGGAAATCACAGTGGCGCAGTAGTTGCTCGGCAGGCGGCAGGGGGCGATCTGCGGTCGCCCCTACCCGAGACGTGAAGCTGGTGGTGCGCGCACGGCCGGCCGTAGGGGCGACCTGCGGTCGCCCCCGCGCGGGCGGCCCTGGCCGGACTGTCTTGCTTCGGCAACGGTTACGGGTAACGCTGCCCCGCTACTCGCGGCTTTTCAGAATCAGCAGGCGGTAGTTCGCGTACTCGGCCTGGCCGCAGGAATAGAGGATCTCGGTTAAGAGGCGGTAGGGCGTAAACCGATCAGCGACGATGGTCAGCTCGCCGTCGAACTTCTGCCCGGTCATCTCTGCCACCTTCTTTTCCTTGCGCGCCACCCGGCTTAATATGTCGACTAGGGGTGTGATGTAATAGCCGTTGTCACCGTCGCGCTTGAGGGCCGGATCGATCTTCCCACTGTTGATGGGAGCCACTGGCTCGCCATCGACCAACACCACGCGCTTGGTGACCGTGACCGCGATCGCCTGCTTGGCGTTGAGCCGGCTGGTCGACGACGGCAGCATCATGTTCTGGTCCTGGTTGATCAACAAGGCCGACGAGGTGAAGGTCTTGAGCAAGAACACCAGGATGATGGTCATCATGTCCATCATCGGGGTGATGTTCAGACTCGTGATCTCTTCAGGCTCGGCCAGTTTGCGTGCGAAGGCGCGGATCGCCCTCTTGCCCTTCAGACGATCCGACATTTCAGGCGATGCGGGCATAGCCTGAGCGCTCATCACAAGATCCCCGCTGCAAACACGATGTCAGGAAACAGCATGTGGCCGTCTTTGTCCTCGCGCATGGCGTCCAGGGTCTTGATGACGATCTCATAGGCCGTCCCGGCGTCCGCGTTGAATGTGGCCTTGGTCTCTTCTTTGAACTGTTTTTTGACGTTGGTCAGCTCGGTCGTCAGGGCAACGTAGTCGTAGTCGCCGGTGGGCAGCTTGGGGATGAGTGGCCTGACCCCGCCCGAGCCGGCCAGCGTGAAGCCCGAGTTGCCCACGGTCACGGTCAGGTTGAGGGCAGGCTTCTCCTCCTCGCCGCCGCCACCGCCGCCCCCGAAGGTTGGCGAAGAAGCGTTCACGGTTCCGAGCGGTACCTGATTCACCACCGAAGCGAGCAGGAAGATGATGATGTTGGTGACGATGTCCATGTA
>PMKP01000256.1 GCA_003157775.1 Myxococcales bacterium | reverse complement strand
GGACCTGGTGGGCAACAACACGCCGGTGTTCTTCTTCCGCGACCCGCTGAAGTTCCCGGACCTCAACCACGCGGTCAAGCGCGACCCGCGCACCAACCTGCGTAGCGCGAAGAACAACTGGGACTTCTGGACCTCGCTGCCCGAGGCGCTGCACCAGATCACCATCACCATGAGCGAGCGGGGCATCCCGTACTCGTACCGCCACATGCACGGCTTCGGCAGTCACACCTTCAGCCTGATCAATGCCAAGAATGAGCGCTTCTGGGTGAAGTTTCACCTGGTCTGCCAGCAAGGCATCAAGACCCTGACCGACGCTGAGGCCGAGGCGATAGTTGCCAAAGACCGCGAAAGCCATCAGCGCGATCTGTACGGCAGCATCGAGAAGGGCGACTTCCCGCGCTGGAAGATGTTCATTCAGGTGGTGCTGGAGAAGGACGCCACCAAGTTCCCGTTCAATCCCTTTGACCTGACCAAGGTCTGGCCGCACAAGGACTACCCGCTCGTCGAAGTGGGCGTCATGGAACTCAACCGCAACCCAGAAAACTACTTCGCCGAGGTCGAGCAGTCGGCCTTCAACCCGGCCAACATCGTGCCCGGCATCGGCTTCTCGCCAGACAAGATGCTGCAGGGGCGTCTTGTTCTCCTATGGCGATGCCCAGCGCTACCGCCTCGGGCGTAAACCATCAGCACATCCCGGTCAATGCGCCCCGTTGCCCGGTCCACAGCTACCATCGCGACGGTGCCAGATGCGGGTCGACGGCAACCACGGCAGCACGCTCGGCTACGAGCCCAACAGCTACGGCGAGTGGCAGGAGCAGGCGGACTTCCGCGAGCCGCCGCTTGCCCTCGACGGCGCGGCCGACCATTGGAACCATCGCCAAGACGACGACTACTACTCGCAGCCCGGGCGTCTATTCAGCCTGATGACGGCTGCGCAGAAGCAGGTGCTCTTCGAGAACACCGCCCGTGCCATGGGCGATGCCCCCAAGGAGGTCAAGCTCCGCCACATCGGCAACTGCTGCAAGGCCGATCCGGCCTACGGCGAAGGCGTGGCCAAGGCCCTGGGTATCCCGATGAGTGACGTGCCAAGAAAGAAGTAGGCCGCTATCCCGGCAGGTCAGCGACCGGCTGGCCTGTTCGCCCCTATTGCGTCACCCATTCCAGTCGGAGGTAGTCCCACATCATGCTGCCGCTGGAAGAGATGGCCAGGGTGTTCGAGCCGGTCTTGATTTGAGCCAACGGCACGGCAATCCGCCCGCTTAGCCACACCCCATGGGGTTGGTCGCGAGCGATGGAGGAGTCATCATAGGAAATGCTGGCGGAGCCGACCTTGGTGCCGTTGAACGAGGCGCTCAGGGTCACCCCGTCGGACCCGGCGGAATCGAGAACCAGGGACGCCCCGGTCGCGCCGGCCGGAATCGAGGCCACATTGAATTGCACGTTCCAGGTTCCACCCGGCTGCAGGAAGTTCCAGTCCTTTGCGGGATTGCTGGTCCCGACGGTGTAGTTGATTCCGTTGGGAAAGTCCGAGCTGAACAGCAGGTTGGTCCCGTAGTGCCACGCCTGATCGCCGCGGTAGAATTCCGCGGGCACGCGGTCGGGCACTCCGATCTCCCAGACGGTTGGCCCCTTGCGATCCGGGGTCCAGGTCACAGCGCCCAGGTCAGTCGTACCGCCCGCCGTGACCGTCACCGCGTTGGATTGACCAACATAGACACCATGGATCCCCGCCACGAAGGCGTGCAGCGTGTAGCTGCCAGGTCGGACGTTGGCCAGGGTGAAGTTTCCTTGCCCGTCGGCGTGAACCCAGTATTGATAGTCCCAGGCCTGATGCTCGAAATTGGGCAGGCCATTGACCGGCGGATCCGCCAGCCCCACCCACGCATTTGCAACCGATGCCGTGGGCTGGTTTGCGTCGGTGAACGACAACTGTCCCTTGACCGTGCCTCGCGCGGACTTGGGCGGATAGCGCGTGTCCGTCTCCCAGCTATAGGGCCAGGCTGCCTTCTCCACGATCAGGCGCTGTTTGGCGTCCGCCCAAAGCGCATCTTGGCCCGCACTGCCCGCTGTCGTCGTCGAGTTGCCATACAGCAACCAGGGCCCGCAGACCTTCTCGCGTACCTGGTTGGCCTTAACGTCCTCGAGGTCGCCGTAGAAGTGGGTGCCGCCCCAGTAATTGAGCAAGGTCGCTTTGCCTCCAGGAGCATCGTGCAGGGTGAGCTCGGTCTTCATGGGGCCGCCCGGCAAGTACTCATTCGATGGATTGATCATCCACAGACCGATATTATTCTTGCTGCTGCTCCACCCATAGACCGTGCCTTCGCCCCACTCGAGGCTGTTGTCGTACTTCTGCCAGCCCGGCCGGTCGGCGAATGGTCCCGACGGGTACTTCAGCACCTCCTGGGGTGCACCCGCAACTGCCGTGGCAGCCTCCGAGGACGCCACTGACGTGAAGACCCCGCGGCGGACGTCATCCACGGCGTACCAATCGAAGACGGAGTCCCATTGAACGTAGTGGTTGTAGCGCAACTCGCCGGGCGTGAATGCCGGGTAGCTCGCGGGATGAGTCAGGACGACATACCCGTAGAGGCCCTGCGAACAGCGGGGCAAGGCAAAGCGGACCTCGAGATCGAGCGGAATCTTTCCAGAACTCTTGTCCCAGGTCGTCGTCATAGCGACCTCGGCGACATCACCATTGTTCTTGCTGGGATCGACGGACAGCGAGCCCGTGAACGGTCCCGCGGTATACACGTTGGTTCCCCACGAGAAATAGCCTCCCGATGTCATGGTTTCCACGCCGTTGACAATGAAGCTCGGCATCGTGGCGTCGGAAGTGTTGACCTTGGCCTGAACCACGCCGTTGTCGAGAGTGTATGTCGTACCCGACAGCGTCGCCTTTACGGCCGCGCCGGTGCAGGCAGGCGGCGCGCCGCCCGTGTCCCCTCCGGTTCCTCCGCTCACGCCACCGGCCCCACCAGCACGGCCACCGCTGCCGCCGCCGCCACTCCCGCCGCCACTGCCGCTCCCACCGCCACCGCTACTGCCACCGGCCCCCCCACTGCCACTGCCACCGCTCTTGCTGCCGCCGCTGCCACCGCTATTGCCACCGCCACCGCTACCTCCCGTTCCGCTGCGACCGCCCGTGCCTGGAGGTGCCCCACCGTTCGAAGAACCGCCGGTTCCTGGCATTGCCCCACCGTTCAAAGAACCGCCCGTACCCATCGTTGCCCCGCCGGTCGAAGAACCGCCCGTTCCCGGCATTGCCCCACCGCCAGCAGAGCCGCCTGTTCCCGGCGCCCCACCGGCAACAGATCGCCCGCCGGTGGTGGTCACTCCGCCGGCGCCCGGGCTCCCGCCCACCCCAGTGCTTCCACCCGAGATCCCCGATCCGCCCGCTCCGGCGCCCGCGCTGGTGCCCGTGGGGGAGCCGCCTGTCGACGTACACGAAGCCGCCGCCAGGAAAAAGAGACCGTAGGTCCAGGGCGCTGTCAGCGATTTCATGTTGCTCCTTTTGCTGTTTCCCTTTCCGGGTCCCTCTCGGCTCCATCCAGCCTTCCCAAGCGTGCCTTGACAAGCCGACCTCGCGCAAGGTGCAAGATCACTGGGAACCACTGACCAGGCCAGCAGAAACGTGCCGGGCATGAACATAGCATCGGGTCGAATGATGAGATAACATTGGCACACAAGTTCAAGTTGACGCGGTGAGGGCACAACTTCCACATCCAGGCTCGGTGCTTGTCGCGCTCCAGTGCGGAGTGTGGATTGCGCTTGCGCCTGTCATGCCGCAGCTGCACCAGGCTTCTGCATCCCATCGACATGTATTCTGTCTTGAGCACAATCGGATCGAGGACGACGGTCTCAAGCAGGACAATGTCCGTGCCTCCAGCACGGCGCCCGGTGCCGAGGCTCGATTTGCATCGACCAATGTCGCTCCTAGTGGCTTCGATTCACGGCCGGCGTGCCTTTTCTCAAATCTCGTAGTCCAGTTCTCATCCGCTGCGCGATTCTTGTGCTCCACCCCGGTTCCGCTCGAAGAACGAGAGATCAAGACGGCCAGAACAGTGGACTTCCCGGCCGCAAAGATCATCCTCTTTGCTCCGAAGCATTCCCCTCCAGAACAGCGCGCCTAGCTCCTGTCTCGTGTTCTAGGGACGCACGACCGCCGAGCGCCACTTTTGAGGTGGCATTGGCCTTCTGTCAGCACTTTGTTCTGGATGGGTGTTTGCATGAACTATCAAGATAGACTTTTCGAAATACATGACCGCCTGACCCTAGCGAAAAGCGGCGCGAGATCTGTCTCCACCCTGTTGGGCGCGTGCTTCATCCTCACGGGCGGCATGGGGTGCCATCCGAAAAACCCATCGGATTTCGAGGATCTCGCATCGAGGGCCTTTCTGGTTGAGGGAAAGTACCGTGTGATTCCGGAGAGATCGCCCCTTCGCGTACGTCTGAAAGTCGTCCCCATATCTTCAACGGCTGTTCAGAAACGCTTGAATGTCCCTGCCGCTGTTCAGACAGATCCGGCGCGCTTTGCCAGCGTTGCCCCGCCGCTGTCTGGTCGAGTCACGAGCGTGTATGTCAGCCTCGGTGACACCGTCACCAAGGGCCAAGCTCTCTTCTCGCTGGACTCGCCCGAACTGATTGCGGCACAAAGTGACTACCTCAAAGCCGTGAGCGCTCGTTCGCAAGCCGAGCGTGTTCTGGGTCGCCAGAAGGATCTCCGGGAGCACGGCATCGCGGCGCAGCGAGAAGTCGAACAGGCTCAGACTGAACTCGACCTCGCCGATCGCGAGTTGCATCGAGCAGGTCTTCGCCTGCACCTGCTGGGGAGCGACACGAGCAGCATCGGCAAGCCGATGGCAGTCCGCGCTCCCATCCAAGGCCGGGTGGTTGAGTTCAAGATCGCCCAAGGCGAGATGCTCAACGATGTGAGCGCTTCCGTCATGTCCATCGCTGACCTCTCAGAGGTTTGGATCACCGCGAATGTGCAGGAAATGGACGTACGGCGAGTTCATGTCGGCCAAGCGGCGTCCGTCTCGCTCATCGCCTATCCCGAGCAGCGGTTCGAAGGCACTGTCCATGTTGTCGGCGACCTGCTTAATCCGGAGACAAGGACACTGAGCGTGACCCTGGTATTCAAGAACCGCGATGGGCGCCTCAAGCCCGGCATGTTCGGCACCGTCGACTTCCTGTCCGCGCCCGAAAACGCGCTGGTGGTAGACCCTTCGGCTGTGGTGCACACGGGACGCGACAACCAGGTTTTCGTTGAGGTGGCTCCGTGGCGCTTCGAAGCCCGGACAGTCCAACTCGACACCTCCATGGTCGGGAAAGCCATCGTTCTCGCTGGGCTGACCGCCGGCGAGAAAGTCGTCGCGCAGGACGCAGTGGTCCTTCAATGATCGAGCGGCTCATCAGCCTATGCTTGGCCCGTCGCGGGCTGATCGTGGCCTTGTTCTGCGCTCTGGCGATCTTCGGTGGGTATAGCTGGACGCAGCTTGCAATCGAAGCCTACCCAGACATCGGAGATACCTCCGCGCAGGTGATCACCCAGTGGCAGGGCCATGCCGCTGAGGAAGTCGAACAGCAAGTCACGATTCAGCTTGAGCGAGCGTTGAATGGCATTCCTGGTCTTCATGTCATGCGCTCGCGCAGCACGTTCGGCCTCTCTCTCATCACGCTGGTCTTTCAGGACGGCGTCGAAGACTACTGGGCTCGACAGCGAATCCGGGAACGCATCGAGGGCGTCAAGTTACCAGAGAGCGCCGAACCAGGGCTCGATCCCCTCACCTCTCCGATTGGGGAGATCTACCGGTATACCCTGGAGTCGCGCACCCAGAGCCAACGTGAACTGAAGGAGCTGCAAACCTGGGTCGTGGCCCCGGCTCTTCGCCAGATCAGCGGGGTAGCCGATGTCTCGAGCTTCGGCGGAGAGACGCTCCAGTTCCAGGTCATCCTCGACCCCTCACAGCTTGTGCGTCTCAATCTCACGCTGCAGCAGATCGTCGAGGCTATCCAGGCGAACAATGCCAACTCAGGAGGAAGCCTTCTGGTCCGCGGCGAACAAGGGTTCGTCATCCGCGGCATCGGGCAGATTCGCACGCTCGAAGATCTTGGCAACGTCGTGGTCGCCGAGAAACAAGGCACGCCGGTGTTGGTGCGCCACCTCGGCACAACCCAGATGGGAGGCATGGAGCGCCGAGGAATCCTGGGCAAGAACGACAATCCAGATGGGGTCTCAGCCCTAGTGCTCCTCTTGCGCGGATGCAATCCCTCGAAAGTCCTGGATGACATTCACCGCAAGGTGGCTGAGTTCAATCACGGCGTGCTCCCCGGCGACGTTCAGATCGTGCCCTACCTGGACCGCACTGACCTGGTACAAGCCACCCTCCACACAGTCTCGCATACCCTGCTATTTGGAATCGGGCTGGTCGTGCTGGTGCTCCTGCTGTTCCTCGGCAGCGTTCGCTCGGCGCTGATCGTTGCCCTCACCGTGCCGCTCTCGCTTCTGTTTGCCTTCGTGCTCATGCGGTTCACAAGCGTTCCAGCGAATCTGCTTTCGTTGGGAGCCATCGATTTCGGCATCATCGTCAACGGCGCCATCGTTGTTTTTGAGAACCTGCTTCAGTGGCGCGAGCGTCATCCGGCTGCCCTGCTTGACAAGTCTGCGGCTCGCTCGGCAACCCTCGAGGTAGCCCGCCCCATGCTTTTTGCGATGGCGATTATCATCATTGCCTACCTGCCGCTCTTTTCTTTCCAACGAGTCGAAGGCAAGCTCTTCCAGCCGATTGCCTTCACGGTCGCCTATGCCTTGCTGGGCGGCACCCTCGTCGCTCTCGTGCTCACTCCGGTGCTGGCATTGCTGTATTTCTCCAAGCCACGCAGGGTGTTCCGCAATCCGGTGATGGAATGGTGTGAGCGCGCCTACCAGCGCCATCTGACGGCCATTCTCAATCGACCCTGGACGGTTCTTGCCCCCGGCGCTGGAGCGATCATCCTCGCCGTCATTCTCAGCGCAACCGTGGGGCGCGAGTTCCTGCCCGAACTCGACGAAGGGTCGCTCTGGCTTCAAGTCACGTTGCCTCCTGGGATCTCTCTTGCAAAAGGGGCGCACATGGCGGACGAACTGCGAAAGGCCGTGAGAGAATTCCCCGAGGTTCGCGACGTGGTCACCCAGCTCGGTCGCGTGGACGACGGCATGGACCCTTGGACTCCATCCCACATTGAGGTGCCTATCTCGCTACATCCCTATGGAAGTTGGAAATCGGGGCTTAGCAAGGCACAACTCGTCGAGCGAATGCGAACACGATTAGCCCAGTTGCCGGGCTTCGCGATCGGTTTTTCGCAGCCGATGATCGACATGGTCAATGACAAGGTCGCCGGGGCCCACAGTGAGCTCGTGGTCAAGATCTACGGGACCGATTTGCGAGAAATGCGTACGATTGCAGAAACCCTAGTTGACATCCTTCGCGCGGTGCCCGGCGCGGCGGACGTGGCTGTGGATCAGGAACCACCCCTACCACAACTTCAAATCAACATCGATCGCGCCGCCGCCGCACGCTTTGGCGTCAACGTGGCACGCATCAGCGAACTTGTCGAGACCGCCCTCGGTGGGAAGGCAATCCATCGTGTGCTTATCGGGGAACGGAGCTACGACATCGCGGTTCGCCTGATGGAATCCGTGCGCAACAACCCGGAGGCGATAGCGGCTTTGCTGGTCAGCACGGCATCTGGCGCGCGAGTGCCGCTTTCCGCAGTTACGAAGATTGCGCTTTCTGACGGGGAAAGCGTGATCACGCGCGAGAGCAACCGTCGCCACATGACCGTCAAGATCAACCTCCGAGGGCGGGATCTGGCGTCGTTTCTCAGTGAGGCACAGAGAAAAGTCGCCCATGATGCGCGCATTGGGCCTTATCGTCAGGCCATCGTCTGGGGTGGACAGTTCGAGAATCAGAACCGCGCTCAGGTGCGGTTGGCAATCATCCTTCCCATCAGCCTTGGCTTGATCTTCATTCTGTTGTACGCAGCCTTCTCCTCCGCCCGGCACGCGACGCTCATCCTCTCAAGCGTACCCTTGGCTCTGCTTGGGGGGATGACAGCGCTGCACCTGCGAGGCATGACTCTGAATGTATCCAGTGCCGTTGGTTTCATCGCGCTCTTCGGCGTGGCGGTTCAGAACGGGGTTATCATGGTGGCCAACATCAATCGACTCCGTTCGACGAACCTCTCGCTTCGCGAAGCCGTCATAGGTGGGGCTGGCGATCGATTGAGGTCGATCCTCATGGCGGCGCTGGTCGCAGCATTGGGCCTTGTGCCAGCGGCAATGGCCAGGGGGATTGGCAGCGATGTGCAGCGGCCCCTGGCGACCGTGGTTGTCGGGGGGATCTGCATTTCGACTTTGCTGACTCTGTATTTGTTGCCGGCTCTCTACTTCGAGTTTGAACGGCGCGTCCTGCGAAAAACGAGCAGCCATGAGGACGCGCAATCGATCCTTCGTCCATCTGAGCCCAGTAAGGTGTCGCCATGAGGCCCTCACGGTTGTGGCTAGCATGCCTTGCATACATTCTTGCGTGGAACACCGACGTTGGTGCTGACCAGGCACGCGCGGTGAGGCTGAATTTCAGCACCTTCATCGAAGCCGTGCTCGACCAGAACCCGGATCGGGTCGCCCAATTGACCCGAGAGAGAGGGTCCCAAGCGGCCATAGTCGCCGCCAGGAAGCTCCCCGACCCTGCTCTGGCATTGTCCGCCGATTCAATCCCCATCGCTGAAAAGGACGCACCGTTTTCCTTTTCGGTCGGCCTGCAAGAAGATATCGAGCTTGGTGGAAAACGCGGTGCGCGCATCGGCTCCGCGCAGGCCGACCATGGGCGGACTGTTGCCGAAAGCGGGTCATTTACAGCGGACCTAGTCAAAGAAGCAGCCGAGGCTTGGGTTGAGGCCCTGGCTACTCGCCAGCGGCTCGCACGCAAGGATCAAGCCCTCGCCAGTCTTGAGAGGGTCAATGCGGTCAACCGAGAGCGCGTGCGAGCGGGAGATATCGGAGACATCGAGGTCGCGCAATCTGGGATCGAGGTTGAACGATTCCGTGGTGAGATCGCCAAAGCCCGGGCAGCCGCCAGAGACGCCGACCTTCAGCTTCTGGCTCTTGCGGGGATCAACGACGGAGAAGCTGACAGCGTCGTGCTGGAAGGGAGTCTCGTGATCGAGGCCCAAACCGCGACCCTTGACGAGTTGCTCAGGGCTGCGCGAGCCAACAACCTCGCGCTGAAGTCGGCACGATCGGCAGTGGCGTCTGCCGAAAGACGGTTCCAGCTTGTTCGCGCTGACAGGTGGCCGAACTTGACGATTGGTCTCGGTTGGCTGCATAGCACGGTCGGGAGGGGCGGATTCGAGATTCCGCCTCTGGACGCACTTAGGGTATTTACGTCGATTCCATTGCCGTTCTCGATGATCAACCAAGGGTTGGTCGACCAAACTCTCGCTGAACAACTGTACGCCCGCAGGCTGGTCGAGGCGGCTGAGCACGCACTGGACAGCAAGGTTCGGCGTGCAGTCGAGCAGTACAACGCTGCCACGGCGCGTCTTGCCTTGTTCAACGGGCCCATCGTGCAGAGCGCGGAGAAGGTCCGCAACGCGAAACTCTACAGTTACCAGCGCGGGGAGGCCAGCTTGCTCGAGGAACTACACGCCGAGCAGACACTCAACGAAGTCTATTTGGAACAGATAGAGGCACAACAGGATTACGCTGAAGCACTGATCGAGATCCAGCATCTGACGGGATTGCCGACGCGACTGCCGCTGTAGCGCCAGCAGCCATGCCCATAGCCATTCGCGCGCCGCGCTGTGGCGCCCCACTCCCCACTGATTTCATCGGACCATGTAGTCGGTTGGGTTTCTCGGGTTGAGTCGTGCTAGACGCAGAGGCCGTGCTCGTCCACATGAGCGCCCCACTCTCCACCAACGTCGCCCTTGCCATCGTAGCAGGTATGGTGTGTCTGGTATCGCCGGCCTGGGCCGAACCGCCTGCTTCGGAAGTCAGCCCCCAGGAATCCCCCGCGGTCGAGGCTGATCAACGTCCCGCGTGGTTGGCTCGGGCGTTGCGACCCGAAGACTGGAGCGCGAACTTCCAGACAACCTACGTCTGGCAGATGCACCCGGCCTTCGCGGCTCCATGCCCTACCCCCGACGGACCCCACAGCCTCAAGTCGCAGCACGAGACGGGATACACGCTCACGGCGACGCTTTTTCTGGGATACCGGCCGTGGCGTGGCGCTGAGTTGTTCTTCAACCCAGAGGTGCTTCAGAGCACGACCATGTCCGATCTGCACGGCCTTGGTGGCCTGAGCAACGGTGAGAACCAGAAGGCAGCAGACGCAACCGCGCGGCTTTACATTGCGCGGGCTTTTCTTCGCCAGACCATCCGGCTGGGTGGAAGCGAGGCGCCGGTCGAGGCCGGCGCGAATCAGTTCGGCGGGCAGGTGTCTTCCCGTCGCTTGGTCGTGACCGTCGGGCAGATGGCGCTCATCGACATTTTCGACAACAACGCCTTCGCGCATGACCCGCGCACCCAGTTCTTCAACTGGGCCTTGATGGCGGGCGGTGCTTCGGACTACGCCGCCGATGCGCGCGGTTACACCGTGGGCTTCGCGGTCGAGTACTATCGCGACGACTGGGCTTTCCGGTTCGGTCACTTCGCACAACCCAAGCAGTCCAATGGGCTCGCGCTCGACTACCGGCTGTGGGCCCACTTCGGCGAGAACCTCGAAGTTGAGCACCAGCACACCCTTTGGGGACGCAAGGGGAGCGTGCGCCTGACACCTTTCCTCAACTTTGCGAGGATGGGCGGGTTCAGCGACGCGCTTGCCGCCGCTGGCACCGCGGGCGGCAACCCCGATCTTGCCAACGTACGTCGCGATCGGGCCAAGCTCGGTTTCGGAATTGGCTTGGACCAGAGCCTCACCCGCGACGCTGGCCTCTTCGGCCGCTATAGCTGGAATGACGGTCGCACCGAAACCTATGCCTTTGCCGAGATCGATCGGTCGCTGACCGCGGGCCTGGCCATGCGCGGGCGGCTGTGGTTTCGCCCGCGTGACACGCTCGCGGCTGCGTTCGTGCAGGACGGCCTATCGGATGCGCACCGTGACTACTTGGCCGTGGGTGGTCTGGGGAACTTCCTCGGCGACGGGTGGCTCAACTACCGGCCCGAGCGAGTGTTCGAGGCATACTATTCGTTCAACGCCTTTGCCGGCATGTGGCTTACCCTTGACGGCCAGTACGTCATGAATCCCGGCTACAATGCCGATCGCGGGCCGGTCAAGTTCGTGGGCTGCCGGCTCCACCTCGAGTATTAACTAGTCGCGTGGGGAGCCCGCCGGCCCTTCGGGACGGACAGCCCACCCTGCCCACCCCGCGCGCTTCGNNAGGGGGAAGCGAGCGGGGAGGTGGTGGTGGGTGGGGGGCCGAAGGGCGAAGCGAACCCTCCCAGGGTTCCCATCAAAATAGCCGAAACTGGCGCAGCCGCGCAGCCGGTGATAACTAGATCGAAGTGTTTCGTCTGCTGAAGTTCGCCTTGGTCATGGGCCTCCTTGGCGCGGGGGTCTACTACGGCATGACCGTAAAGCTGGGTGAGCGAACCTTCTTTCAGCACGTCCGGGCCATCTGGGATACCAAGGAAACCCAGGAGCTTCGGCGCGGGACCAAGCAGAAGGTCGGTGGCTTGGTGGACGAAGCGACCGATCAGGTAGTCAAGGGCGTGGCCAAGAATGCCCCTGGCAAGGTGCTGCTGCGCGGAGAAGGCAACGAAGTCGACCCAGGCCAAGTCCCGTCCCAACCCCCGCAGGAGAACCTGTCACCTCAAGATCGCAAGGCTCTGCGCAACATCATCGGGCATGGTCACCTCAAGCCGAACGAGTGAAGCGGCCGTCGGTCGTAGGTTGTAGACTGCTGCGGGCCATGGAAGAGAAGCAATACCGACAACTGGTCGACGATGCCTTTCGCCGCATCGATGCCGCGTTCGAGAACATCGATCCCGACCTGGCAGAATCCACGTTTTCCCAGGGAACGCTGACTATCGTGTTTCGCGAGAAGCAAGAGTTGGTTCTTTCGCCGCAGGCGCCGACGCGCCAGATTTGGGTCGCGTTTCGCGATCGCGCCTGGCACTTCGGCCTGCGCAGCGATGGCGATGGCTGGGTCGATGACCGGGGCCAGGGGATCGATCTCTTTGCCTTGATCGCGGATCTGGCGCGCACCACCGCGGGCGTGACGGTGACGATCCGGTAGCGTCGTCGGATAACCTACTTGATGGGCTTCCAGACCGCCTGGAATTCCGTCGCCTTGAGAATCGGATCCTCCACCGAGAGGATGTAGTCCACCCGGCGATTGCGTGGTTCATCGGTGTTGTCAGGCGTGGCCACCAGCAACGCGAATTCGCCGTAGCCTTCATAGGCGATGGGGATGCGCAAGCCGTTCTTGCGAAACCAGCCGGCGATGGACTGGGCACGCCGGCGGGACAGATTGAGGTTGTAGGCAGCAGCGCCGACGGTGTCGGTGTGGCCCGCGATGTATAGCTTGATGGGGCCGAGATCCTTGTGCTTGGCCAGGGCGTCGGCGATCTTGCCAAGGCTGGCCTGCAGCTTCGGCACCTCGGTGCGGTCGATGCTGGCCGAGTCCGTGGCGAAGTTGACCTCTTCGTGCGGAATGTAGACCGACCAGGGGAAGAGCGCGAAGCTCTTGAACGCGCCACCGGCATCGATGACCTTGAGGTCCACCCGCCCCACCTCGGTGCCCTTGGCCAGGGGTTTCCAAGTGACGAAAAGGGGAATCGCCGGGTCGTGGTCGGCGAACTCCTGCTCGTGCTCGAGCAGGGGAGGGCCGCCCGACGCGCCGAGAATTCGCAGTTCAACTTTGCCGTCTGGGCTGGAGACACGAATGGGCATCCGGCCCGCGACGAGGTCCACCTGGGTCTTGTCGACAATCACCGTCAGCTCGCCGCCCACCAGGGTATCGAAGTAGACATGGCTGTCCTGGGGCTCGCCATCGACGACGCAGGTGACGCGGCCACTGTAGTGGTGCTTGCCGGGTTTCCCGTCGAGAAGCACCTCGCGCGTTTCGCCTACGCCCATGGCGCCCAGGTTCTGGCCCACGTTCTTGCCATCATCCCGGTTCAGCATGACTTCGACGCGCTCAAGCTCTTGCAGGGCTGTGATCTCCAGCTTGGGCCGCTGGCCTAGCCCGACCTTGGTGACCATGCGGAACTGAATCGCGTCAGCCCGTGCAGCTTGAGGAAAGCTGCCCAGGAGGAGGAAAAAGACAGGGATCAGGAGGCGATGGCTGGCAGTGGCAGAGCGCATGCCACGTATGCTACCGCGAAAACCGAGGCGGAGGCCCGGCAAGAAGTGCAGATGTCGTCACCCGGCGCAAAATGTGCGCCCGAACGGGAGAATCGGCCGACCAGCCGACAGCGTCTGCGACCGGTCTGCGGTGGCCGGCATCCCAACCATAGGACAATGTTGCGAACCACACCGATACGGCTTCTGGGCCTGGGACTGGTGCTGCTGGGTGCCGGAGGTGTCATTTGGTTCACGGCATCGACCGGGGCAAACACCATGGCCAAGGCTGACGAAAGTGGAAAACCGAACAGCAGCGAGCTGCACAGGAGCCTCTCTCCCATGCAGTATCACGTGACGCAGGAATGCGGCACTGAACCTGCGTTTGGCAACCCATATTGGAACAACCACGCCGACGGCATCTACGTAGATGTCGTTTCAGGCGAGCCGCTCTTCTCGTCGCGCGACAAGTACGATTCAGGCACAGGCTGGCCCAGCTTCACGCGTCCGCTCGAACCGGGGAACGTCGTCAGCAAAACCGACGACTCGCTGGGCATGTCGCGAATGGAGGTTCGCTCGCTCCGGGCCGACTCGCACTTGGGACATGTCTTCGACGATGGACCCGGGCCGACGCACCAGCGGTACTGCATGAACTCAGCCGCCCTGCGCTTCATTCCGGTGCAGAGCCTGGAAGCTGAAGGGTACGGCAAGTACCTGCCTCTCTTTGGGCTCAAGCCCGCCAAGCTGGCCACGACTGACGACAAGACGGGACCAGTAGCGCAAGCGAAGACGGAAGTGGCCACTCTCGCGGGCGGCTGTTTCTGGGGGGTGCAGGAGCTTATTCGCGAGCTCCCGGGAGTCGTCTCAAGCACAGTGGGCTACACCGGCGGAACCTCGGCTAACCCGCGCTACGAGGACGTTCACACCGGGCGCACCGGGCACGCCGAGGCGGTGCAGATCGTCTTTGATCCGCGCCAGATCTCCTACGAAAGCATCCTGCGCTATTTCTTTCGTCTCCACGATCCGACCACGCTCAACCGGCAAGGCAACGACCTGGGCTCGCAGTACCGGTCAGCGATCTTCTGGAACAGCGACGAGCAGCGGCGGATCGCCGAGCGGGTGAAGGCTGAGGTAGATCGTTCCGGCAAGTGGGACAAGAAGGTGGTGACCGAGATCGTGAAGGCCGGCCCGTTCTACCCGGCCGAGGAATACCACCAGGACTACCTGCAGAAGAACCCGGGCGGCTACACCTGCCACTACTTGCGCGACTGATGGGCTACGTATTCCTCAGGCAGGAGACCGGGATACGAAGACTTCCACCGACTCAGGAAGAGTCCCGCCAGGATTGCATAGCGTGGCCCGTCCCGTCGCAGGGCCACGCCATAGGTGAAGGCGTCGGGATAGAAGACGTAGTGCTGCCACAGCTCATCGCTGTCGAGAATGTCGCGCAACATCTGGGTGTGGTCAGGGTGGGGCATCCAGATCATGTCGGGCTGGCGGCGCCACAGCTCCGCGGCCGAGAAGCCGTTGCGGGCGAAGATCGGGTCATGCAGCCCGAGCAGGTCGATGATCACCGCGCCGGGGGCATAGGCGCCGACCAGGCCATGCTCGGACATTGCGAAGCTGGTGCCCGGCGGCGCCTCAGCCGCCAGTTCTGCGATCTCTTGTGAAGCTTGCCACGAATCGAGGTCGGGCAGAGGCGCGGCTGCGGAAATCCGGTAGCCGCCGAGTGAGGCCAACACCTGGCCCTGGGCGCGGCCTTCGTAGGCACGGCCTGCGGCCTGCAGCGCCTGGGCGCCACCCAGCAGCGCGAGCAACGCGCAGGCCAGACGGACCAGCAGCGATCGCGCAAGACGAGGCGCGCTCTCGCTCGATGCAAGCGCTTCGGGCAGCCCCTTCAGCCACCGGTCGGTGACCAACGCGCCCGCTACCACGAAGAGCGGCAGCGAGGGGAAGTAGAAGCGTCCCAGATGGCCCATGATCTGGTTTACGGAGAACAGGGCGGCGAGCGTGGCAACCGCAGGAATGAGCAGCACGAGTAGCAATCGGAGGCTGGCCCGTCGAGAAAAGAGCACCACAGCCACCAGAAAGGGCGAGACGGTCGCGAGTGCGACTTCGAGGAAGAAGAAGGGATTCCAAGTGAACTCGCCGACGAAGCCCCGGTAGTACCAGGGCTGCTTGGCATAGAAGGCAAGCGGCAAGGGCGTGCCGAGAAAATGCCACTTCAGAGTCAGGTCTATCAACCCTAGCCCGCCGAGGGTGCCAGCCCAGATAAGCAAGGGGCGCAGGCGCGGCGCCGGCGCGAGCAGCAAGAGGGCCAGAAGTGGGCAGAGGGCAGCGATGATGACGTTGTCCGGCCGTGCTTCGATAGCAAGCAAGCCCACGGCCGCCGCAACCAAGGCCCGGGCCGGCGACGGCTTTTCCGCCAGCCACAGCGACGCGAACACGACGACGGTATTGGCCAGTGCGGCCAACATGGTGTCCATGCCGGTGTGAGCGTGGAAGAAGAACGCCTCGCGAAAGCAGACGAGCGGCAGCAGCACCGCGCCCCAGAGCAGGAAGTTGCCGCGCAGATGGAAATCCTGGCAGAAGCGCGCGCAAACCGTGACCAAGGCGGCCAGCAGCACAAGCGCGGCCAACCCGGACGCAATCTGCAAGTCCGCTGCGGGATGGCCCGGGAGCAGCCTGCTGACCAGCGTGACAAGAAGAAAGTGGAGTGGGCTGGTCACGCCGTAGACCGGCGCCTCGCCCGGATTCCACGCCAGCCACTGGCCCGCCAGAGCGTTGTGGGCGTAGCGCAGATACATGTACGCGTCGTCGAAATCCGTGGGCCCAGCGCGCAGCAGGGCGTGCAATCGTTCCAGCACGACGGCCACGACAGCTAGCGCAAAGAGCAGGCGCAAGGAATTCGGTGTTCGCGCGCGCGCGGGCAGCACGGGCCAAGTCTATGACATGGGCATCGACTGGGGGCAGTCAGTTGTGGGACTATTTCCACATTTCAAAAAGCCACGGAGGACAACATGGGGCTTGCCCTGGTTGAAGTCACTATTGTCGTCGAAGATGAGTTCGGGATTCCCATTCCCGACGAGGACGAGCAGCGCATCGCCACGCCGCGCGCGCTGGTGGACTACCTGATGGAGAAGCTGGCCCCGCCGCCTGAGGCGGCCACGCATTCCAGCCAACGCGCCTTCACCACCTTGTGTGAGGCCATCGTGCATGTGCTCGGGCCGCAGCACCAGGAGATTGTTCCCTCGACGACATGGGAAAGCCTGCTGCCTGGCTCGCATGGCCTAGCCGACAAGGCGTGGCACGCGATCGAAGATCGTGTCGGCGGTCCCCTGCGCCGCGATCATGGGGCCGGGGCGATTGTGGGACACACGGCGCTTCAGATTTCCGAGCGTGGCACGCCAGGTCCGCTGGAGGTGGCGCGTATGCGTACGCGCGAAGAGATCGCGACTACCGTGCGCCGTCTTATTCACGAGAAGCTCGAGGTGAAGGAGTTCACCGACGACACGCCGTTCACGGCAATGGGCCTCGACTAGGGCTTCAACAATGTAGCATCAGATTCGCCTCCGGGAGCCGGCCGACAAGCCGGCC
>PMKP01000457.1 GCA_003157775.1 Myxococcales bacterium | reverse complement strand
GGAAAAGCGCCAACGTGTCCACCACCGTGTTGCGGCCCACGACCACATTGCCGTTGCTCTCGATGCGCGGGTCAGCGCCCGGAGGCACGGTCACCGGCTCACCTGAAATTCCCAGCACCGGCAAGCCCGAGGCGAGCAACTCGCCGTTGGGGCCGCGCTCGAGGTGTCCGTTGCGCGTGTAGGCCATCTGGCCGGTCGACAGCCGCACACCGAGATAGGCATCGCCCTCGGGCAAAACGTCGAGCGGGTTGTCCGTGGTGTTGGTAGGACCTGGTCGCATATCCACGCCGGTGGACACCGCTCCAGCCAGAACCTTGTCGCTAGGTCCGGGCGGCAAGAAGGCGCGAAAGGCGGGACGCGTGGCCTTGAAGCCCGGCGTCTCGGCATTGGCCAGGTTGTCGGCAATGGAATCGAGCTGGGCAGCGCGCGCCACCGCAGCAGACATTCCTACATATAGGCCGTCGGACACTTTGCGTACCTCTTGCCTGGTGACGAAGCAAGCGCGATGCCAGGCGCTTTTGTGGCGCGATCCGAATTTTCCACCGCTCAGGGTTCAGTTCTTGCTGGTTCGGTCCGATAGAGGAAATGTGAGTTCCAAAACTGGTCTCGACGCCGCCGTTAGGGTACGAGAAGTCGCCGAGGATCGTGCGCGTATGACCCTGGCCGAGGCTCAGCGCCTGGCCCAGCGGACCGCGGATGCGGTACGCGAAGCAGCCCAGCGCGCGCTCACCGACGAGCGCTGCAGCGGCAGCGCGGCCGACTGGACCATCATCGAATTCGCACACATCCGGGCGCTACAGGACGCGCGACGCGCGGAAGTCGAACGGCGTGCTGCCGAGGAGAAACTGGGGGTTTCGCGCGAGCATTTCGTGGGCGCGCGCACCCGTGCCGAAGCCCTGCGCCGGGTGCTGGAAGTGCGTCGCAGCGAGATGCGCGTGGCCGAGAGGCTGACCGAGCACAAGGAGATGGACGAAGTCGCGACCCTGCTGCGGAGCCGCCGGTAGTCTTTCCGGGAGATCGTGGCCGCGGCCGGAGTGATCACCGTCGGCCACGGCCACGACCACGTCTACGGCCACGGCCGACCGCCCCGACATTCACCCCGCGCCAGAAATCTGGCGCAAGCCTGGCTTCAGCACCCGGCATCTGACACGGCCATCGCCAGGTTGGTGACGTTCTACATGGGAACCCTCAAAGGGTTCCCATTCCCTCCCGCGATGGTACGCNNGGGTTGTCCGTCCCGAAGCCCCTGCAGGGGAGCTCGCCGGCTCCCCACGCGGCAAAAGGATCTATACTGGCCCGCGATGAATCGTCTCTCTTGCGCAACCGCGGTTCTCGCGTCGGTCGTTCCCTTGTCCACCGGCATAGCCGGCGACAAGTGGGAGTTCTTGGGCAGCAAGGACGACATCGCCAGCTACCGGCGCGAGGTGGCGGGCAGCCCAGTCATTGCCATGAGGGGCGAGGCTATCGTAGATGCATCCATCCTGCGCGTGGCCAGCGTGCTGGTGGATACCGCGCGCCTGCCAATGTGGATGGACGGGGTATCTGAGGCGAAACGACTTCGTACCAGCAGCGCTCTTCACTATGTGGAGTATGAGCGCGCCAAGATCCCCTTCCCACTGACCGACCGTGATTTCGTGATCGAATCATGGATGGAAATCGACGCCGCGAAGAAACAAGTTGTGCTCAAGGCTCATTCGGTGAGCGACCCGTCCGTCCCGGAGACCGGCCTGGTGCGCGGCGAAGTGGTGTCCAGCACCTTCACCCTGACCGCGTTGGACCACGGTCAACGCACGCGCGTGGTGACCGAAGTTCACAGCGATCCCAAGGGCTCGATCCCCAAGTGGCTGGTCAACCGGTTCCAGAAATCCTGGGCCTACGGCACCATCAAGGGTTTGCGCGCCCAGGTGAACAAGGCCGGCATTCAGGACAATGCTGAGGTGAAGGCTCTGCTGCAAAAAGCCGGCTTGCTTGAGTAGATGAAGCTAATACCGCGCCAATACGGTTTCTCCGGCGCGCGTGCGATCACCTGGCCGGCAGAGCACTTGCAGCCCGGGGATCCGTCGCAGAAAAACATCGCACTGCGATCCCATGCGGATCATGCCGACGCGCTGGCCGCACTCAACCACGTTGCCGGGATTCACATAGCAGTCCACCTGGCGCACATAGCGATCCGCGATCTGCACCATGGCGACCGACAAGTCCCCCTCGATGACGATGGTGTTACGAGCATTCTCCGCGACGGAAGCGCGCACCTCGTCGGTGATGGGCAGGTGCCATATGAGGTGCATGAGGGCGCGCGCCATCGACCGGTTCTCTGGACGAGCTGGGCGTGCATTCACATGCGTGACCTTGCCCGCGATGGGCGCTCGGTTCACGTGAACCGACCAAGGGAACATGTAGATGCCAATCAGCACGCCAGGCAGGTCGCTCGGACCCACCAAGGGCGCGTCCGCGACCGGGATCTCGGTTCCCTGCTTGACCACCACCGGCATGGTGTGAGGCGCGACCTCGGACAGGTAGAGCACACGGCCGTCAGCGGGCGCGACCACGACCCGGCCGGCGGGAGGATGGCGTTCTGGATCGCGGAAGAAGGCGTGAAAGCGCCAGTAGAGGAACGAAAACGGGTCCATCAGGCTCTAGTAACTTCTGGCAAGCGGCACTAGCCGCGCGCCACCCGCGCCACCACGCCGATGAGTGCCCGCTTGCTAGCCCGCCCCGCCGTCCGACCCAGCAGCCAAAGCGGGCCGCGCATGGCCCACAACCAGATGAAGAACAGAAACATCGCCACGTAGGTCGCGTAGTCGATGGTCAAGTCCACAAGGGCGCGGCCGGGCTGCCGGTGCAGTTTGTCGAAAAACAGGCGCGGGCCGGTCATGCGATCTCCGCCGCGGCAAAGCAGTGCACCATCGCGTGGTCATCCCGCTCCAGCCTCTGCTCGACCGCCTGGTCGTGGGCAAGCCGGCTGGCGTGTTCGGGAAGGAACGGGCGATGATAGAAAACCCCCCGCGAGCAAAGGCGGGCCCCTGGCCGCGCGGTGCGCACGACCTGCTCGATGGTCTCACCGAATGCCTCGTGCGAGAGATAGGCTGAAATATCGGAAAGCGAGTATCCATCGAAGTACTGCGGTGGTGCCGCACGCAGCACGCTGGCCATGTCTCCGTTGACCACGTTAATGCGCACGTTCTTCAGCGCGCGCTTGATGCGGGCAAAGCCATCCTCGCGCAAGTACTCGGGCATCACGCGCTCGTCGCCGTAGCGGCCGAAAAACACCAGCCAGAGCAGGTGGTTGTCGCGGGCCAAGTGATGGTCGAGATAGCGCTCGACGGTTCCAAAAATCCGCTCGTGCAGCTTGAGCTCGGGTGGCAGGAAACGCCAGAAACCGGGCTCGTGCGAGAAGAAGTTGAAGAAGCCACGGCGACAGATGGTCTTGGCCACCAGGCGCCAGAATGGATTGTGCCACCCAGGCAGAAGGCGCCTCTGCTCCGCCAGATCGGTGCAGGCAAAAAGACGCCGCACCCACCGGGGACGCAGCAGGCGGGCTGCAGTGGCCACGTAGCGCCCAAAAAAGCGTTCCAGGCTGCCTTGATAAAGCACGCCGCGCTTGACCAGAAATGGCTTGGCGTCGAAGTAGGCGCGGGCGGCATCGGACAGCGCAGGCCGCAGCGAATCGTAGACATCGAGTCGTCGGGGCGAGGGCCGCACGCCCATGAAGGACAGGAAGTCCGCGTGGTCAAGCGCCCGCAGTCCGGCGACCTTGAGCTCGAAAAGGTGGGTCTGCGAGGGATTCACGTCGACCGCCCAGACTTCCTCGGCCCCATCCTGCAGAAGGTTCAGCACCCGGCCCCCGCTGGCACAGATCGAGACCAGGCGCTTCGCCTCATGGGGAATCAGCACCTGGACCTCGCTGCTCGAGTCCTCGTTGCACGAGGAGTAGCTGATGCGCTCACGGTAGCGGTGCCACGAGATGACCCGTCCCGGCTTCTCGATTGGTCTAGGTGAGGTAGCGTGGGAGCCTCCGAGAAACCGCGCCACGGGTAGCGCAGCGTTCACGGGGTAGGCATCGGGCACGATTCGTGCCCGAGTAGATGTGGCGTCGACGATCAGGGGGCCTGTGTCACACACGCGGTCAGACTAGCCCAATCATGCGCCGTCTCCTAGACGAATTCGGAAACCTGCTACGCAGCCCGCCAAGACGTCTTGCTTATCCTCGTAGAAACACCAGCGATTGCTGGGTCCAATCAATCAGCGGGCTCCACCACACCCCAAACAGCAGCAGCGCGACGGAAAAAACGCCCAGCATGATCTGATAGCCCAGGTGGGGCCGCACCGTGACCGCACCCACCGGCGCTTCCAGGAACATGGCTCGGGCAATACGCATGTAGTAGTAGAGCGACACGGCGGAGTTGAGCGCGCCGATCACTGCCAGGGCCGCGTACCAGCCGCCGCCAGGCAGGGAATAATTCTGCAGCACCGCCACGAACAGGTACCACTTGCCAGTAAATCCCGCGAAGGGTGGCAGCCCGGTAAGAGAAAAGAGGAAAATGGCGAAGCTGACCGCGGACAGCGGATGTCGCCGGCCCAGCCCCTTGTAGGCGTCGATTAACTCGGAGCCGGTGGCCTGCGCCACCACGATGACCACCAGGAAGGCGCCCAGGTTCATCACCAGGTACACCAGCAGGTAGATCATCACGCTCTGCACGCCCACGGCCGAAGCCGCACAAAGGCCCATCAAGGCGTAGCCGGCGTGTGCAATCGAGGAATATGCGAGCAGGCGTTTGAGGTTGTTCTGCACGATGGCCGTGAGATTCCCCAGTGTCATGGTAACCGCCGCCAAAACGCCGATAATGGCCGGCCAGGGCAGGTCGGACAAGCCCTCAGTCAGGGCGCCCGGCCCGTTGCCCAGCGGCGAGCCGGCCAGAGCCGACCAGAAGAAACGCACGGCCAGGGCGAAACCGGCCGCCTTGGGGCCCACGGAAAGGAACGCGGTGAACGGGGTGGGCGCGCCCTCGTACACGTCCGGGCACCACATGTGCCAGGGCACGCTGGCGATCTTGAAGCCCACGCCACAAAGCACGAAGATCACCGCCACCACCAGGGCCACGCGCAAGGCGGTCTGACTGCTGCCCATCGCGCCTGCAGCCAAGCCGTCAAGCGCCTTGCCTAGGCCGAGTAGGCTGGTGGTTCCGGTGAGCCCGTAGATGTAGCTCATGCCAAAAAGCATGATCCCGGAAGCCACGCCGCCGTAGATGACGTACTTGAGTGCGGCCTCAGCCGCCTTGCGATCGCCTTGCCGGTAGCCGGCCAGGGCATAGCTGATGAGGGAAACCAGCTCGACCGCGAGATACATCATCAGCAGATCCACCGCGCTGGCCATGAGGAACATGCCGAGCACAATGGAAAGCAGGAGCGGATAGAACACGCCGATCTGGTGGCGGCCAAACTCGGTCGAACCCGCGGCAATGAGCACGGTGAGAGCAGCCGCGGCCAAGAACAGCCACTTGAAAAAGGTGGCAAACGGATCGCTGGCGATCATCCCATTGAACAACGCCCGCGGCGCCGACGGCTGCATGGCCAAGAGGACCCCGGCCAAGCCCAAGAACAGCAAGGTGCCCACGGTCAAAAACAGCACGCGGCGCGGGTGCCTCTTCCACGCAAGGTCGAGCAAGAACATCAGCATGATGCCCGCGGTGAGGCCCAGCTCGGGCAAGAACCACGAGGTGCTGACGAGGTTTTCTTGAATCATGTCTTCCCTAGGCGGTCGCAGCTACAGCGGTCGGATGCTCGCAATCAGGCCGAACAGGGTTGGGTTGATCACGTTGAGGATGGCGTAGGGATAGCAGCCGAGCACAATGGCAATGGCGCCCAGCGGATAGAGCACCAGGCGTTCGCGCCATACTAGATCCGGATAACCCTGGTAAAGCGGATTGAGCTTGCCCAAGAAGGCGCGGTGGATCGCCCACAAATAGTAGGCCGCGGTGATGATCACGCCGGTGGCCGAAATGGCGGTTAACAGCATGAAGGTGGGGAATGAACCGGTCAGCACCATGAACTCGGAGATGAAGCCGCACATGCCGGGCAGGCCCAACGAGGCGAAGAAGGCCAGCCCGGTCAGAGCCGAATACTCGGGCATCACGCTGGCCAGACCGCCGAAGCGCGCAATCTCGCGGTGGTGGGCCCGGTCGTAAATGACCCCGGCAATAAGGAACAACATGGATGAAATGATCCCGTGCGAGAACATGTTGAACACCGCGCCCGAGATGCCGGTCGGCGTCATGGCGGCCATGCCCAATAGGGTGAAGCCCATGTGGCTGACTGAAGAATAAGCGATGAGTTTCTTGAGGTCGGTCTGCGCCAAGCACACGAACGCGCCATAGATGATGTTGATGACCCCAAAGGCGGCCATGGCGTGCGCAGCCCAGGCCGTTGCATCTGGCAGAAGTGGATAGTTGAAGCGCAGGATGCCGTAGGGGCCCATCTTCAGCAGAATGCCGGCCAGGATCACGGAAACCGGGGTGGGTGCTTCCACGTGCGCATCCGGCAGCCAGGTGTGGAAGGGGAACATCGGGATCTTGATGGCGAACCCGATGAAGAGCGCCACGAAGATGATCTTGGTGAAGGCGAAACCCAAGATGGGCGCGGCGAGCGTGAACACGCCCTCCCGGCCCTGCTGCGCCAGCGCCAGCAGGTTAAAGGTGTGCGCGTTGGAGAAGGTTCCATCGGCCATCTGTGCCGAATGGCTGCTGTAGTAGATGGCGATCACCGCGAGAAGCATCAACACCGAGCCGACCAAGGTGTAGAGAAAGAACTTGATGGCGGCGTACTCTTTGCGTGGGCCGCCCCAGATCCCGATGAGGAAGTACATCGGAAGCAACATCACCTCCCAGAACACGTAGAAGAGAAACATGTCGAGGGATACGAAGGTGCCCATCATTCCGGTCTGCAATAGCAGCAGCATGGCCATGTAACCGGGCACCATGCGTACCGAGAAGTGCTTTGGATGATGGCCGTCGCCGTGATCGGTCATGCCCGCCATGGCGAGGTACTTGGACCCTCCCCACCAGGGCATGGAAGCGATGGTCGCCACGAAGGAAATGAGCCCACTGAGCAGCACCATTGAAATGGACAGGCCATCCACGCCCACTAGATATTCGACGTTGAATGTCTTGATCCAGGTGAAATGCTGGACCAGCTGCACGCCAGTGGCGTGGCCGCCAACCATGTATCCGGCTGCCGACGGGTCGTACCAGTGCCAGGCGAGAAGCGCGCAAACCAGGGATCCGCCGCTGGTGATAGTGGCGATAATCCGCGACGCCTGGTCGAGCGCTGTTTTTGACAGGCCGGCCAAGGCACGAACCGCGGCGAAAAACACGATGAGCCCCAGCCCGAGCAGCGGGAAGAAGGTGGCCCAGCTAAGGACGTTGTGTTGACTGATCATCGGGGTTGGCTCCCATCACCTGATGAGGAAGTTGAGCAGAACGACGACGAGCGCGCCGGCCAGCGCGCCGTATAGGTAGGTCTGGATGCGGCCAGTCTGCACGCGGCGCAAGCCACGCCCGGCCGCAATGGTGGAATTGGCCACTAGATTGACCGCGCCGTCGACGATGTACTTGTCGATGGCGCCGTCCAAATTGGCAAAAAGTCGCGTGACCTCTCCCGCCAGGTTGACCACGCCGTCGACCAGCCGGCTGTCGATCCAGGACAAGATGCGCGCAAGCACCAATGAGCCGCGCACCACCGTGGCCTCATAGATCTCGTCGACGTAGTACTTGTTGTACACGACGGTCCAGCCGCGCTTCCAACGTTGCAGCAGTTGCGCCGGCACCGGACTCTTCCCGTCAAGGTAGAGGAAGCGCGCAAACAGCCAGCCGATGGCGCCGGCCGATACGCCGATGATCTGGAACGCCCACTCCATCCAGCGCGGGTGTTCGGCAAAGTGAACCGTGGCCGGCAGCGAGGGCTCCAAGAAGTGTTCGAGGATGGGCGGCTGGTTGGTCCACGCGGCGGGCAGCCCGATGAGCGAGGCCAGCACCGCCCCGCTGGCCAACACGACCAGCACGCTAGTTATGCTTAGCGGCGATTCCTTGGGTGTGTGGCCGTGCGCGTGAGCATCGTCGTGCCCCTGGCCGTCCCGGTACTCACCAGTGAAGGTCATGTAGTAGCTGCGGAACATATAGAAGGCCGTTCCCGTGGCCGTGATGATGCCGATGAGATAAATGAGTGGGCCCAGCCAGGCCGCGGGCATGCCGAGCAAAGCCATATGTGGTTGACTGAAAGCTTTCCAAAGGATCTCGTCCTTTGAGTAGAAACCGCCAGCAATCGGGAAACCGGCGATAGCGATACATGCCCAAAGGTAGGTCTTCTGGGTANNGAGGATCACCGAGCCTGAACCGAGAAAGAGTGCGGCCTTGAAGAAAGCATGGGTGAGCAGGTGGTAGGCACCGGCCCAGTACGCGCCCACGCCCACGCCGATGAACATGAAACCAAGCTGGGACACGGTTGAGTAGGCGAGAACCTTCTTGATGTCGTATTGGAAAAAGCCGATGGATGCCGCAAGCAGGGCGGTAAGTGCGCCGATGAGCGCGACCCAACCCATGGCCGTGGGCGAGAGGGCAAAGATGAAGTTAAGCCGAGCCACCATGTACACGCCGGCGGTGACCATGGTGGCGGCGTGAATCAAGGCCGAGACCGGGGTAGGGCCGGCCATGGCGTCGGGCAACCACACGTAGAGGGGAAGCTGCGCGCTCTTGCCCATGGCGCCCACGAACAGCAGGATGCCCACGATGGCCAGCAGCGAGAAGCCGAAGAGCTTCTGATGCAAGAGCCGTTGTGCCACGCCCGTGGTCTGCACCACCACTTGGTCGCGCAATTGGCGGAAGTTGAAAGTGGGGCCCACCTCAACCACCGACTCCTCATGGATCGGGATCGCGCCGTCCGCTGCAACCCGGTCTGCGATGATGCGCACCTGTTGCCCCGCCGCAATCGGTTGGTACGCAAGCTTTCCGCCGGGCGTTTCCTGCCACGCCCCGCCCAGGCCCCAGAAAAGCAGAAACAGGCCCAAAATGAAGCCGAAGTCGCCAATGCGGTTGACCACGAACGCCTTCATGCCCGCCGCTGCCTTCGCCGGATCCGCGTACCAGAAGGCAATCAGCAGGTAGCTGCACAAGCCCACGCCCTCCCAACCAAAGAACATGACCACGAAGTTGTCGCCCATGACCAGCAACAACATGGAAAAGATGAACAGGTTGAGATAGGCGAAGAAGCGCCAGTAGGCGGGATCTTCGGCCATGTAGCCGACGGAGAAAATGTGGATCAAGGTGCCGATCCCAGTCACCACCAGGACCATCATCATACCCAGCGGATCCAAGGCAAAGGCCAGGTCCACTTGCACGGGACCCGCGGCAAGCACGGTCCACAGAGTGTTTTGCAAAAAGCGTTCCTCGCCCGGCAGGCCGAGCATTTTGGCAAATGCGACACAGCCCACGGCAAAGGAGCACACCATGCTCGCGACTGCGATGGTGTGAATGATCCTCTTGCCGTACTTGCGCTGCAGCCACCAGCCACAGGTGGTGTTGATGACCGCGCCCAGAAGCGGGAAGAAGGGAATCAGCCACAGATAGCCGACTGGGGTGACAGCCAGCGGGCCAAGATGTTGCAGGGCGTGTTCCATTACAAATCTCCGCCAGCCCCCTATTGCCTCAGCGACGCAATGTTGGCCGTGTCAATGGTCCGAATCATCTGGTAGATGGCCAGGATAATAGCCAGCCCCACCGCAGCCTCGGCGGCGGCCAGCACGATGACGAAAAGCGCGAAGATTTGCCCGGACAAACCGCCCGCCACATAGTGGTTGAAGGCCACCAGGTTGACATTGGCGCCATTGAGAATCAGCTCGATGCCCATGAGCATCGCCACAGCATTGCGCCGGGTGAGCACAGTCATCAGGCCGAAACAGAACAGCAGGCCGCCCACGACCAGGAAATGGCTCAGTGAAAGGTGCTCCATCATGTCAATCCTCTTTGATCTCCTTGCGCGCAACCACAATGGCGCCAATCAAGGTGGCCAGCAACACCACCGAGGCAACCTCGAAGGGCAGCAACCAGGTCCCGAGCAAACCATTACCAATAGCAGCGGAAGTCTCATGGCTTTCCGGGCGCAACACGACCTTCCAGGGCGCCCAGATGGCGACATAGGACAGCAGGGTGCCAGTGACGAAGAACAGAATCGCACCGGAAGACAGGCCGACGTTCTGGTTGGAAACCTCGATCTCCTTGATCTGACTGGTGAGCATGACNNGATGTACACCAGCAACTGGGTGACAGCGAGAAAGTCGGCCGACAGCAGCACATACAAACCGCCCACCCCGACCAGCGCCGACAGCAGGGCCATGGCGCTCCAGAAGATGTTCTTCGACATGGGCACGCCGGCTGCACCCACCACGGCGGCCAGCGCGAGCAAGTAGAAGACCACTAGGTTTGTGTGCATGTCTACCCCTTGTCCTTGCCGGTAGCCGGCGCGGCCCAATCCGGGGCCGGCGCGGCCCACACCTGCGCGGCAAGATACACGCGCATGATCGAGCCCACCGGCGCACGCGGCGCATCCTGGCCCTTGACCGGCCGGTAGAAGGGAACAGGCTTGGCCGCATCGGGCACCCAGCGGAAGACCAGATTTTCTACCGCCCTCACCGTAGACTCGAACTCGCGCGTGTGGGCGATGGCGCTGGTCGGGCATTGCTCGACGCACAGGCCGCAGAACATGCACTTGGATTCGTCAATGTCGAACTGGGTGACGACCCGTTGCTTGGGATTGGCCGGATCCTTGTCGACCGAGATCTTGATGACATCGATAGGGCAGGCGCGCGCACAGGCCAGACACCCCGTGCACACGGCCATGTCGACTTCCAGAAAGCCGCGGTAGCGCATGGGCAGCATGTCAGCCACGCGTTTTTCCGTGCGGTCAGGATACTGGATGGTGATGGGACGC
>PMKP01000096.1 GCA_003157775.1 Myxococcales bacterium | reverse complement strand
GCCCGGACAGAAGGAGACTGCCTGGGCCAAGGAATCGGATGCCCGTCTGGCGCGGCTGGCGTACCAGGGGCTGAAGCGGCGCCTGCGGAAGGCGCCAGACCGAGGGTGGCCTGCCGACTGCGAGGCTCACATCTTCCGGATCGATCACGAACTGACCGCCCTCCGGCGGGCGGGCTGGGCACGGCACCTGCTGGTGGCACACGCCTTCGCGGCGTTCGCGCATAACCGTGGCATCGCCATGGGGCCGGGTATCGGCAGCACNNCAGTTGTTCGCCGTCACCGCCAACCATCGCGATGGATTTCGACCTGACTCGCTTCGACGAGATGATCTGCTTCGCGATGGGCAGGCTGACCCAGTCCATGGGCGCGCCGTTCCCCGCGCTGGAGTACAGCGGCGTGACGGTACGCCCTGCCATGAACGGTGGCGGCCATGCCCAGTCCGCCTGGCTGGTGAGGCCGTTCTTCGAGAGCGTGGATGGGCGACACCGAGCCGCTGACGTCAGCCTGCGACAGGCGCGCGAGCAGGGGCTAACGACGTTGGTCTTGCACGGCTTGGCGGCCGTCACCACGGTCGAAAGCTGCGTGGCGGCCGTCAACTCCCGCCTCCTCGACGTAAACCAGCGCGACCTGAACGCGGCCGAGATCCCGCTTGACGACCCGGTGGCCATCGCCGTTCTTGCTGGCGGAGATGCCGTCGACGTCTTCCAGGTCGACGACGCTCTGTTTCGCCAGGCGCTGGCGAACGGCAAGCCGCGATCCCTGGATGAAGTTACGGCCCTGCTGGCTCTGGCCCGGCCCGATACCATCGAGGCTGGCATGATGAAAGACTGGCTGCGCCGTGGTGACTCCGACGGCCCCTTGACGTCCATGCTCAAGGAAACGCGGGGCGTCCTCGTGTACCAGGAGCAGGTGATCGCAGTGGCAGCAGCAGTAACCGGATGCGCTCTGCAAGACGGTGAGCGCCTCCGGCGGGCACTGTGCCTCCAGGACACCGCGATCAAGCGCGAGGAAGCCCGGCGCTTCGAGCACGCGGCCGCGCTTCGCGGTGTCTCCACCACCGTGGCCCGCGACGCCTTCGACCGTCTGGCGCGCGGGGCACACATGACCTTCAACCGATCACATGCCCTGGCCTACTCCCTGTTCACCTACCGCTCGGCCTGGCTCAAGCAGCGCCACCCACGCGAGTACGCGGCGGCCTACGACGCAGCGACGACCCTGGCCCGTGGTTGGCGGCCTGCTGGCTGCCACCCTGCCGCAATCACCGCCGCGGCCCCGGTCCAGCCCCAGGATGCCCGCCGAAAGAACTGACAACAAGCGATGGAGAGAACATGTCCGTACGCGCCCTGACCTGCGACCGACATGGATTCGGCAACAAGCGCGACTAGCGCGTCGTCTCCGGCTGCACCGTCGCCCCGCCCTCGCCATGCTATGCAACCAGCACCACAGCAAGTGCGCCAAGTGCCGTGGGAATGTCGCGTAACCCGGGATGGCGCGACAGGCCTGGACTATGATCTTGGCCGGGAGGCTGAACGTGAACCTGTATGAGCAGACGAAGGCACTCTGGGATGAAAAGGCGGCTGCGCGGGCGGACCAGTTGGCGCATGCGATCCGCGCCGCAGAGCCCGAGGTCAGGAAGGCCGCGTGCCAGTTTCACGAGTGGAAGCCGCTGCGGTTCTACCTCTCCGTGTCCGGGGCGTCAGGAAGCGGCACCAGGCGGTCGCCCACTCCGATCTTCTCCGTCCGGTTCAGTGGCCAGAACGTGGCGAAACTGACAGTGGCACCGACTCCCATGCTGCGTGTCGGGCCAAAGCACGAGAGCACAACTCGCCGCGACTTCGGGTTGAGCACCCCTGCGTGGAAAGGCGGCCGTGACTGGAACAGCCCGGAGGCCAGGGAGTTCAGGGCGAGGTTCAAGCGACTCGCCGAAACCGGCCAGATCGTCGGTCACAGCGAGGAACACGCGGTCGAATCTCGCATCATCGAGGAACTGGAGGACCGCGAAAGGAAAACGAAGTTCTCCGGCACATTCGCCAACGTCCGGCCAGTGAGCCTCGCTGGTTTCCCATTCCAGTGCGTCCTGCCCATCTCTGCGTCCAAGGGCGTGCCGAAGTTCACGGACGGGCACATCGACATCCTCACCCGGCGTGGCCACGGAAAGGGGGTTCGCCTGGGTGTGTGGGAACTCAAACGTCCTGGGAAAGTCGACTCCGACTGCGCGCTGAAGCAGGCGTACATCTACGCCGTCACCCTGGCCCTCATGCTGCGGGACAAGAACGGTCCCGACTGGTATCGCATCTTCGGGTTCAAGGGGCCTCTGCCCCGCAGGCTGGAACTGGAGAGCGTGGTCGCCGTCAGCTGGGACATACGGCAGGCGGTCGAGCGGGCAGCCCAGAAGTTCATGAAGCAGAATTCGTTCGACCTCGACGACAACGTTCACATCAAGCCTTTCGCCGCCTACTACGCCCCCGAAACACTGAAGATCGATTTCCAGCCGCTCGCCCGCACCAGAAGC
>PMKP01000164.1 GCA_003157775.1 Myxococcales bacterium | reverse complement strand
CACGCGCGTGGACCCCAACCTGGTTGCCGGCGCACTGGGGGCCGATACCCTGCGCTACTTCGTGCTGCGCGAGTACTCCCTGGGGGGCGACGGCGACTTCACCTACGAGGCGCTGTTTCAGCGCCACGAATCCGACCTGGGCAACGACTTGGGAAACCTGGTCAATCGCACGGTGTCCATGGCGCGTACGCTTTCCGACGGGTTCGAAGCGCCCCACCGATCGGGGTATTCGGCCGGCGATCCGTTGTCCGAGGAGGAATTGCTGTTGCGCACAGCCGCGGCTGAGGCCACCCGGGCCGCGAGCAAGGCGTGGGACGATTTCCAGCCCTCGCGCGCCCTGGAAGCGACCTGGGCCATGATCCGCGCCGGCAACGTGTACCTGGATCGCACCGCGCCCTGGAAACTGAAGAAGGCGGGCAAGACCGCCGAGCTGCGCGACATCCTGGCCAACACCTGCGAAGTGATCCGGCGCGCGGCCATGATGATCGCGCCGGTCATGCCGGCCTCGGCCCGCGAGATCCTGCACCAGATCGGACGCGAAGCGGATTTGGGCCTGTGGCCGGTCGAGGACTGGGGCGGCTGGCCAGGCGGCAAACTGTGCGAGCCCAAGCCCATCTTTCCCCGGGTCGAGCCGGACCGACAGAAAGAGCTGATCGCGAACTGGTTGGACCAGACCCCGCCGGTCAGGGTGGCTGCCGCCGCCAGTGCGGCCACCCAACCCGCCGCCGAAATCACCATCGAGGATTTCCAGAAACTGGATTTGCGTGCCGCCAAGGTCTTGCAGGCCGAATCCGTGCCCAAGACGGAGAAGCTGCTCAAGCTGACCCTCGATCTGGGTGGCGAGTCGCGCACGGTGGTGACGGGCATCGCGGGCGCCTATGCGCCGGCGGATCTCGTCGGCCGCACCGTGCTCTACTTCGCCAACCTGAGACCAGCCAAGATCCGCGGCGTGATATCCCAGGGCATGATCCTGGCCGCTGGGGGGGAAAAGGTGCTTGCCCTGTGCAGCTTTGATCGCGAGGTGCCGCCAGGGGCGAAGGTGAAGTAGGGAATTGGGCTGGCCGTGTTTGCAGCGGTATGATCGCCAGGTGTGGTCGCGACCATGATGCAACTAAGCTCGCTCAAGCTGGATGACTGGAAAAGCTTCGGCTCGGGGCCGGACGCTTCGAACGTGGTGCGCCTCGCTCCCGTGACCGTGCTCATCGGACCGAACGCATCTGGCAAGAGCAACGTGCTCGATGCCCTTCGCTTTCTCCAGGGAGCCGCCNNGCCCTCGACTACTCTCTCGGCGAGGTCCTACTCGGCCGCATCGAAGGTCAGCGAAAGATCTGGCCGGGTATTCGCGGCGGGGTCGTCGAGGCAGCGCGGTCAGGCACAGCCGGCTTTGCGCTGACCTCGGAATGGGTTGCCTTCCCGTACACGCGAGAGCCCAACGCATTCCAGAAGCACGTCCTGAAGGTCGACACACAGGGCGATGTGGCTGTGGAAGAGGAGGGCCTCTTTTCTGCCGACGGAGACGTCTTCTTCCACACTCACGCCCCGTTCCTGGGGACATCGACGGGGCGGACCGGGGATGGGGGATTGCGGGTTGCGGTCCCGGCTCTCGGGAAGGGCAACTTCCAACTTGACACCCTGTCTTCGTCCCGTTCTCTGCTGGCCCAACTGGGTGTCGAGGGACGAGCTGCAACCCCTGCCCAACACTTCAGTCAACTGGTTCGCTCCAGTCTCCGTGAGGTTTTCTTCCTCGACATCCAGCTCGCGAGTATGCGCGAATACAAACCTGAGAACGGCGGACACCTAGGCGTGTCGGGCGAGAACATTTCCCCGGCGCTGCTCGCGCTCAGCCAACAGGTGGGGCGCCTGCCGGACGTGGTGGACTGGTTGTCCGAGTTATGCGCTCCCGAAATCGAAGACATAGGATTCGAGCGAACTCAGCTTCGAGACGTCATGATGTTCCTCGTGGAGAGAGGCGGCCGGAAGATCTCGGCACGCAGCATCTCCGACGGTACGTTGCGTTTTCTCGGACATCTCGTCGCGCTGCTGACGTGCTCGCCGGGGACGATCCTCGTCCTGGAGGAGCCAGATGCTGGGTTGCATCCGTCGCGCATCCATCTACTGGCAGAACTGATCGAGAGGATCGCCAAAGACCGCGGGATTCAGGTATTGGCCACGACACACTCGCCAACTCTTCTTGCCCACCTTTCAGACGAGGCCCTCGGCAACGTCGTCGCGTTCGGGCGTCAGCCAGAAACCGGACTCACTGTCTGCTCCAAGCTGAAAGACCTGCCGCACTTCGATGATCTGCGACGTTCCGATCACGTGGAACGACTGATTTCGACCGGTTGGGTGGAGCGCGCCCTGTGAAGGTCCTGCTCGTTCCCGAAGACCAGACGCACGACCAGTACATCCTCAAACCTGTGATCGAGGCGTTGTTCGCAGATCTTGAGTTTCGGGCACGGGTCAGTGTCTTGCCCGATCCTCGCTTGCACGGAGATAGTGAAGCGCTCGACCCTGAGGTGATCCGCGGCATCGTGCGCGACAATCCCATGGAAGACTTGTTCCTTCTGCTGGTCGACCGCGACTGCGATCGCAACCATGCGGAAGCCAGGGCTGCGGCTATCCAAAAGGAACATGCGACCAAGCTGATCTGTTGCCTCGCTATCCAGGAAATCGAGGTGTGGATGCTGGCCCTCCACGCGGACAGCCTGGACGCGCCCCTGTCCGAGATCCGCCGGCACTGCGATCCGAAAGAGCGCTGGGCTGAGCCTCTCCTGAAATATCTGGGGACGGACGGTCCTGGCGCGGGACGCAAGAAGGCCATGCGCGCCCTGCAGGGTCAGTGGCACAGCCTGCGCGATCGCTGTACTGAGCTGAAGTCCCTGCAGGACGAGATTGGGGCCTGGCGACAAACGCAGTCCAGCGTCGGCATCTGAAGGCCCGCTCGCATCCGGCCCAACGTTGTTCGACTATCGACCATGGCCGTGATAGGCCACGGGCATGGCATCAGCGAAACCAGTCATTCCTGCAGGCGGCGAAGCCATCAGCGTGTCGTCGAGCGGCACGCTCACCGTACCGGATCGTCCCATCATCCCGTTCATCGAGGGCGACGGGACGGGTCCTGACATCTGGCGCGCCTCGGTGCGCGTGCTCGACGCTGCGGTGGAAAAGGAATTCGGCGGCAAGAAAAGGATCGCCTGGGCCGAGGTCTACGCGGGCGAGAAAGCCAAGAATCTTTTCGGAACATGGCTGCCCGACGAAACCATCGAGGCGTTCAAGACCTACCTGGTGGGCATCAAGGGCCCTCTCACCACACCGATAGGCGGCGGCATCCGCTCGCTCAATGTGGCCATCCGGCAAATCCTGGATCTCTACGTGTGTCTGCGACCGGTGCGCTACTTCGCCGGCGTGCCCTCGCCGGTCAAGCACCCGGAAAAGGTGAACATGGTGATCTTCCGCGAGAACACGGAAGACATCTACGCCGGCATCGAATGGTCGGCGGAATCGCCCGAGGCCAAGAAGCTGATTGCCTTCCTGCAGTCTGAAATGGGCGTGAAGAAGATTCGTTTTCCAGCCACCTCCGGCATCGGCATCAAGCCGGTGTCGCGCGAAGGCTCCGAACGCCTGCTACGTGCGGCCTTTGACTACGCCATCCGCCACCAGCGCAGGAGCGTGAACATGGTCCACAAGGGCAACATCATGAAGTTCACCGAGGGCGCATTCCGCGACTGGGGCTATGCCTTGGCCAAACGCGAGTACGCCGGTCGAGTCATTGGTTGGGATGACTGTGGAGGCAAGCCGCCCGCGGGTCAGATTCTGCTCAAAGACTCCATTGCGGACATCACGCTGCAACAGGTGCTCACCCGCCCCGACGAATTCGATGTCATTGCGACCCTGAACCTCAACGGCGACTATCTCTCAGATGCGCTGGCCGCGCAGGTCGGCGGCATCGGC
>PMKP01000297.1 GCA_003157775.1 Myxococcales bacterium | reverse complement strand
CCGCTCCATCGCCGACGAGATCAGCACAACACCCGGGTGCCACGGTTCCTGACGAAGTACTCAGCCTGGTCCCCGCCCGACCGCAGTCAATACCTGCGCTGTCCGAGAGTTCAGACCCGACCGTACAGGCAGGGCCGACAGGCGGTGAATCTGGCAGCTCCGTGGCTGGGTCAGCATCATCAGGTTGGAGCGAGTTTTCCCAGACATGTCCGTCGTGCGGCGCGCGCAATACACTGGAGCAATTCTTGACCGGCAACTGTGTGCGATGTGGGAGTCGGATTGGTGGAGGCAAGGTCGAGAAACGCGCCTTTTCGGTGAATGTCGAGCGGGAGCGAGAGGGTAGGGTGTCGGTATTAGCCGAGCAGAACGGGATCGTTCAGCATCACGATTCCCAGGCAGCATCGTCACGGCTCTCCGCGGCAGCGCTTGCAACAAACAGTGACGCTCGGATCGGTGTGCTGGCCACGGTGGCTGGCATTGCAATAGTAGTATTCATTTGTGCCTTTGTGGCCCTCTGCGTGAACATCTCGGGCGACAAGACCTGCGAGGATGCGGTGCGGGGGAACATACGTGCCCATTTGTTGAGTGGCGACGATTCACCGCAAAAAGCCTACTCCATTGTCTCGGGGGCCATGCTGTTCATGTGCAAAGAAGACAAATGGAGCCAGAAAAAGATCCAATGCTACGTGGATGCAAAGTCAATTGCAGCCGCAAGCGAATGTGGAGACCTCCAGTAGCGAGGTGCTGCGAAATCGAGGAGTGCGTGATGTGGGCTTGCAGGGAGATGGTTCCGAGGATTTGGCACACATGGGCTGCCCGACTGCTCTTCCTCGCAATGTTCGGGCCATCAATCGTCGCTGGCTGCGATGGTGACTGCGTGAGGGTCTACACGAAGGTTCGCAAACTCTGCGATGCCAGAGTCGCAATGGTTGCCGAGAAGTGGACAAGGGAAGACGTCCGCAAGGTCGGAGGGGATTGCCGATTGCTCGCCGCGGAAATTGCGGGGGATTGCAAGCGAGGCGGATGGCCTGGCGGCCTCACGGACTGTATCTTGGATTCTCATTTCATCGAGGACGTGAACGCCTGCGCCAGGGTTGTCAACAATCGAAGGCGCCGCGAGAAGGAATCGGGAGAAACTCGCTAGTCTGTCAGGAGGGTTGTTGAAGCGCGGCTGCGACGACGGTCAGCGGGTGAAAGAGTCTCAGTGAGCCCCCGGCGCTGCTGGCGCGCTTCGGCTCCGCCATCGCTGGCCACGCTAGGACCTTGGCACCAACCGTCGGACGGTTCCACGGGCAAGCTCGACCTTGACAGGCTTCAAAGTCAGATGCCACCCTCCCTGACTCCTCCACTCGAATGGGAAACCTGATGACGGTCGGTAGATCTGAATCTGCTGTTTGTGGCTCAGCGCATTGGTCACCAGGCAGATGCGGTACTTGTCGCGGTGCTTTCGCGCCTTCCGCCACTCATTCGGCGTCAACTCTGGGACCGCCGCAGAACCGCTGAACGCCTTGACTTCGTAATAGTAGCCCCGGGCCTCCAAGTCCCACCCCTTGTTTTGATCGCTTACATTCTTGCATGGTTGCAATTCCGGATGTTCCATCGCCGCCATCATCCCGGCGATCTCGACTGCAAGACGCTTGTCGATGTCTTGTTGCCAAGCCTTGCCGTTGCGTCCGTGTGGTTGCATGACGGATGCCAGACTACCGCCAAGTGCGTTCTCCACCTTCGCGAGTAGCCGCTTCCAAAGAGGTGTCGTGAATTGCGGAAAGTAGTGATTGGCACTGCCGGTTATCTCCGGCGGCACGATAATCGTGCGCAAGGGTGGCTTCAACTCGTTGCAGTCTTCCTCCCGCGCCCGCATCTGATAGTACAAACGCCGAATGCTCCCTTCGGATTGTTGGGGTCGGGCCTTGGGCGACTTGACAGCCTTGCGAAACACGACGGCATTTCTGTACCAGCCCACGACGACCTGTCCCCGATGCGGAGATGTGGCGAAAAAGACCACCAGCACTCCGTTTGCGAAATCTGCGCCTTTAGTGGCGCCCAGCTTCTCGACGGCGACCGTACCCCATCGTTTTGCGGGGAAGTATCCGTAGCACATGCCTCCGAAGGGCTTGAAGTTTGCCCTCTCGTGATCATTGCCTTTCGTCGCGCCGCCCCGCGCTGGCGAGTGGAGCCCATTGTAACGGCTACACCAACCAATCCGACAGAAGAGGATCGGCGTTGGCTTGACTGGCACTTTCACGAGTCTTGACGCCATGGGCCGGGGTGCTTGCTCTCCGTCACTCATCATCGAGCGCAGGATGAACCTCGATGAATCCGTGGCGGTTCTCGTTCCAGGTAAGCGCACAGTCGTTTTGGAGGCGATTCAATGCAATCAGAACGCCATTGATCGAAAGACGAATGCCTTTGATCGAAAGGGATCGGGAGATGTCCTCGATGTGGCCGACGAAGGGATCCTTGCCCTCATGGCGGAAGAACTCCAGCACCGCCCGTTTCTTGGCCTCATGGCGTCCGTGTTCAGGTGTCATCTTGACCTTGACCCGGACTATACACCGCAGCCGCTGACGGGCTCGACGGAGATCATCGCGCCCCGGCCCGCGCTGCCTTGTAGTCATAGCCGGGCGCCAACTCACCCTTGCCGTGCAGCTCGGCCAGTGGCCGCCGCCGCTTGCTCTCGACCAGCAAGGTCAGAAACGCCCGCGGCCGGATGATGGGGATGCCGTCGTAGTTATTCAGAACCAGAAGGTGCCGATTTCCTGACACCACAACCGAGGCGCGGCCGGCGACGGCGGCGTGGAGGTATTTGTCATCGTCGGGATCTACCGACGCGCGGGCTGGCAACTTGCCATCGTCGACAAGGTCTGCGAGCAGCAGGATGCTGTCGAGCCATTGGCTGGCATCAATGCGACCGCGAATACATCGGCGCACCGCGGGGTACCGGATGGCACCTGCGATCTCCGCGGCGATAGCTGGCGACATGACCAACACAAAGGCATCGTCACGCAAGAGCAGACTGAAGAGCTGGCCGGGCGGTCCTTCGGGCCGAACCGCGGCGCTGATGAACACGTTCGCGTCGAGTACAGCG
>PMKP01000263.1 GCA_003157775.1 Myxococcales bacterium | reverse complement strand
ATGCGGGCGAGGGATTCCAGCTTCGCCAGCGCGACCTGCCAGTCCTTGTAGCGCCGCCGCCAGCGCGACGAGGGAGCGAGCCACACCGCGAATGTCTCGGCGAAATCCTCGTCGGGGGGTTTCTGCGCGTAGTGGTACATGCCCGCGCGGTGTAGATGTCTTACGTAGTCGTGGCTCCAGGGGTTCGCGTTGTAGACGTCGCGGTACGAGCGGCGAAAATCGCCGAAGGTTTGCGTCCAGTCTTTGCGCTTCCACAACTCGAAGGCGTAGTTGACGGCATGCCCCGTCTCGTGGCGCAGATACATCAAGACTTCTTCGCGCGTGTACTCGAACAGGTGGTTGTTGACCATCTGCCAGAGGATGTAGTTGGCGAGGTACCAAGGGATGTTGACGCTGATGGCGCGATCTGTGGTCCAGAAGTCATCGTCGCCCAGGTAGTACTGCGGGACGAAGGTTATCCCCTTGGCGCGCAATTCTGCGCCGACCTGGGTCAGACACTCGGCCAGCACGTCCTGCGGCTCAAGCTGAAGATCGCATATGCGCGTGGAGAGCAGCTTCTGCAGCCCGACCTCACGTTCGACAGGATCGTCGGTCACCAGCCGAACAACGCTGCGCTTCGTCTTGAATGCCGGGAGCGACATTGACGAAGAACATCTACCATGTCGGCGCAGGACCGACGGCGGAAATGAACCTATGCGCGATGCGGCGTGGGTCCGTGATAGCGCATTATGTAATTGTGCATCGCCATGAAAACACATGATTATTCGCCACTGGCAATAACGCGAAGGTCAATAACGCAAAAGGTCTTTGGCGCAGTTGGCCCTTCCCATTTCGAATTGCTGCTATCTTGCAGCTCATGCCAGAGGTGGCCAGAAGCTGGTCTCGCGCAGGCCTGGTGCTGACGCTCTATCTCGCACTGGCTTCGGCCGGCGTGGCTTGGTCGACCTGGCGTGGTGACGCCAGCATGTGGCGTCTGGCGGGGCGCGAAGACAGCCAGACCCTGATCGGGGCCATCGCCGGGGTCCTGATCGGGCTTGGTTACGTGTTCGCGTCGCGGCTTGCGGTTCACAGGTTTGAATGGGCGCGTGCGCTTCATCGCGACATGCGCGCCATGCTCGGGCCGTTGCCAGACTCCGAGGCGGTGGTATTGGCGGTCGCCTCGGCCCTGGGCGAGGAGATCTTCTTCCGCGGAGCCCTCTTGCCCGCCATCGGCCTTTCCGGGTCGAGCCTGATATTCGCCCTGCTGCACGTGGGGCCAAAGCTCCGCTTCTTGCCGTGGACCGTTTCTTCATTCGTTGCAGGCTTGATGTTCGGGCAACTCTTCATCTGGTCGGGCGATCTCACCGGACCGGTGGTGGCGCATTTCACGGTTAACTTCCTCAATCTGCGTTTCCTTTCTGCCCACGAGATGCGATGAGCGGGAGTCACCTGCAACGGATCATCGTCGGATGGGCCCTGCTTGCCGGGGCGACTCCGGCGCGCGCGGCCGACGAATTCTCGGGTGCGGACAAGCTGCGCACGATCTACTCGGCCGAGTTTCGTTTCACCAGGCAAGGCTTCCCCGTGGTGCCGGTGGCCATCGCCGAGGGACTGGCGCGGGTGACCATCAGTGCTGGTCCGTCGGGCGGCGTGCGCCTTTTTCCCGAAGGCGAGGGTAGCTCCGAGGTGCGCGGCGAGGACGCTTGGCAAGTGCGCGCATCAGCGACGGTGCCGGCCAAGCTCCAACACTGGGCGGTGGTATGGCGCGGGAAACCGGGACAAGGGGACGAGGCCGACGCGCAGATCAAGCGGTGGAAGGAACTCGGCGAAAAGCCACGCCGGTTTGAGCAGGGAACGGTGTTTGGCGTGGGTGGCGAGGTGCTCGACCGGCGCGAGGTTCTGGTGGGGGTGGGGCCGTTTGGCAAGCCGGAGGAGGCCGAGCATGCCTTTGAGGCATTGGCCCGCAAGGCCGCCCTGGCGAACCCGGGCGTGTTTACCGAGTTGGTTGATCGCCCGCACGGGCAATTGGAAGCGGTCGGCAGCAAGACCGGGATGAGTGTGCGCAACGAGGGCGTGCTGTGGTTCGTGGCGGGCGGGGACAGCCCGCTGCGGGTAGAGGCCGAGGGCACGGCAGCAAAGGCATTGACCAGGGTGTCGGGCGCCTACTTTGGCAAGCTGTACGTGACCTTGGATCGCAATGGCAGTCTGGCCGTGGTCAATGCTTTGCCCGAGGATCGTTTGTTGGCCGGCTTGCTTCCGGCTGAGATCTTCCCCAATGCCCCGGAGGAGGCGCTCAAGGCGCAGGCGGTGGCGGCGCGGGGCGAGCTGTTGGCCAAGATCGGCACCCGGCACATCGGTGATCCCTTCCGGCTGTGCTCGCAGACGCATTGTCAGGTCTATTCGGGTGCGGGTCGGGAGACCGCGCGGACCACGGCTGCGGTCGCCGCAACCCGCGGCGAGGTGCTGTTCACCGCCGACGGGAAAGACCTGGCTGACACCGTGTATTCAGCCAACTGCGGCGGCCACACCGAGAACAACGAGAACGTCTGGCCCGACATGCCTGCGCTGCCGGCTCTGCGAGGCCATCGCGACGCGCCCGCCGCCGGGAAGTCCGACATCTATGCCGCGGGCGTGAGCGCGGAAAACCTGGCGCGCTTCATTGACCAGCCGCCGGTTGCGTATTGTGGTCAGGCCCGCCTCGGGGCGGGCGATCGCTTCCGCTGGACGGTGAAGCGGACGGCTGCCGAGCTGGACAAGCTGCTTGACCAATACCATCTGGGCAAGATACGGGCTATCGAGGTGCCGCAGCGAGGAGTATCAGGGCGCGCGCTGGCGGTGCGCGTGGTGGGCTCGGCCCGCAGCGAAACCATCCGGGGCGAGCTGCGCATCCGCCAGGCATTCGGCGGGCTGCGCAGCTCGCTGTTCGTCGTCGAGCTCAAGGATGGCGACGCGATCTTTCGCGGCGCGGGCTTTGGCCACGGCGTGGGCATGTGCCAGACCGGCGCCGTCGGAATGGCAGAAGCCGGCAAGAGCTATCAGCAGATCCTGCGCCACTACTATCCGGGCACCGTGCTGCGGAAACTTTGGTAGTTAGCTCTGTGGTTCAACCAGCATTCTTCCCCGACGGCGGCGCAGTCCTTTCGGGAGCCTTGGGGCCGTTGTTGAGGATGAAATAGTCCACCCCGGCGGTGCCGCAGGCCTCCTCGTTGCGATGGAAGGTCCAGTGGATGTAGACCTTGCCATTGCCGGACAGGATGGTCGGCGGTGGGGTGGGGTAGGGTGCGGCGCTGTAAACCACGTCGATGGCTGCGCTGTCGTAGATGGTCAGCCCCGACGATCGCACCACACCCACGCGATCCACATTCCCTTGGCCGTCGAGAACGATTTCCAGCTTGGCTACCAGGCTGGGATCGTTGAGCGGCAAGCTGGTGGGTTTGCTATCCAGGCCCGCCATGAAACCGAAGGCCCACAGCTCATGGATTTTTCGATGCATGCGCGTGATGAACTGGGCAAAGGGTGCGGCGCGTGTGTTGAGCGCGGTCTGGTTGCCAGGCTTGACCTCGTTGATGAAGTTCTCGAGGGCGGAGCGCACCCGCTCGCGCCGCTCGGCGAACTTGCCCTTGCGCTTGGAGCGTTCGGCTTTGGCCAGCGCTGCCGCCGCCTCGGCGTCGGTGCCGAATACGGATTCGTACTGTCTGCGGTTCAGGCGCAGCCGTGCGCCGGGACCGCTGTCTCCGCTGCGCGAGCTGCGTTGCTGTTGCTCGTCATCGGGCAGAAAACGCATCCCGTCGGGTGAGAGGGTTTCACGTTCCACAGTTTCAGCTCTGCGCGGGCCGCGCATAGCCAGAGTGGCTTTACCTGGTGCCTCGGGCCGGAACGACTCGGGCAAAGGACGCTCGCCGCCCTGGCCCGCCCGCTTTTCCGGTCGTGCCTCACGATCCTCAAGGCCGGCGATCTTGTCTTTCTCATCGGAGGGGTGGGCTTCTTGGCCGGCCTGCTCTCGTTCTAGGTTGGTCTCGCGGGCACGGGTCTCGTTCTCGGTTCGGTTGTTCTTTTCGGCCAGGTACTTGGCATTGTCGGGCGCTTCCACATCCTTGCCCATGTCGAGCTCGACGATCTTCTGGTGCGGGTGCTCGGGCGGTGGCTGGGGCTGCTCTTCTGATTTGGGAGGTGGAAGCTGCGCGAGAGGCTTCTCCGGCGGCTTGGGAATGGGCGGCAATTTCTCCGGGGGAGGCAGTTCGATTTCGGGCTTGGGCTCCTTGGGCAATTGGGCGAGCTTCTGCGCCTTGTCGTCGCGCCGTCGCTTCTCGGGTGGCGCGGGCTCTTCGACCGCGGGAAGCCCAGCCGGCAGTTCACTGTCCTTGACCGACTCGAAGCTCAAGTCCACTTCGTTCGACTCGCGCTTGCCATAGATGAGGGCCAGGACGACGAGAGGCAGAATGACCTGCGCGTGCAGGAGAATCGACGCGAGCAGACCACGGCCGAGGTAGCCGTTCAGTCGTCGGTTGCGTCGGGTGTTCATCGCGCAGTCGGAGGTTACTCCATCCGTCGGCGCCGTCCACCTACATGGCTAGGCCTCACTCGGCTTTGGACTTCGGTCGTGGCATCAGCGGCGCGCTGCGCGCGTCGTCGCCTACCCGGACCGGCAGCACAGCCATGGACAAGCCCTTCCAGTGCAGGCGGCGCTCGACCTGGTAGGCCGTCTCGTTGTGCAGGATTCGCTGCATCCACGTCTCGCGTTTCCAGATGAGCTTGCCGGCAAAGAACACGACGCGGGGAAACTCGTCTGCAATCCTGATGCATAGGCGGCTGGCCTCGTAGACGGCGTCCAGCCCTTCGGCCATTCGGTAGCTGGAGTTCCAGCCCAGGCTTTTGGCGAGAGCCACATATTTCTGCAGGGTCTCCTCAACTCGGAGGCGCAGCGAAGCGACCTCGGCGACGCCCTTGAACGTGCCGGTGTCGTGGACCGCCACCGAGACGAACACCAGGTTGGCGAAATAGCCGGGGTAGGTGCGTTGGATGGAAAGCATGGAGTGCACGCCCAGGCCGCCGTACTTTGCCACCAGGAGAACCGCGGTGGGCTTGCTGGGATCCGGCTCACCCCCGTGTCCGTCGAGCCCTACCAGGTTGTCCAGGTCAGCGTCGAGCAAGGCCAATTGGCGGGCGACCTCGCGGTAGTGGGACTTGACCACCAAGCACGCCACGATGAGGGCGGTGGTCACCAACAGGGTCAGCCAGGCGCCCTGCGAGAACTTGAGGACGATGGTGAAGGTCAGGATCGACAGGCACATGACCAGGCCGATGACGTGGATCAGGATGTGACGCCCCCACTTCGCGTCGCGGGATCGCTCGCGCAGCCAGAAACGGCACATGCCGAGCTGGGAGAGAGAGAACGTGATGAACACGTTGATGGCGTACATGGTCACCAGCGCGTCCACGTTGCCGTGGGTGAACAACAGCAAGGCGATGGCGGCCACTCCGAGCATCACGACGCCGTCTTTGGTGGTCAAACGATCAGACAGGGATGCGAAGCGCCGGGGCAGCCATGAATCGACCGCCATATTGGACATGACCCGAGGCCCGTCGATGAAACCAGTCTGCGCGGCCACGAAAAGCAGCGCGCCCTCGGACGCCAGCGCGATGACAACGAAACCCTTGCCGACTGGCAAGCCGAGCACGTGCCAGTTCGCGGCGAAGGCCTCTATCAACACGCCGTTCAGGGTCTTGCCCTCCTGCGGACGGATGCCAAAGAGGAGGTAGCAGAGCAAGATGCCGCCTGCGGTGAAGGCCAGCGATACAGAAAGATAAACCATGGTGCGCTTGCCCGTGGTCACCCGCGGCTCGCGCATCATCTGCAGCCCATTCGACACCGCTTCGATGCCGGTGTAGGTGCCGGCGCCTCGGGAATAGGCGGTCATGAAGATGATGAACACGCCGAAGGCGCCGTAGCTGTGGATACTCTGCGAGAATTCGTGTGTCAGGTTGGCAGCCACCTCCGGTGCGTGACCGATGTGCGACCCGAGGCCGCCCAGAATCAGCACCAGGTGGGTAAGGACGAAGACCATGAAAACCGGCACCAGCGGCGTGACCGACTCCTTGACACCCCGTATGTTGAGGACAATGAGCAGCGTGATGACGACGAACTCCAGGGGCAACTTCCAGGTGTGCCAGGCGAGCGGCAGCATGTTGAAGACAGCATCACCGCCCGATGCGATGGAAACCGTGATGGTCAGGATGTAGTCCACCAGCAGCGCCGAGCCGGAGAGCAGCCCAGCCTTCTCGCCGAGCAACTTGCTCGCCACCACGTAGCCACCGCCGCCGGTTGGGAAATGCTCGATGATGCGGCTGTATGCGTAGGACATCACGAACACGGTCAACGCCGTGGCCAGTGCCATGAACACCGCGAGATAGGTGGTGTTGCCGTGTTCGAGCAGGGAGCGGAAAGACTCGTCGGGGCCGTAAGCCGAGGATGACAATCCGTCGGCGCCCATGCCCACCCAGGCCAGGAACGCGATCAATGAGATCTTGTGGAATACACCAGGATCTTTGAAATCCCGCGGTCGACCCACCATGACCCGCCAGCCAGTCTCCAGCAGGGACGCCTTTTCTTCCGGCCGGGTCGGCTCGTTGCTACTCATTCAGCTTTCTTGACCGGCCCCCCGTCCTTCGGGGCCTCTTCTGCCTACGAGGTTAGCTGACGGGCTCGGGAGGAGGCGGTCCCCCGGTGCTGGCTGGCACTTCGCCCCAAAAAGCGATTTGGTTCCCCCGTTCCGGCGAGACCGGATTCGGCGGTCAGATTGCTACTCCTGGCTGCGGGCGAAGTCAATCAGTGCAGTTTCCGATACACGCCAATCACCACCCCCAGCAGATTCACGCTGCGGAAATCCCGCTTGCGCACCACGATGGGTTCCATGCTGGGGTTGGCGGGCTGGAAGCGGATGGAGTCGCCTTCCGGGTAGTAGCGCTTGACCGTGGTTTCTTCGCCGATCATGACCACCACCACCTCACCAGAGTTGGCCTGGAGCTGCTTGCGCACAAACACGTAGTCCCCATCCAGAATGCCGTCGTCAATCATGGACTCGCCCTTGACCCGCAGGGCGAAGACCTCGCGGTTCTGTCCTATGAAGAACCGATCCACCTTGACCGTGTCCTCGTAGTTCCGCACCGCCAGCAGCGGTTGCCCGGCGGCGACCTTGCCAAGAATCGGCACGTCGATGGTTTGGCCGGTCGCCAGCAGGGGGCGCAGAGCGCGCGACTTGAGGTCCTCACGCTGCAAGTAGCCTTTTTTTTCCAGGGCCCGCAGGTGATCGTTCACCCCGTTGGTGGAACGGATGCCGAAGTGGCTGCCGATCTCCCGCAAGGTCGGCGGATAGCCGCACCTGCTGATCGAGCCGGAGATAAAATCGAGTACCTCGCGCTGGCGGTCGGTCAGGTCGCTGGCAGGATCATCGTCGCGCACGATCGTCAAGTGGCCCATGGACGGCTCCTTCGCAGGGTTACTGAACAAACGTATGGTACGGAACATATGTCCCGTGTCAAGTTCATGTCTCCTGTCACATCGCGGCGTTGCGCCCAAAGCCCACCATTACCAGTCGAAGGCTGACTGACCGGCAGGATTCTCACGCAACTTTGGCCGAGCCACGCCGACAAAGATGGCATGAACGAGATCCCGAGGAGTCCGACTCTGGAGGCCATCGTGGGTGACGACCCGGCGCTGCGCCTGGTTCTGGCGCGTGCGATGCGCGTAGCGCCCACCCGCATCCCCGTGCTGGTGACTGGCGAGAGCGGGGCCGGCAAGGAGCTGCTTGCCCGCGTCTTGCACGAGTTGGGGCCCAAGCCCAAGGGGCCCTTTGTCGCCGTCAACTGCGGCACCCTGGCCCGCGAGCTGGCAGAAAGCCAGCTCTTCGGACACGAACGCGGCGCTTTCACGGGCGCCGGATCGCGCCGTTCGGGCTGGTTCGAGGAGGCTGCTGGGGGCACCCTGGTGTTGGACGAGATCGGCGAGCTGCCCATGGACCTGCAGCCCAAGCTGTTGCGCGTACTGGAAACCGGGCGCATCCGGCGAGTGGGCGGCAGCGGCGAGACCGCGGTGGAGGTGCGCCTGCTAGCCACCACGCTGCGCGATTTGCGACGGGACACACAGCGCGGGTCATTCCGTCTAGATCTCTTCCACCGACTGGCCGGTTTCGAGTTGAGGCTGCCGGCCTTACGCGACCGGCCGGGGGACATCCTTGCACTGGCCCAGCACTTTCTCGACGAGTTCAAGCCCGACCTCGGTCCGCACGTCATCACGGCAGAGGCGGCCACGAAGCTGCTTGCGCATGACTGGCCCGGCAATGTGCGCGAGTTGCGCCACGTGATTCGCCGAGCCGCGCTCCTGACCAGCGCCGTGATCGACGCCCCCAACTTAGAGATCGAAGCGACGGGCGACGGCGCAACCGGGATGTCGCGTGCGGCTGATGGCAGCGGGCCGGGAGCAGCAGCGGTCGATCTTGTCCGGTCCCCGGCGGCGCCTCTGGTCGACAGCGACCTTCTGCCTTTGCGCAACAAGTCCTTCGAGCAAATCCAAACTGACGTCTTCGTCTGGGCCCTTCGACGAAACGGCAATAGCCGCCGGCGCGCCGCTGCGGCTCTGGGCATCTCGCGCTCGACTTTCTGCGACCGAGTCAGAAGGCTAGGCCTTGCCCCGGGCGCCTGTCCCTTGCCCGCAAGCCAGTGAGAGCGCTGGCCTATTCCTAGCTCGGTGGCTGGGCGACGGTAGGAGCAGCATCGCTCGCTGCGGGCGGCGCCGGCTCGGGCGCGGGAGGCGGGGGGGCAGGCTGAGCAGCCGCAGGCGGGGGCGGCGGGGGCGGTGGCACTTCGTCGCGTGGTGGATTGTCTATCAACGGATCCCATCCCGGTGGGTGGGCAGAAGGCGGAGGAGCGGGTGCAGGCTCGGCGGCCGGCGTCGACGAGGTCTCGGTTGCCGTCGCAGATTCGTTCCCAGGCTGTGCAGGAGCCTGAGGAGAGGCGGTTTCCGTGCCGACCATTTGGCCTGAGTGGGGAAGGTAGGGGAAAGCCGAGCGGACAAGGGGCGGTGTGCCTGTTCTGCCGGCAATCGGTTTCGGGCCTGATGCTGAGGCACCGAACGGCGAAGTCTTGGTCCAAAGCGGCGTTCCCAGGTGGTTGAGCGGCCCGCTCACGCGAAAACCGTAGAACCCGTCCGGGCGCTTGCCGGCCGAGGCAGCAAACTGCATGATGGTATTCAGCTTCTCCGAGCTCTTGAGCAGAGCGTCGCTCAGCTTGAAGCGGACATAGAGATCCAACAATGAAGAGGCGAAGCGATCATTCAGCCTGATCTCCCCCTCCAGATAGAGCTCACCGTCAGGCGACTTTGCCTGCACACCCTGCAGGCGGCCCACCCCTTTGTCGATGGACACCCGCCCCACGAAATTGCCCAGACGGATCTTGGGAAGTCCCAGACCCTCAGCGAGGAGGGGGTTGCCTTGGATGATCAGCTTGGCCTTGCCGTCGCCCAGTGTGCAGGCGCTGCAGGTCCAGGTCAGTGAACCCACTGTCGCTGAGGCGTGCAGGCCGGGCATCTTCTCATCGAGCCGCAGGTCCAGCACACCTGACAGGGGGAGATTGATGGCGGCCTTGACCCAGGGAATATCGGACAGATCGATCGCCTTCGCTGATGCGTGTAGGCCGCTTTCGGTCTTGCTGCGCGTGGTTTCCACGTCCAGGTCGCCGCCGAATACCCTGGCTGAGACCTGATAGGTCTTGCGGCCAGCGAGCGCTCCCAAGAGCGACCAGCGCACCTTGGCCACCGGGATCGCTATGCGCGTGGGCTTGCCCCCGCCGGAGGGGCGCGAGGAGATGGTCATGTCTTTGAGTCGGATGCCCAGACCCAGCGCGGGACCAACCGACTTGACCTCGACGTCGTAGCCTTGCTGCTCGGCCAAGATCACCAGGTAGTCCTTCATTCGGCCATAGGGCAGCGTCAGAATGAAGACCAAGAAGAACGCCAACAGACCAAACGCCGTGGTGGCTCCGATCTTCCAAAGGCGGCGCGCGCGTTCGCTCATCATGGCTCTAGTCCTTGCCCTTCCCTGGGGCTGCAGCCTTCTTGCGACGCTCCTCCTTCAAGCGCTCGTAGGCCGTGGCAGTCATCTCCACATCCAGCTTGTCGCCTTCGCCGAAGCTGCGCCGGATCTGCAACCGCGTGACCACGATCAGCCGAGGGTTGGTTTCCACCTTGTTGAGGAAAGTGGCCAGTTCTTTCAGACCCACCTTGCGCAGCTTCACGTCCAGGCTGTGCTCGAGGTAGCGCTTGCCTGCGGGAGCGGGCGGACGATCCACGGTTTCCGGAATCTCGATGCCGGCTTCCTTGCCTGCCGCTTCGAGGTCGGCGGCCAATTGGGGTGGCTCGACGCCGATGCGCGTCTCCAGTGTGACCATGCGTGACTTGGCGTCCAAGTAGTCGTCACGATGCCGGGCGATGGCGGCGAGCGCCTCGCGCGTGTCTTGGTTGCTGGTGCTGATCTCCTGCAGCGAATCGACGATGAGGTAGCCTGCCAGTACAAGGGCGAGGGTGAAAACGGCGCTGGCCAGAATCGAGATGAGCTTGCGCTCGCGAGCCGCCATCCGGTTCCACTGGGCGGTCGCATAGGCCGCGGGTCGTCGCATCCCGCTCGCGATCATTCCCATCAAGCGTTTGAGAAATCCCATGGCTTCCTTAGGGGCACTTCGAGTTGATGGTCAGGCTGAACTGCTTTTGGCCACCGCTGACCTCGGTGAGGGGGCCCTTGTTGATCTCTTCGAAGCAATCGATCTCCTTGAGTTTGGCCACCACCTCGTCAAGCGCCGCGGCGGAATCCACCGTGCCTTTGACGGTGGTCTTCTTGGCCTTGATTTCCAGGTCCTGCACGTCGATGGCCACCTGGTCGGCAGGGGGCATTTTGCGCGAGATCTGGTCAAGCAGATCGTAGGCGGTGACCCGGGGCAAGGGCGCCATTTCGTCGCGGAAGGAGCGCTTCAGTGCCGCAGTCACCTCAGTCGCGTCGGATCGCGCCTGCCCAAAAAGCTCTTTGGTGGCCAGTCTCAGTTTCTCTCTGAGTTGCTGCTGTTCACTGGATAGGCGCCGGAGCGCGATGGTTCCGTCCACAGCGGCACACGACAGCACAGCCCCGGCCAGAAGGGCCAGGTGGGCAGCCTTCTGGCGCACCACCGAGAAGCTGACCCGGTACTGAAAGGGTCCGCGCCGCAGGTCCAGCTCCTTGTGACCCCGCACCCCAGCCCAGGCCAGGGCAAAGGCCAAGGCCAGACGCGCGCGGCCTGCGGACCCCTCCTCGTCGACAACGGAGATCTCGTCGACCTCGTCGCTGTCTGGAGCTTCCGCAATGGGCGGGGCCGGCCAGAGGCTGGTGGGGATGCCCAACTCTTCCTGCAGAAACTCGGCCAGTCCCTGCAAGCGCGAGCCGCCGCCAGCCAGCAGGATGGCCTCCACCTCCGTCTTGTCCTGGGCACGGAAGCTGGCCAGGGTCTGGCGTAGGTCACGCAAGAACGGCGCCAGCGCATCCCTGCACACCGGGCCGAGCTGGCGTTGTGCGGCGGTTGCCGGTGGCTGCGCCGGGCTGGGCACGAACCCATAGGTATGTTTGGCTTGCTCGGCCTGCGCGAAGGTCCACTTGTTCCCCGAGGCCCGAACCAGGGCAAGGGTCAACTCCTCACCTGCGTGGCTGCTGGTCCGGCCGAACACCGCCTCATCACCGCGCAGGAAACAAAGCTGGCTGTGCCGATGGCCGACGTCGATGAACAGGCGGCAACCGGTCGGCGCCTCCTCGGCGCGCTCTTCGGCCAGCAGGGCGTGATAGATGACCGGGGTGGCGTAGAGGGTGCGCGGGTCCACGCCACATGGCTTGAGCGAAGCGAGAAAGGCCGCGATCTCCTCAGTGCGCGCCGCGACCGCCAGGGCACGCGAGCCGGCGGTTTCGGCCTGCCCTGTGCTGGGCGCCGAGAGGATGACGTGGTCCATGACGACCTCGGACAGGTCGTGCATGATTTGGCCCTCTAGTTCGTAGCCCACCACCTGTTCGACCTTGCGTGCATCGGAGAACGGGAGGTCGAGCACACGCAATGCGAGCATCTCACTGGGCAGCGCCATGGTGATAGTCGACTCGGAGGGCAGCCGCGCCACGCCCGCGCGCAATGCCTCGGCTTGTCGTTCAGCCAGAGGAGCCTCGCTCAGCGGTACGGGCTCCTCGAAGGCCGTGTTGACCCGCACGCGGCGGAAGCCCATGTCGAAGACCGCGAACTTGACCGACCGAGATCCCAGGTCGATTCCGGTGATGGTGTGAGCCATGAGTCTTCAGCCTCGTTCCTACTCTTCTCGCCAGTACTGAATTACGCCCGCGGCCCGTTCGCCCTCGGGGTTGATGGTGACGGGGTTGTCCAGAAAGCGTTTGCTGTCCAGGATGACGATGATCCTCTTCTTGACCTTGCCCGACTCACCCGTGGCCACCACCTTGTACACACGCGGCGGTCCTACGTAGGCCACTTGTGAGAGTTGCGCCTTGGTGATGGTAATCCCGGTCAAGGTCTGCATGAGCTGGTAGCGCGGATCATCGCGGGCGATAGAACCGGCGGGATTGCTCAGCACCCCGACCAGCGTGTCCAGTGAGTCGAACCCGACTGCCTGGCTGCGCTCGCACAGGATACTAGCCAGCGGATACAGACGATTGTCATCGAGGATGCTGAGGTCCGCGGGTGGCTTGTTGGGGTCGGGGAACAGCGCCGCGCGCACCAGGCCCACGATGAGCGGGGTGCAGTCGCCCTTGACCGAAGCCAGGTTGATTTTGCAGTCAGGGTTGCTGGCATAGACGGTGAAATTCGACGCGAAAGCCTCGGCGTAGTCGGGGTCCATGCCGCGAACCAGGTTGGTCTCTTCGACCGTGTCGTAGCGATTGTTGTGAGCCTGATAGGGATCGTCGCGTTGGTCGTAGCGGTAGTCTTCCGGCCCCGATGCATTGGCATCCATGGCAAACGCTTGCTCGTCGGCGTCAGCCCAGTCGATGAGGGCACGCGCGAGATCCATGCGTTCGATAAACTGGCCCTCGGCGTTGCGCTGTTCGAACAGCCAATTGTAGCGGGGCGAGGCCATCAGCGCCATCAAGAGCCGGAACACCGTGATCTGTTGTGAACGGTTGGGAGCCATGCCGCCGCCGCAGTTGATGTCTATCTTGCCGTCCTCGTTGGTGACCGCGGCGTCCATGTGCCCTGCGGGAATGCCCAGGCCAGTGGCCATGCTGGTATCAACCCCGATCAGCCCGGCCAAGAGAGAAGTCTCCACCTTGGAACCGGCAAAAAAGCCCAGAATCGGCGTCGCGTAGTCGGTCACGCGCAGGCTGATGCCGAGGTCCTGGCCCGTCTGATCGGCAAGCATTTTCTGCGCCGTCTGCATTATGGGCTCGACGAAGCGGAGTTGAATCTTTATCAGCAGGCGCGACAGCGACACCGCGGAGCGGGCCAGATAGTGCGCGCGCACCTCGTCGCGCGCATTGGCTGCCTGGGCCGAGTCAACCGTTGTCCCGTAGGTGAACTGAGACACCAACGCAATCAACAGGGAAAGCGATGCAATGGTGATGAGAAAGGCCACACCGCTTTGCCGGTCGCGCTCACGGCGTGCCCGGAAGCGAGCAGCCAGTGTGCCACGCAACCCTGCCGGGGATGCGGTGGACAAGCCTTGCTTGAGTACATCCATGGGCGTGTCCTCAGACCGGGTTCGGGCGGTAGTCGACCCGCTCAGTGAGCTGCAGCCGTGCGGTGCTGGTGAAGGTCGCGGCCTGGCCGCGTTCGTCGATGACAGTCAGGGCAATGCGCACCTGCGTGGGCAGGTATTTCAGGCCGTCTGCCCCCATTGTGTTCCATTCTTCTTTCCACTCCTTTTTCTTATAGTCGTAGTAGCTGAGTTTCACACTGGCCACCGCCGGACACAGCACGTAGGTTTCACCGGGAATCTTTGTGGGGTCCTTGGTTTCCAGACGGCGAGTTTCCCGGCGCATCAGGTTGGTGATCATGCGATCGTCGGGGTCGGGCTCGGAAAAGTAGCTGACCACCGCGGTGTCGGCTTCGCGCTGGTCCGCGCGCAGGCGTTGGTGGCCAAACCATGAGAAGCGCAACTCGTCTAGGTCGGCGTGGCTCGTGCCCACGAACATGGTGCGCTGTTCTTCCACGCCCATCTTTTCGGAAGCCGAGAGGAAGGCCATTTCCACCT
>PMKP01000205.1 GCA_003157775.1 Myxococcales bacterium | reverse complement strand
TAGTTGGTGCTATCGGTCACGTTGGCCAACTTGGTGCCGTTCTTGTAGAGGTTGTACGAAGTATCGCTGTCCGTTCCGGTGTACTCGTAGCCAAACATGCGCCAACCGACATAGACGCCGCCGGTGACCACCACGGCTACCACGCCGCGATCCAGGTTCTCCATCTGGTAGTGGCCGCTGCCTCCCCCGGTAACTGTCGGCTTGGTTGCGCCACCCGCTCCTGTGACGCCACCTGCGCTCGACGCACCGCCGGAGGTGACTACACCACCAGCGGGAGGCGCGCCGCCGGTTCTGGGGCCGCCGCCGCCGGTCCTGTCGAGCCCCCCCGTGGGGTTGGGGCCGACACCGCCGGAGTTGACCACGACACCGCCAGAGTTGACGACGACGCCGCCGGACTTGGTGACACCGCCGGAGTTGACCACGACACCGCCGGAATTGACCACGACACCGCCGGAGTTGACCACGACGCCGCCGGAGTTGATGACACCGCCGGTGCCGTTCGTTCCACCGGTCGTAGCGCCGCCGGTTCCGGCCGTGGTGGTTCCACCACCGTTATCGCAGGCAGGGAATAACATCCCTACACTGATGGCGCACAGAAAGGACACGGATGCGCCACCTACTCGACGTTGCGCTTTGTTCTCACGTTGCATACGTTTCTCCTTTGAGTCGGGCCCATGAATTCGGAGTCCTAAAGAGGCAGTGGCTTTGCTTCTTAGCACGGCTCACCCGTCCTTTCTGCCCAAAGCGCTAGCCCGGTGCGGTAGAAATGAAGGGCCGTGGTTCCGGCTGGGAAAACCCAGCCGCCGGCCTTCTGGCTAGTCCGAATTCCTATGCTCTCTACTCCCCTTGGACCTCTTGGTCGCCGTAGCATGCTTTTTCGGGATCGGTTCCAGCACGATCTTCAGATTTCCGTCCGAAGCCGCCGACACCGCCTGCGTGACAGGGATGTAGCCCTCCAGCTCGAAGCGGACCAGCACCGGCTCGTTGGACTGGTGAAACTCGATAGTATCGGGCGCATGTCCTAGCACCCAGCCATCGGATACCCGCACAATGCGTGCCCCCGGAGGCGTACTCTCCACCCCCACCAGCACCAGGAATGTTGGATCGGGGACCCACTGTGCGTCTGGAGGCGGCTGGGATTTCGTCGGGGGCAGGGCAGGGATGGGGCTCTTGCGATGGCACGCAACCGTGAGCCCCGCAATCACCAGCAAGGCCAAGGCACCGCTGAGCACGGTCCAGGACTTGCGCTGAACTATCACTGTGGTTCCCGGCATCGGTGGGGATGGGAGCATATAGCAAAACCCCGACTTTCCATCACCGGAAAGTCGGGGCTCTGGCGAAAGGCGTGAACGGCGCGGGCACCGTTCACGCGTCAGACCAATAGACTACTTGACGAAGATGTCAGGAACGGGCGGAGCAGGCATGTTGGGGCTGATTTGGAAGCTCGGGTGGGGCGGTTGGTTGTAGCTGGCCTGCTCGAAGTTCGCCTGCGCCCGGTACTGGGCATCGTGCATGAGGGTATAGATCCGGCGCTTGGTTACGTCCGTAGTCGTGTACATACGCAGGGCGGTGTTGCCGGTTTCGCGCCAGATGATCTCCTCGCGCCAGTCGCCCAGCATGTCGGCGGTCAGCGTCGGGGTGTTCTTGGTGCCGTTGTTCCCCGAGCACTGGGAGCAACTCAGCAGGCTTCCGCCGCCGGCCTTGGTGATCGAGTTGGCATCTTCAAGCTCGCGCCATTCGTCAGCATCCCAGTAGATGACGAAGTTGCTCCCGGCCGAGGGGGCGCTGCCGGTACCGGTGAGGCACAACCCCGTGGCGCCCCCGCCATTGCACGATGCGCTGGTTTCGTCGCCGGCGCCGACATAGTCGGCTCGGCCGCGATTGGCGTCGACGCCGGGGTTGGTGATCTTGTAGTAGAACGTGGTGCAGGTTCCGGCATCGTGACAGTCACTGCCGCCCAGAGACTCGTGAATAGAGAAGGTAGCGAGAGGCTTGCCAGGAATCAGCTGCGCGATGTCCATGGCATCGCCATGGCCCATCCCAGAGTCACACCTGAAGGTTCCGTCGCTGTTGATGGTTCTCGCGCCTGGGATGATCTCCTGCGCTCCGTCCCCGTCCACATCCCCCGCCATGCATGAGTGGTCGCCACCGCCATTTTGGATTGATGTCACGCTGTCGTAGACCCAGTTCNNCTGCTGGATGATGCTCGGAAGACCCGTGGCGACGCCACCATCCTTCACGAAGGCGAACCCGCCGTTGAAGCGCTGCGATCGGTTGCCGTTCGTGTCGCCCCAGCTATGGCTGGCATAGAGCACCGGATACTCAACGGTTGCCCGTTCCGCCCCGGTCGTGCCGTCGAACACGGTCAGCCACTCCGGTCCTCCCAAGGTCATGCCGCGAGCACTTCTGAGGTCCTGGCTGTTGTCGGCGCCCGCCGCGGGCCCGGTCTTCAGGTAGTTGCCCTGTCCGTCCTTGGTGCCCGGTGCGGTCTTGCACGCGAATTCCGCCTTGCCGTCTCCGTCGAAGTCGTACACCGACAGT
>PMKP01000166.1 GCA_003157775.1 Myxococcales bacterium | reverse complement strand
GTTGTGCGCGGTTCACGCGGATATTGTACGCGGTCGGCTGCCCGAATGCCGCCGCTGCCCCTTCATGGACGGCGGGCACTGGCCACGACCGCGGGCAAGACCAGCATCGAGTTTCGGCCCGCGTCAGTGTCGCTGCGGTCCGATCGAGCGGAGCCTGCCGGCGTGCCCCATCTGGTCCGCGAGGCGGATCCGGCCGCCCTACGCTCTCCTTCAATTCGGAGACTCTTGCGTTGCAAATGCGCGGGCGGCACGGCACAAGGCAGTGGGACCGGCCATAGCATCCCAGCCTTCCATCGGCTCCCGGAAACTTACTGGCGAAAGCCAGCAAGGCGTCGGAGTCCACCTTACCCAGACGAACTCTGCATGAGCCATGTGCCGTCGGTCCAATGCCGTCCGCTAACGCCTACGGGGGCCAGCCACCCCACGGCCACCGCGCGCCTCGTATGTGCGACGCACAGGCGGGCCTTGCATGCGACGCTGGTAGAGCCCCGGTGGCTCCCTGTCGTAGTGGTTCCATCGACCGCCATCCCGATAATACCATCGACCGCCGTACCAGTAGTCGGCACGCCCGTTGAAGTACACGGGATCAGTCGTAGCTATGTACTCATCGGGCGGATAATCGCCGTAGCCCACTCCAGGATAGACGGCTCCCACTTCTAGGCCGCATCCCGCAGTGGTTGCGAGTATAGCGCTCACACCGATCGCGCACGCCAACCGTCGAAACATCCCCATCCGGCCGACTTGGCTCATTGGATCCCTCCGTTGTTAGGGCTGTGAGCCGCATGCTCGCGGAGCCTCTCCACAAATCTGGCGCGCTGGTCCGGGGTGAGCACGGGGCTCACCGCCTCTATGAAGTGCGCCAAGCGTGCCGCGCCCCAGCCAGCGAGGTGCGCGTTCGCGCCGTTCGCGGTGGTGAGCACTCTTGCATCGAATTTGTCGCCGCGGAACGCATCGCCGAACGCACGGAGGTGCGTGGCGATTTCCTGCAGGTCAAGCCGCGGCACAGCCTTCATCCCCTCACCGAGGCCCGCACGGATCTGGTCCACTTGATCTCGCGTCAGATCAAGATCGGTCGCGAGCATCGCTAGCTGACCATGGTCCGGGTTCCTTGGACCGGTCTCCTCGGCATTCGCCTTTTGCCAGACTGCCCAGTGCGCCTCGACCTTTTCGACAAGCGCGGCTCGCTGGGCCGGCGTCAGTACGGCATGCAACTCGTTCAGCGCATCCGCGGACGCATCGTGCACCTTTGCAGCCGCGACCACTACCCGCGCGACTGCAGCGTCCACGCTGGCCGCGTCCAGGTTAGCCGCAGCCAGCCCGTCGGCCAGCGTGGCTACCAATCTTTGCTCCGCGGCTCGCGCCGGCTCCATTCGAGCATGCAGATCACTACGAATCTTCTCCACGGCCGTCCGCTGTTCGGGCGGGACGCCGAGCGTGTCGAGGCTCAATGCAATGAGGAGCGTCACTCCGCCGTGGTGGTGGTGGCGGTGGTGCTCCGTCAAACCAGCCGACACATCGTCGATGTCGGAGGCGGATGCGGCCGTGGCCGGCGGCGGAGTGTTCGCAGAAACCCCGCCGCAACCCACCGGCGCAAAAGCCCCCAAGAGCACCGCTGCGGTAATCCGTATCTTCCGCAGGGTTGAAACCGTCAGATATTCCATTTGTGTTCCTCACAGAGCGGAAACGCCTCGAAGAAAATGCATCTGGTTCATCGGACTCCCTTGGTCGGTTCAGACAGAGTCAAGCTGTGACTGGAACTTGGATGCCCGGGTGGATGCTTGAGTGGCCAAAATCTGCCGCCCAGTTGGCGGTTCGCGTTGAAGGGACGGCACGTCATCTGGCCCTGTCCCAACAACCGATCCGTGAAAAGCTAGGCGAAACCAGCTAGTTGGAAGGGGTGGAGCGATCTCGCAAAAGGGCGGGTAGCCGGAGTCCGTAGCCGCCCGCTGCTCCGATCATCCCCTGCCAGCCGTACCGCTCGCCAACCTGGACAGGTCTCCGTCTGCCCTGAGCTGCGAAACTCGCTGCCAAGGGCTTCGGTTCGCGTGGGGATCCAGCCGTCTTCGCCCCCCTTGGCCGCGCTTCCAGGCCGCCGATCACAAGCTCGCCACCGCGCCAAACACGCTCAGAGGCCCTTTGTTTCGGCTACGGCCTGCCCGGTCGCTGGACGGATCGCGGCTGATCTCGGCGGCCATGGAAGTCCACGGGGACAAGCAGAACCCCGACCTGCGCATCGTGGACGCTCCCTTCGGCGAGTTCACCGACCTGGTGAACTTCAATCAATACATTGGCTGGTACGACGGCCTGCCCGACAAGACAGCGCGCATCTCGTGGTCCATCAAATACAAGAAGCCGGTGGTCATCAGCGAGTTCGGCGCGGATGCCCTGCAAGGCTGGCACGCCGATGCGCTCACGCGCTTCAGTGAGGAATACCAGGAAGACCTGTATCGCAAGACCATCGCCATGCTACGAAAGATCCCGGCCTGGCGAGGCGTGACGGCGTGGATCCTCGCCGACTTCCGCTCCCCGCGCCGGGTTCTGCCCAACGTGCAAGACGGCTGGAATCGCAAGGGCCTGATCGGCCAGAATGGAACTAGGAAGAAAGCGTTCGCTGTCTTGAAGTCGTTCTACGACGAGATCGAGCAGCGAGCCGCGCGGGGCAAGTGAAGCGGGCGGCGAAAACTGGCTGAACTGACGACGACGACCTCAACGGGGGCACGATGGGGTAGACTCCGCCTTGTGCCTGAGACAAGCCTTTCAGCGCGCAGATCCAACGGTCCGAGCTGCCCTGAGAGACCACCCCGCCACGCGCGCGGGTGTGGCGGCGCGGTCGGGATTGTCGGCCAAGAAATACCCCATCGAATCAGCTATGCATTCATCGGAGGCAGCACGTGAAGCAAATTCACAAGGAGTACGAGCATCCATTTCTACTGGAGCCGACCAAGCTCACCAGAATCCTCGATAGGATTCACGAACGCCTTGACGAGCATAAGGACACGACGAAGCGCGACCACTTTGAGGTGTTCATGCGTGGGGGCCGAAGCGAGGAAATGGCAAAAGCCGAAGACGTTCTCGCACTTGAGAACTCACGCAAGTACAAGATCGAACGCCTCCTTATCGTCTGTTCAGCGACTGCGGAAGGATCCACACGCCCAGAACACGAAGTCCAAGTTGACTACGGCGTGGCCAAAGCCAGACTGCCAACGGTCACCGTTGGGAAAATGATTGCGGTTAGTGTCCGAAGCGACGCGGCCGGGTGGGCTAGCCGGACTCTCTCAGACATTGAGGAACAGGTAGAGAGGACCTGGCTGAGCCATACCGGAATCCTGCTAGCGCTGCTCGGGCTTACGCTCTGTGCACTCGGTGTCTTGGCGTCCCAGTTCGTCCGGTTTCAGCCGCAGAGACACATCGCCACGGTGCATTGGTTGCAAAGTACTGACATAGATCGTGTAGGGCAGATGTTGTCGTCTGGCCGGACACTCACGGACGAGGAGGTTCGAGAAGTCACTACGATGCAACTTCGGAACGTCGTCCTCGATCAGGGGCCGGAAGAACCGCCACCGAAAGGACAGGCGCGGAAGTTGGTCCTATTCGGGATTCCGCTCCTCCTCGTAGTTGGCTGCAGTCTCACCCTCCTTGCCACCGGCTACCCACAAGTCGTGTTCCTTTGGGGCGACGAGATCGAACGACACGCTAACAGGCTGCAAAGGCGCCGAGTCATCTGGGGTATTATCGTGAGCCTTCTTGTCGTTGGCGTCTTGTCGAAGCTCTTCTACGAAGGAGTAGCCTCGTGGATTCCCGGCGGGTGAGAGGCTGTAGTGTAGGGCTTGGCTGAGTATAGGCAGAACGAAGGGGGTCTTTGAGCGTCCGGGAACCCTCCAGCCACACCAAGGTTGCCCTTGTCGATACCGCCGCACCCAGGTTGCCTTTGTGGGCGCGGTGCTGATGACCCGGATCTGCCGAGGGCCAGTGTGCCGATCATCCCGTCGCGCAGATCCCGCTCTGGTCGCCGGAGCGGCCGGAGCTGCACGAGGTGGTGCTGGCCAGCGAGACCGACCAGATCGCCGACGGCGTCGGCTTTCGCACCATCAAGACGCGTGGCACGGACATCCTGCTGAACGACCAGCCGGTCTTCCTGCGCGGCATCTGCATTCACGAGGAGAACCCGATGCGTGGCGGGCGGGCGTATTCCGTCGAGGACGCCCGCATGCTGCTCGGCTGGGCCAAGGAGCTGAACGCCAAACTTCGTCCGGCTGGCCCATTACCCGCACCCACATGGCCCGCGTGGCCCATGGGCTGGACCTGATGGTCTGGCAGGAGATCCCTGTCTACTGGACCATTCAGTGGGTCGTGGGTCTCTGGCCCGCTGTCGTGGTAGCATATCGCGCATGAGCCCGCGCGAGGCCGTTGCGATTCTAGGCCGTCGGTTCGCCGAGCAAGCGTCCGAGGAGGCGAGGTGCGCGCGCGACATCAGGGCCACCGTGCCGCTGGTCGCCGATGTCCTCGTGCGGGAGTTCGGCGTGCGTCGGGTGGTGCTGTTTGGCTCAGTAGCGCGCGGGGCTGCTCGCCCTGATTCGGACATCGACATCGCACTGGAGGGGCTGCCGCCCGGTCAGACATTCCATGCCATGGCCCGAGCCGCCGAGGTGGCAGGCCGCAATGTCGACCTGGTGCCGATGGAGGGGGCCCGGCCCGAGGTGCTGGCGATTATCGATCGCGAAGGTGAAGTGGCAGCGGCTAACCCGGTTTCCCTGAAATTGCGGGCAGATACAAGCCCTGCGGCGTCCGCCACCTGAAGGCTGGTGGACGCGATCACGGTCAGCGCGCGGCAGGGGTCGGCTATTTCTCCGCCTTGCTCCAGGGCGGCGTCACCTTGTTGCTCCGGGCGTAGGCGATCTCCTGCCCGAGGTGTTCGCCGATATGGCCGACGAGCGTGACTAGGACGGAGCGGGCGGTCACCTCGTGTCCAAAGAAGTTCACCTTCTTGTCGAGATCAGCGTCCGGGAACGCTGCGATCGCCTGATGCACGTACGCGAAGGACTTCTCTAGGATTTTCCTGATCTCGGCTTTGTTGGTGGTCTGCGCGTCCCACTTGGTTGCATTCATTTCCCATTTCGCATCGGCTGGCGGTTCTTTGCCGGTGGCCATCTTGGTCAGGGCGTAGTTGCCGAAAGCGATGTGCAGGTAGGCCTCGCTGATCGAGCGGACGCCAGGCGCCGGGCGCCAACCGTATTTGCTCTGAGGGACTGCATCTGCGAGGGAAAGTACTTTCTTCTCGGAGTCGCCGAGTACTGCCAGGAGGTCGTTTTGTAAGGCGCCCTTGCTGGGGGCGGCGGGTGGCGCGGCGGCGTGAGTGATGGCAGTCGCCAGACTGAAGGCCAGGACGAAAGCGGACAGGATTCCGATGTTGTTCTTCATGCTTACTCTCCTTTTTCAGGTGCTACTCCTCGGCGCCCCAAACTCGATCGCGCCGGCAATATGGGAATCGGCACGCGGTCTGTTGGTTGGATGCAGGCTGGACCGCAGAAGTTTCGCCCCGGCCATGAGACGTTCCATCAGGGAAGCAACCCGAAGACGGCGACGCCGACCGGAGTGCCGACGTAGACGCGGCCGTTGGCGATCGTGGGCGCAGCGAACTTGTTGTAGGCGAACGTGTCGCGGCCGTTGGGGGCCTGGGCGCTGTTGTAGTACTCGTGAGCCAGGTCCGCTGGATCGTACGCACGCAGCACGCCAGCGCTTCCGTTCTCTACCGCCCAGACAATGCCGTCCTGCGTCCGGGCTATCGCCTACGGGAACAGGGAGGTTGCCGGTCAGGCCGTCCTCGCTCGAGCGGCCCTCGCAACCTTCATTCCACGCTGGAATGCTGCCGCGCAGCCGCTTGTGCATCTCGGCTTTCTCCTCGAATCACCTGAGCGGGCTGTGATTATTGCCAACACGGCGGCCTTGGTGAACGTCCCAACGCCGGCCCGCTTTGCTTTTCACAAGCTGCTGGTAGCGCAACTTCGCCCGGCAGCGTTTGCGGCAAAGGCCGACAAGGACGTCCTCCAGGCGGTTCAGGTCCTTGCTGTGCTCCGATCGTCAACTCGCCACCGCACCAAACACGCTCAGAGGCCCTTTGTTTCGGCTACGGCCACGGCCCTACGAACTTCCGAGAGGCGGTACTATTGTGCCGAACCGGGTGTGTAGAACTTCACGTCAGGGGTGACCCAGCCCGTGTATTCGCTCCAGTTGTGCAGGTGGAACTGCTGGGGGATGCTGGGATGGGCTGGTGCCGCGTCCAGATCGCAGGCGCCATTGGAGAAGATCCAAATCTTCGACTCGTTGTAGACGATGACCTCTTCCTTACCGTCGCCGCACAGATCGGCGTGCTGAGCATTGTCCACCAGGTTGCCGTCGTGGGGGAATTGGGCGATCACCTTCTGATTGCCGTCGTACAGGGTGGCCGGCGTCTGGCCGCCTCGGTGATAGGACAAGATCAGGTCCGTGCCTTTCCCGTCCCAGTTGTTCATGTTTTCCGTCACCGTGATCCAGCCGTAGTCGGTCCGCGATTCTTTCCACAAGAGTTTGTCGGTCGAAGACAGGAGCACGTTGGCATCGTGGCCGGTCGAGGTTCGCGGACCGATCCGGTCGAG
>PMKP01000218.1 GCA_003157775.1 Myxococcales bacterium | reverse complement strand
GGTCCCACAACGCGCGGGCTACGTCAGGACGGGGCCGGGCGAGGCCTTACTTTCTTTCGTTGAGATCGTGGACGCGGACTATTTGGTGTATCTGTTCACTGGACTAAGTGCGCAAAGCGGTGGGTACTGGTGGCCGGTAACGATTCCCTACATGAAAGCCACGCCGGACTGGCTGAACCGCTGTCAAAGCGCCTCCCATTTTGAAACCATGTTGAGGTTGTTCGGTATTTCCGACATGAACGAGTTCAAGCGGCAATTCGAGAAGATACGGCTGCCCAATTTCTCGAACTCATTCATGCTCGAATTCCTTCTCATCAAGCCGGAAGGTCTAGGGACGAACCGGTGATTGCTGCTGTTGCTGTCGAACCTGCCGATGAAGCCGTCGATCCCACCGCAGGGGCATCGTATCGGCAAGCCGTTATGTCGACATCGAAGGAGAGATGAGAGATGGAAATGAGTCGCGCAAAGTTTTGGGTGTATCAGCACGCTGGAATCATCGTCCTCCTCCTGGTCTTGGTCACGGGCGTTGGGTTGTACTTCGTGGGTGGAAGCGGCGGCACCTTTGCGATCCCTACCGTCGGCGCGGTTCTATCCCTGGCCTACTTTCTTCAGAAGCAGAAACTAGACGAGATTCGGTTGTTCAAGGAACTCTTCGTCGATTTCAACAAGAGGTACAAGGACTTGAATGACGAGCTCACTCCCTTGAAGGATCCGAGCGCCGAAGCGCAATTGACGGATAAAGAGAAACAGACTCTCGTGGACTACTTCAACCTCTGCGCCGAGGAGTACCTCTTCCATCGTCGGGGCTACATCCATCCCGACGCGTGGACTGCGTGGTCCAACGGCATGCAGGATATCTTGAAGAGCAAGAGGATCCGCGCCTTCTGGAAGACCGAGAAGGACACGTTTTCCTACTATGGCTTTGAACGGCAGATTCGTGCCTGGTTCCCCGATGCGGCATAACAATCGGTTGCAGCGCTCGTGCGCAGAACGAGGACTGATCGGGCTTCTGTGGGCACACGAGATCCGTTCCGCGTTCCGCAGGAAGAGAAAGCGGCCATAGGGATCGGGTGCGGTGCCAAAATGGCATTGGACAGACGCAAGGAAATCCTTGCAGCCAGCGCCGTTCTGACCACAGTGACCTTGTGGACGTCGCGAAAAAGTGTAAAGGCCAAAACGTATCCATGACCAAGGCAGACCCCATCACCATCATCGCCGACAAGCTCAAGTTCCCCTGAGTGCGTGCGGAGCTGCTGGTCGACGTGGTTTTCGATTGCATGGAGCAGTCAATGAGTCGCGGAAAAAAGATCGAAATTCGTGCTACACACCCAAACTATCCCTATACCCCAACCCCGCGCCCCTTCCTACGCACAGAAGAACCCATGAGTGCTCAAGGAATCTACCGTTTCGCCGATGTCTACGCCAGCAAGCGGCCCTCGACGCGGTTTGATGGCGAAACACCTGAGGAATGGAGGCATGCAATGAAGAAGATGAGCGGCGCCCTATTGGTGACTCTGCTGGCCTCTGCAGGACTGATTGCCTGTCACGGTTCGCCAGCGCAGTGTGGAAAGGGGACCCATCTGGAAGGCAGAGTCTGTGTGGCTGACTTGCCACCGCAGACCGGCAAAGTGGTGTCTGGCCGGGGAGCGGCAGAGGCGGCGAGCGCATCGTCCGAGGCGCAGAAGCCGAGCGACGAGAAGCCGTCAGAAGCCCGGCTCATGCAGATTGCACGGAGATTGCTCGCCAGGTCTGAGGACTCGAAGGCCTTTGCTATCAACGATGTGCGAGTTGCCAACACTGTGACTGAAGGCAAGGTCCTGACAGCCAAGATCGAGTACACAGTCACTCCGACGAAAACGGATGTGCTCTTTAGCAGCACGGGCGCGAAACACATACTTCCACTGGGGAGTGTTCGAAGCGGTACGCGGATGGAAGGCGGGTTCAAGTTGACAATGAAGAAATACGACAGAGGTTGGGACGTCGACGGCTTCGAACAGGAGTAGCCCAGTTGCGGACGCAGAGGGCATTCCACCACGTCGATGTTGTCGGCTGGCGGGCCACTCTGCGGCTGGTCACGATCGGCGCCCGCCCACGCCACCCACCCGAGCCACCCGCTTGCCCGCGGTGCCACAGATCGCGGCTGAGGACGTAACCGAAATAGAGGGCCACTTGGCGTGTTTGGTGCGGTGGAGATCTCGTGATCGGTGGCCTGGAAGCCTAGTGCATGGGCATCATGGAAGTATGGCGTCCGCGAGCAGGTTGCGGCTTCAAAGGATGGCCGCTGTCGGCAGTCACCTTCACCACCGGAAACCCGGGACCCACCCGTGTGGCGAGATGCCACACTCGAAGTAGGTATCAAGGGCAAACTCGCTTCGCTCGTCGTCGGAGACGACCCTGGACACCTCCTCCGAGTGCGGCGGGGATGCCAATATGGGGTGGGTCCCGGCTCCCCGGTGATTTGGTGGAAATGGTACCCATTCTGGCCGATGGCGACACTTTGTCCGCAGGATATTCGGTGCAAGCTTGTGTCCGGCCCTGGCCAACTACTGACCTACGCGCACTCAGCTTGAATCGCGGGGGAAGGCCGCGTAGACATGTCCACCAGGCCGAGATTCAACAGCCAGAGGGACTTCGCCCAGGGTAGTATTACTCCCCGCCTGGAACGTCTTCGACCGAGGTCACCTTCCATTCTCCGTCGAACGTGAGCTTGCCGAGAATCCCGCCAGCCTGACACTGGACGGAGAATTGCGCCTGGTTGCCAGTGATCGAAAGAGTTCCACCGCACTCTTTGATCAACCTGTCCGAGAAGTAGTCCTTTAACTTGCAAGCCTCGACCTTCGGGTGGGACGCGCACCACGTGATGACCGCCTTCTTGGCGGCCTTGAACTCCGTGGTCTTCGGTCCGCGGGTTCCCTGGGGAAGAGGCGCGGCCCAGGCTGCGGTTCCCAAAAGAGTCAACGCCAGAAGTGTCGTCAGTGTTCTCAGGTTCATGTCCGTCCTCCTTCTTTTGCATTTCTCCCAGCATCAGCAGGCAAAACCAGCGCAATTGCGGGCACAGGTTGGTATCGGAACCCGAACCCTGAAACTTGAGCGCTCGGTGACGGTGCCGGTGACGATGCCAGTGTCTTTGCAGGCTCTCACCGCCCCCCCCCAAAAAAAAAGGGAGCGGCCAAGAAGTGCAAACGCTAGGGACTTTGCGTGCAGTCGGGTCGGGGACCGGCGCGGCCAGCGGAATTCTCTCGCTGGTCACGCTGGCGTTCTTGATCGAAAAGCAGGTGATTGCCGATCCCGGCCTCTGCCTGTTCGCTGCGGAAGGCACCTCTCGGGGCGTGGCGATTCTGACCCCACCGCCGCACCGGAAAGTGGCGAGAAGATGACGGGGACAGTCGACGGCTCCGGGGCTCTATCCCCGGCGTCGAGTCCGACGTATATTTCTGCGAACCGGCTGGCGGCGCACAAAAGCGAGGGAGAACATGGGCAAGGTCTACATCAACGGACGTGAAGCGGTTCACAAGGGCTGCGGTGGGAGGGCCATTGCCTTTCCCGACGTGTGCCTTTGTCCCCCTGGCCCGCCGGCCGGCCCGGTGCCGGTGCCGCTCACTAACACCGTACAAGCCAAGGACCTCGTGAACGGCACCATAACCGTGCTGTTCGAGGGCAACCCAGCCGGCCATCGCGATTCCTATTTCGACAGCTCCACGGGTAACGAAGTCTCGCGCAGCACCGGCGGCGGCATCGTCAGCCACGCAGTACAAGGCAAGGCGTACTTTGCGTCGTGGTCCCCCAACGTCTTCATCGCAGGCAAGCCCGCCGTCCGCCACGGTGACCTGCTCACCCAGAACCACCTGGGCAAGCTCCCCGCCAACACGCCGCCCTCGGTCTGGATGTCATCGGTCAGCCCTGATAGCCCGATGCCGATTCCCAAGAAGTACACCAAGATTCTGCAAGAGGGCAGGGATTGGATCGAAATCGTGCTCGTGGACGACGCCGATGAGCCGATCGCCTACACGCCCTTCAGGCTAACGACGCCCAAGGCGGCGCTAGTCGAGGCCCGCTTTCTTTGGGGCGGGCATGTCATCGTCCAGAATCTGTGCCCAGGGCGATGCGAGCTTGTGCTGCCACAGGTGGATGAATTGACGGACCCGAACTTTCGCGTCGACGCCGCGCAGGCGCCGGCCGACACTACCCGCTATCGCCCCGGTCAGCCTTTGCCGCTACGAACCGGCAAGGTGCACAGGGTGTTCGCCGCACAAATGAAGACCCTGTTCGTTGAACTGCCCTTGGCCACGGTCGCGACCAAGTCCGAGGCACATCGTTTCACTTTGAGCAGCAACGATGGCGCCTATCGCGTGGCCAGGACGGTCGCTGACGATCTGGTGAAGGATGACGGAATTCTCACCTTCGCGTTTCCCGGAGTATTCAAGGGACCGCAGTACACCCTGGTTCACGATGATGGGGCGGGAGGTGTGCATGAGGTCTTTGCGAAATTGACCTTTGGAGACCTCTTCCCCAAGGAGGCGTGCTTTCCCGACGAAGAGCCCGGCGCCCGTGCTGACCTGAGAATCGGGGCCGGGCGGCGCAGAGCCGGTGGGAAGGCATCCCGATAGCGGCTTGGCATCCTCAAGCCTCGCGGACATTGCACATGGCAGCAGACAAAACAGACTTCGACCAAGAAGATCCTTCTCCGCAATGGAGATACGAGGTCAAGCCTCGCCAGTACGTGGGATCTGGGCAGAAGCCGCCGCCCCTGGCGCACCGGAATGGGCCGACCAGGGCCGTCGTGCGGATAGCACCGGCCGATCGCAGGGTTGAGGAGCCACGGCCCGATCCGCAGACGCCGGACATCACAGGCCGCTACCAAAGTGATGGGGCCAGAGATCAACCCGGCAAGCCCGCCTTCTTGCTGCATGTCAACCAAGCCGGCAAGCACATCGAGGCGTTGCTGGTACGGCTGCCCAGCCCAGGCACTGGCACCGGCATCACGCAGCAGCGGCTCGCGGGGGACCTGAAGGACGATGGCGCGTTTTTGGTCTACTCAGTCACAGACTCCTCGGAAGCGTCGGGAAAGCTCCGCCTCCATGGGCAGGATCTGATAGTCGACTTGCCGATCTGCGACTGTCCGCCAAACACCACCTTCCACCTGCGCGAGCAACGGTCAACATTTCTGGACGCAGCCCTTGAATCGCTCATTGAGGTGCAAGAGACACTTCTTGGCCCTGACCCCACGAGCACGATGTTCGCCGAGCGCTCAGAGATCCTGCCTCTGTCGGATGCCCAGATGCTTCGACTAGAAGAGGCGTTCTCCGACAACGCCATTCGTCCCTTCCTGGAGAAGCGTTACCAGGTGGGATCCGGCTCGACCTCAGTGGACGCCTTCGATCGGGTGAACACGACCGACAAACTCGACAAATACGTCGGCCAGGTGCTTGCGTACGGGTGGCCGCGACAGCAATTGCCGATGGTGCGCGAGTACGCCAAGACCATTGGGGAACAACCACTACTTCGTCGTCGGCGAGAAGCTCGCAAAAGCATTCTCGGTGGGGGCGAAACTCAAGTAGTCGTGCTGGTGTCTGCCCGACGTGGCCCTCTGGGCACGACCATGATCCAGCGGCAGCGCCTGCCACTCACCTCAGTCCGTCGCCGCCGTTACGGAGTGCCACCCAACACGGCTCAAACGTAGCCAGAGCTCGCCATCGCCGCTCCGACCGTCTCCCGCCTGCCCGTCCGCTCGCCACTGGACAGGCACCCGTCTGCCCAGAGACGCGAAATCCGTTCCGATGGCCGTCGATGGCCAGTGTTTTCTGCCCGGATCCGCCCGCTCCGCCGCACCTTCCGGCGTCGATTGTCAGCTCACCTCGATACCCGACACGCCCAGAGGGCGTTTATTTCAGCTACGGACTAACCAGCTGATTTTCATTTGGAGTCCAGGCTTCATGTGCCTGATCTCGTTCGCTTT
>PMKP01000018.1 GCA_003157775.1 Myxococcales bacterium | reverse complement strand
ATCCTGAGGGGTTTCGTGTATTTGGACCACCGATCCGCGTGGCGCACTGGGTCCTGTCACAGCAAATGTCACAGTTCGTGTGACAGTCTCGCCGTCGCCGCAGGGGTCGACGGGCTTGCTGGTGGTGGCGATCTCCGACGACGCCCGGCCAGAAAACACATCACTGCCACTGAGATTGATGCGGAGCTTGGCAACCTCCGCGCACAAGGCCTCCCAGGGCAACGTCGTGTACGAGTCGAACACGTCACCCTTGTTGGGACCGTGGGTGATGAAGCGCAGGATGTCGCCCCGACCGCCATCGGCTCGACAGAGCGAGATGAAGGTCCGTCGAAGATCGTGCTGCCGTCTCTTGCGCAGCCCGATGCGTTCAAGATCCTGGTGGAACTTCTTCAACATGTGGTTCGCCGACCGGCACCGTCCTGTGCGGGAAGGAACGATCAAGTCCGTGGCCTCTGGCGCCCGCCCCATCAATACCCGCCAGCCATGCTCTCGCCATCCGGCGAGAACCTCGGCGAGGACTGGATGGACCGGGACGGCACGCGAGACCTCGGTCTTCACCGTGCCGACAACCTTGTCTCTTGTGCTGTAGCTCTTGGTAACCAGCAACCTCCCCAGCGGAACCAGTTTCGTGTCGTAGTCGCCCCAGGTGGAAGCTGCGGCCTCGCCGAATCGCTGGCCCGCCCCAAGGAAGACCAACGCCCAGAAGATCCTCCGGTCAACGGGAATCCGGGGCTCACACAGCATCGACTCGATCTCGGCGCGCGTAAACACGGCAGTCACGCGCCAGGCGGGGTTTTCGTCGACATTCTCGGGCAACTCGTCCGTGTCCAGGCAGCAGGGATTGATCGGAAGGAAGGCCTTCGCCTTCTTGAAGAGGATGCGCATTGTCGCGTACACGTGGCGAGCGGTCCGGGGAGCCATGGTCTTCTCCCCGACCTTCTCCATCACAGCTTCCATCACCGTGCGGACGTGGTCCGTGGTCACGTCCGGCAAGAGCACTGAACCGATCAGGGGCAGGACATGGTTCTTCAGTCGTGCCTCGTCATCCCCAGCGGAAACGATGTGACGTGCCCGGCGTTTGGCGACCCAATGCTTGGCAAACCTCGCCACGGTCAGAGGCTCGTCAGACCGGACGCCAGCGCGCCGCTGCGCCGCCACCTCTTCGATGACCGTCCTCAGGAACACCGCTGCCTGTTTCTCCTGACCAACCTGGCACCCGGTGGATTTCCAGGCGTACGCCCCATCCGCGTCGACGTACTTGACCCAGAGCATGTGGCCACGCCGGTAGACGCTGCCAGGGCGTTTTGGCCGAGCGCTCATCGTCCTACCCCCTTGTCCTTTTCACCTCCGGCGTCCTTTCCGCGTACATCGGCCAGGTACTTCTCCACAACCAGCCGTGCAAGTGTGAGATGGCCGACGCCAGCATCACGGGCGAGCTGCAAGAGCAAACGCGAATCCGCAGGGCAGATGCGGAATCCGATCTGCACGGTGCGAAGGGGCGGCACGACAACTCCAGGAATGGACTTTCGCTTCTTTCGCATGTTTACCACCATGATATACACGTTGAGAGGTTCGGCGTTCAGGAATTCGAGCGCTTCCCGTGACGCACCAAAGCGCGGGCGCGCGCACGGATGGAATCTGGGGCCTCGGCCGACGCCTGCCGGCCAAGGTAGCTGAGAAGCTCGCCCAGCTTGATTCGTGGATCCTCACCCGCCGCGTAGCGGTTCAACTCGCCTGCTTCCAGCGCGCGCTTGATCGTCTTCGGGTGACAATCCGCAACGGCCGCAGCCACTTCAATCTTGAGGAAGACATCCCCAGTGGCCACCAACGCGGCGAAGGCCGAGGTGTCCGCCCCAGCTCGGCGTGACAACTCCTCTGTCAGACGCGCACCGATCATCGCCGGCAGTTTCCTGTCGACTATCTGTTCGACGAGCTTCTCCAAGCCCGCGATGATTTGATCGGTTTCCATGGCGGCGATCGCGTTCGATCTGCCGCCAAGGTAGACCCGGAAAAACAGAGTGAGTTGACAATCGTTCTAGTACTAGGTTTCGCTCGGCACTTTCTTCGGCCGGCCTGGCTTCCTTGAACTCCCGCCCTCTCGAGTGCCAGTCAGCTTGTAGCGCCGATTGGACACTCTTTGTTCGGCGTCCCCACCCTTAACCCCATCGGGAACAAATTCGGCAATCTCCTCGTCGGTGAAGCCGCTGCTAAGCAGTGCTTCCGTGATCAGATCAATGTAGTGCCGATGGTGCCTCGTGTTTGGGCTATTGAGCTTCGTGAACGTGGTCGAAAACTCGTCGAGCACCGACTCGCCCCAGGAGTCCATGTCCTGCCAAATACGCTCAATAGATTGGAGTCTGAGCTCGGCGCCAGGGAGGAGTTCCCGGCTCTGTGGCCGGAGGGCCGCAGCCTGTGGACGCAGCAGACGAAGGAATTCTCTTGTCGCCGGGCCAAGCTTGTCGAGGATCTTCTCCAAGGCCAACCTCGCAGAGGAAGCTGCGTCCGCGTAGCGTGTCACGGTGACTGCGGCGATGCCGGGGGACCCCGACTGACAGGCCAGCAGGGCTCGGGCGAGGCCATATGCCTTGCACCCGGGAAGGGGATGCGGACACGGAGGTGGCAACTTGCCGGTGGTCGTTTTCTTAGTAGCCCGAGTAACCTTCATGCGTTTCGCATGTCTCGACAGGTGGTACCACGCGGCCACGGTGGGCGTCTTCTCGTACTCATCGGTCTCGGGAACCGGATCGAGCAGCAGGAGTTCCTTGTAGAGCCGCTCGGTCACCTTCGGAAGCAGTGTCTCAATCCACTCGCTCGTAGTCATCGTAGTCCTCGTAGTCATGTTGCCTCCCTGACGTCACATCGTCGGCCCTGGCCTAATTCGCCCTCGCCGAATGGAACACGATCCTAATCCCGTTGAAGGGGAGTTATCTACACTGGCCGAGCGAATTATTGTTGCCTTCTGGCACGACGCGCGTGGCCTTGGGGCCGCAGCGCCTTGTGGCGCGCAAACCCGGGCTCACCGGACCGCCTTAGCTTTCCCTCTTCGTACGTGGGCGGGACGAGAAGACGCACAGGCCGGCGAAGCGACCACGGCCGTCGAAATCCACGAGCACGGGTAACTGCCGCAGCCTCTTGCGAGGCAGCTCCCACACCATGGCGCCAGTCCAGCGCCGCGCGTCCTTGCCGCTACGGGGAACCAGGCGCAGGTGAACGAGTGAGCTGTCGACCCAGCACTCGATGCCGCGCTCCGCGAGGCGCACGACGCGATCCTCGGCGATGTTGATCGCCCTACCAAGAATGGAAGACTTGTGCTGCTCGGTCACGTCCACACGCAGGGCCGCACCGTGGAAGTCGATGGCGTCAGAAACGATGGTTGCGGTCTGCTTGTTGGGGAACATGGCCTTGCCTCGGGGCAGCCGCATCCTGCCAATCTGCTTGCGCCCATCGCGCGGCAGGAGCAACCACGCCTCGGCTGCGTCCTTCACCTTTCCGCAAATTGGACAGGCCAAAACGCCCTTTCGGGTCCGGCGAAAGCCGTCCCAGTGACGGCATTGCAGCCCCAGGAATTCCCAGGCCAGGCCAAGCTGCTGGTAGATCTCGCCCAGCATCCCCGACAAGGCACTTCGCCCAAAACGGGCGAGCGCCGGATGCTTGGCCACTTGGTCCATGCAGCGGAACAAGCGTCGCAGGTCGCGTCGCACCCGTTCCTTGGCGGTCAGCTTGCGCACGGGACGCCTACCCGGCGGCCTCCGGAACGATCACGTCGAAACCTTCCAGTTCGGCCACGCCAGCCAGTTGCTCGTCTCCGGTGACGAACGGCCAGTGCGGTCGATCCTTGGACAGCACCAAGGCCGCAGCCAGTTGAAGAGCATCAGCGGCGCGCAGGGGATGCACGGCTAAGATGCGCTCGGCCCGGGCGCGTACGGCATCCAGGCCGTCGACCTCGATCCAGTGCGCGGCCAGCGCATCCAGGCGCCGTATGGCCAGCACCGCCCCGGCCTGCTCC
>PMKP01000076.1 GCA_003157775.1 Myxococcales bacterium | reverse complement strand
GTGGAGTATGGTCGCAAGGCTGAAACTCAAAGGAATTGACGGGGGCTCACACAAGCGGGGGAGGATGTGGCTCAATTCGAGGCTACGCGAAAAACCTTATCCTAGTCTTGACATGCACGGATTAACTCGGTGAAAGCCGAGCCAGGCCTTCGGGTACAACGTGCACAGGTGCTGCATGGCTGTNNGCCGGTGTTAAACCGGAGGAAGGCGGGGATGACGTCAAGTCCTCATGGCCTTTATGACTAGGGCTGCACACGTCATACAATGGCACATACAAAGCGAAGCGAACTCGCGAGAGCAAGCAAATCGCAAAAAATGTGCCCCAGTTCGGATTGCAGGCTGCAACTCGCCTGCATGAAGCCGGAATCGCTAGTAATCGCGGGTCAGCACACCGCGGTGAATGTGTTCCTGAGCCTTGTACACACCGCCCGTCAAGCCACGAAAGTGGGGGGTATCCGAAGTCGCTGTTGTAACCCGCAAGGGAGCTAAGCGCCTAAGATAAACTCCGCGATTGGGACTAAGTCGTAACAAGGTAGCCGTAGGGGAACCTGCGGCTGGATCACCTCCTTTCTAAGGATAATATCCATGCCCGGATGGCGACGTCCGTGGCACGAAACTGTGGAGCCAGTCCTTCTTNNAAATCAAAGACAACCACGGCCCGGCCGGATTAACCCTCCGACCGGGCCGATCTTTTTCTTGTGAGCGAACGCTGCGGCAGGTATACTTATAGCGGCGGAACTGAATCTCCAGACCACGGGCAAAGCCATGTCGCCAGAGAGCATCCAAAAGCGCCTGCTCCAGCATCCGTTCCAGCCCTTTCGCATCTNNAAGCCCGGGCAAGAGATTGCCCGTCGCGCAGTGTCTTGCGACCCGCTTCACATTACCCGGATCGAGCCGATCAACGGCAGTGGCGCCGGCCCTCGCTCGAAAACGCGCCGCTAAGTGAGGCGCAGAATGCCGCAATTGTGTGCGACAGTTACTGACGTCCGAGTCCTCGACGGGTACCGCATCGAGTTGGCGTTCTCCGACGGCGTTTGAGGCATCGTGGACCTCGCCAACCGCATCGTCGGCCGCGGCGGCGTCTTCAAACCGCTCGAAGCTCCGGAGTATTTCCGACAGGTCGCCGTTGATCCCGAACTGGGAACCATTATCTGGCCGAATGGCGCCGACATCTGCCCAGACCTTCTTCACGATTGGGTCACCGGCAAGGCCGTCTCGCCGCCGGAACCGGAAATCGTTGTAGCGTCGTGATTCGAGCCCCCGATGTTGCTCCGATTCTATGCCGACTCAGTAGATGCTGATGAGGCCCTGACACGCGAAAACGATCAGCGATGCTATCAGCAGATAGGATACGATGTTGGCGGCCAATGTCGCCCGCACAATGGCTTGCCGAGGTGACTCTCGCCAGAGAATCCGCAGAACGAGGTATTCGAGGAAAATGGATATCAGGAACGAGAATCCCACTTCCAGGAGAAGAACCATGTATCCCGCACCGGGGCCAAGGAACTCAAGAGTTCCCGCAAACAAGAACAGGCCAGGAATTGTTGAAACAAAATTGGCCAGGGCCGAAGCGCCGAGGCACACCATGAACGTTCGCTGAGTGATCCACGCGAGAACGATTGCCTCGATCAAGACCACATCGCAGAACCCAACGCTTACTGTAACAGGATTCGGAAAATACGCGACAACGGGGTTTCCGTATGCTGGCGTTGCCAGATGGCCGAAGAAAACGACGCTCGTTATGAACAGCACTATTTTGCGCATGGCGGTGGATGAAACAGGAGTAAGAAAAAGGGAAACGACAGCCACCAAATCTGAGAAAGCTGCGAGGTTCGCCGGCTAGGCGTTGTCCTGGTCGGTCATACTACCTTGGCACGAATGGGACGGTCCACACAAACGGATAGCCTACAGCCCTACAGTAATGTAGTCAACCCCCCACCAAAGCTACGGATGCAATCGTGTTCGTGAAAGCCGTACTTCGTGGCCGGCCGCGACAAGGCTACTCACGAGAGCGCATACCTGGCTCAGGAGGCGGCACAAGGCCGGTGTACTTTACTGGCGTGAAACGCCGTTCGGTCTTAGCTAATTTGTCGAGCAATTCCACGCTCAAGGCGTTTTCCAACTCCTTGCGGACGTCGGCGATGCTCTTGACGCCGGGCTTCATCTCGTCGCAACGGATCACGCCGAATGCGGTCTTCACCGGCTGGCCCATTTGACCGACCTCCAACGCAAAGGCGGCCCGTGAGAAGGATTCGTCCATCGCGTAATTCGGGGAATTCGGGGGGCACGAACCGATTATGGATGTTTGGGTAACTTCCGGCTTTTCTTAGAATTTCAATGTTGGTTCGTATCTCCGGAATCCACCTTCCTCTTTCCCCCTTCCCCCTTCCGCAACAAATTCTCTACAATAGTCCTCTTTGCCGACTTCTAGTGAGAAGGATCACAGATGGAACGCACTCTTGTGTTGCTCAAGCCTGACTGTATCGAACGGCGCCTGATGGGGCGCGTGATTGGCCGATTTGAAGACAAAGGGCTGGATGTTGTCGCCATGAAGCTGATGCGGATCGCGCCCGAACTGGCCCGGCGACACTATGCCGAGCANNATCCGCGGCGACTTCAGTTCCAGCCAGCAGAAGAACCTCGTTCACGCCTCCGACGGCCCGGAATCGGCCAAACGCGAGATCGAGATCTTCTTCAGCCGTGAAGACATTCTGGAGTGACAAGCGGATCACTCACCGCAGAGGGCGCTGAGGACGCAGAGAACGAGATGAAGGAACAGGGAGGACGAAGCACTCAGTACGACGTACAAAGTGACTCGCTGCTCCGTACTCCGTACGTTGCATTCCGCCCTTCATCCTTCATGCCTCACGTCTTATTCCTCAACTCTTATCCTTTCCCCCATCGTTCAGTTCATCGCGTCCTCTGCGGTGAGTTTGTCACAGCTTTCCGGCCGGTGTCTCGGAGCGGAGCTGCTCGATCATATCGCGGGTGGCGGCCTCGACCGCATGTTGCCATCGCGCGGCACCGTAACGCTCGGAGTACGGCTTTGCGGCGTATGCAAAGATGATCCCGCGTGAGTTGTTCACGACGGCGCCTCGGCCGGCAGCGTCGAAGGCGGCGGCGACGTCG
>PMKP01000393.1 GCA_003157775.1 Myxococcales bacterium | reverse complement strand
GCTACCGGCAGCGGCACCGGCACTTGGGATGTTGTAGCCGGCACTGGCTCAGGCGGCAGGTCGCTCCTGCAGAACGGGCACCGAACCGCGATGACCGGAATCTGTTCAGCGCAGAATGAGCAAGTCTTGGTCGCGTCCATGGCCCTCTCTCACGGAAAGACACCTGCCCGCTCGTGAACCCGCTGGTGTCGGATGACCGAGCTTCGGCGGCTGCAGCCTCGATGTTCCATGCGTGCTGAAGTCCAGGCGCACTCGGCAGACAGGCCACCTTGTACGCGATGTGCAACGAGTATGCTGCGCCCGGTTTCCCAACCAAGTCAAGAACCGCTACAGGAGCGCTACGAGGTCATGCAGCCCCGATATGCCTGTTCCTCGCGGCAGTACGGTTGCACCCCAGCTCGGCCGCGGCCGCGGACAAGCCCCTGTGTTCGTCCAGCAGGCGAACCAAACGCTGCTTACGCTCGTCTGTCGTGAGGACCGCCGGCTCGCTTGCGCGTAAGCACGTCTCCCAATCCCGTCAATCAGCTGCCGCCCGTCGTTCGACTGCCAGCAAAACCGCGCGCAGGTCCGCGATCTCCTCGGGCCGCGCGCCCACGATGACATCCACATCGCGTCCGCGACGCTCGATGTGCAAGAGATCTCCCTCGGGCCGAGGCAGACGCCAGGCGTCTGGCCCTGCGCGCTCGATGCCAATCTCGGGAAAGCGTGGTTCCAGCGTGTCGAGATACGATGCCAAGAATCTCTTCGCATCGTCCGCGCTGTCCCAGCGGGTGGCCCACAGGACCAGGAACTTCCCATCTCGCTTCCACACCCAGAAGCGATCACCGCCCCACCCTGCGGCCGCAACTTCGACAGTGGGAAAATCCCAGGTCTTGAAATAGGCGCGCACGCCCAACTCGCCCAACACGTCGGTGGCCACCGGCGGCTCAGTTAGCGCAGGCCGCACGGCCGGCAGGCGCACCAGGATGGGCGGATCGCGACGGTCGAAGAATTTCTCCCGCGTGTGCAGAATCTGCTCGGTCGAGACCGGCGGGTGTCGGTACAGATCGTCGACCGCGTCCCAGCCGCCCCTGCCCCACACCTCGGAAACCAGGGCCGCGCCTTTGAAGTACGGCTCGATGAGGGGCATGCTGACCAGGGGCGGCAGCCTGGTCATTTCATCAAGCTCGCGCCGCTCTTCCGGGCTCAACTCGGCGACGCTGCGACCCCGGCGCGCCGCCGCCAGCAGCTCCAGTGGATCAGCCGCTGCAAGCATCGCCACCGCCATGCGCACCCCTGCGACCCCAAGCGGGCCCAGGCGCTTGCCCGCACCCTCGCCGCTGGCACTTCGCCAAGCCAGCATCATCAAGGTGGCCTCGCCCTCGGTCACGAACTCCCGGGCGGTGCGCTCGTCTTCCGCCAGGCCCAACCGGTTGCCTTCGCCGCCGTCGAAGGTCTCCAGATCGAAATGCTGGTCATCGAGCGCGTGGGTCAGCTCGTGGGCCACGATCATTCCATCCACGTCCTCGCCCCGCGTGTCGCCCACCACACGGAACGCTTTGCTGCGCGGATCGTAGTAGGCCGCCACCTGGGTGGTGAGCGCCTCTTCCAGCGTGGTCGTCAGATCGAAGCCCGGCGGGGCAAGGCCGAGGTCGGCGTACCCGTGCGACAGTCCTTCATTCTTCGTCGGCGGCAGCTCGCGGCCCAGTTCCGCATGAACCCAGGCGCGAAAGTCGGCGCGGCTCTGGGTGGACGAGGGGATCGAATTCTTGAATGGCAGATCGCGCAGCGCGGACAGCTCAGTCTCGATGCGCGAAAAGCGCGAAACCGGCCTGGGCGGCGCCGAAGCTGGCGAAACCGCTGCAGGCCCCGGCGCCACAGGATGCACCTGGGCGGGCGCGTGACAGCCAAGACACAAAAGCAGGAGAGTACGGGCACGGGACATCGCGGGAGCCATTAGCACATGTCGCCCTTGCTGTCTCAAGCCGAAGTTCGCGCGGGCGCAAGACCGGATATAATTGCCGACGAGGAAAACTTGATCGGTCGCAGCATCGGCAACTACAAGATCGTCCGGGTAATCGGCGAAGGCGGCATGGGCACGGTGTACCTGGCTGAACACCCCATGATCGGCAAGCGGGTGGCGGTCAAGATGCTGCGCCCCGACCTCGGCACTGATCCCGGTCTGGTTTCGCGCTTCTTTCAGGAAGCCCGCGCGGTCAACGAAATCCGCCACCCCAACATCGTGGACATCTCGGACTTCGGCAAGACCGAGGACGGCATCGTCTACCTGGTGATGGAGCTGCTCGAAGGGCGCAGCCTGCGCGACCGCCTCAATGCCGAGGGTGCGCTTCCCCTGGTCGAGGTCGTCACCATCTGCCGGCAGGTGTGCGACGCGCTGGCCGCGGCCCATCGGGTCGGCATCGTCCATCGCGATCTCAAACCCGACAACATCTTCTTGCTTGCCGATCCCACCCAGCCGGGCGTCCTGCGCAGCAAGCTGTTCGACTTCGGCGTGGCCAAGCTGCTGGGCGAGCAGGACAAACCGGTCGGCCACAAGACCATCGCCGGCGCGGTGGTGGGCACGCCCTACTACATGTCGCCGGAACAGGCGTTGTGCCAGGAGGTGGGCGCTGCCAGCGACATCTATTCGATGGGCGTGGTGATGTTCGAAATGGCGACCGGCGGGGTTCCCTTCAATGCCGAGCAGCTTGTGCTCTTGCTCAACGCCATCTTGAAGCAGCCGGCGCCGCCCGTCAGTCAGTTCCGACCCGAGGTTCCACCCTTCCTCGACCGCTTGATCCTGCGCTGTCTGGAAAAGGATCCGGGCGCGCGTCCCCAGACCATGGAGGAGGTCGTCGCGCTGCTGGACGCGGGTGCCGCCGAACTATCAGGGCAGTCCATCGCGTTCGGGGAAACCATGGCCGCCGGCCCTGGGCTGGCCAACTTCACGGCGCCCCGGCCGACGACAATACCAGCGCGGACCAGTGCGCCCCACAGTCGGACCACCGTGACTCCACAGATCGCCCCGGCGCGGACCAGTGAGACGGCTGCAGCCCTGCGAACCATAGTTCCGAGCGATGGTGCGAGCGCTGACGGGGTGGTCGGG
>PMKP01000176.1 GCA_003157775.1 Myxococcales bacterium | reverse complement strand
AGTTTCAGGCTAGAGGGCACAGAGTTCACAGAGCCGGAGGGGAAAGGGAAGGGTTTGGTCTGTCCGGTCCAACCCCCTTCTTCCTATCCGATCTCTGTGTTCTCTGTGGTGAGAAAGCTAGCTTCCTTCCGGGCTCGGCTCGCTGGTTTCTTCGTCTTTGGACCGTTGGCCCTGCACATCGGCCTCCACCTTGATCGAGCCGCTGTCCAGATACACGCGCACGCGGCCGCTCGACGCCTCGGCAAAGGATTCAAAGGCGGCGTTCTCGATGTGGCGGGTCAGCACCTGTTGCAGGCCGCGCGCGCCGGTTTCGCGTTTCAGGCTTTCAGCCACGATTTTATGAACGACCGCGGCCTCGATTTGCAGCTCGAAACCCTCTTCTTCGAATTCCCGGGTCAAGCGCTCCACGACATTCGATTCCAGGATGTCAGTCAAAGTGGCCGCGTCCAGCGCCTGAAAAGGCACGAAGCGAGAGAAACGCGATAGCAGCTCGGGGAGAAAGCCGTAGGCCTGGAAATTGGCGACCTGCTCGACCTCGTCGGGTGTGTAGCTGACCGCGACTGCGTCGGGCGAGCCGCCGCCGAGAGGGGTGCGGCCGAACCCGATGGAATCGCCAGCGGCACGACGGCGTGCCACCTGGTGGAAGCCGGAAAACGCCCCGGCGGCGATGAACGCCACATCGGCGGTCGATATCAACACGTGGTCGTTGAAGCTGGAATGGGTCAGCTCAAGCGGCACCACCACCTCGGAGGCCTCCAGCATCTTGAGTAGCTCGCGCTGCACGCCCAGGCCGGTGACGTCCTTGGTGGTCCCGGCGCCGGCGAACACGGCGTTGTTCTGCCCGGACGCGATCTTGTCGAATTCGTCCAGGCATACGATGCCGATGGCGGCCAGCAGGGGATTGTCGTCAGCCGCATGCAAAAGGCGGGTGAGAATCGTGCTCGGGTCCTGGCCGACATAGCCAGTTTCCGAATAGGTGGTGATGTCGATGATCACGGTGGGCAAGTGCAGGATCTGCTGGAACAGCAACTCGACCAGGAAGGTCTTGCCGCACCCAGTGGGCCCGATAAGCAGGGTGTTGGATTTGGGCAGGAGGTGGTCGCGCTTGACCCCGTCGACGTAGATGCGCTTGATGCGGCGGACGTGGCGGTAGGCCATGAGCGCAACCGCCCGGCGCGCCTCGTTCTGGCCACGGTAGCCAAGCTCCTCGAGCCGCCGGTAGATCTCACGCGGCGACAGTACGGGAAGTTCCTTGGCGAACTTGACCAGGTTCTCGAGGCCGGATCGCCGAGTCTTCTTGAGCTGTTCCACCGCTCGACAAGGCTAGCACAGGGCCGCCTCTCGGTCGCTCGTGCTCTGGCATCCATCTCGCGATGGATGAGGCGTGCAACCGAACCCGGTGTAGACTTGGCGGCCGTGTCGATCTTCTTTCCGGTTTTCGCAGCCTTGGAGACCGCATCGGTTCGCTATGTCGTCGTGGGTGGCGTCGCGGTTGTCTTGCACGGTCACCCGCGCTTGACCGCCGACCTCGACCTCATCATCGAGCTTTCGCCCGCTGCGGCCCTGGCTGCCATGCGCGCCCTGTCGCGACTCGGCCTGCGTCCTCGGGCGCCTGTCAAGATAGAGGACTTTGCCGATGAGAGCCTGCGGCGGACGTGGATCCACGACAGGGGCATGCGAGTCTTCTCGCTTTGGTCGCCCGAGGATCCCTTGCGCGTGGTCGATATCTTCGCCGAGTATCCGATGCCATTCGAAGACCTCTATCGGCGAGCGATCATCACAGCGATGGGATCCCAAGCCGTTCGCGTCGCATGCATCGAGGATCTCGTCGCGCTCAAGCGATTGGCCGACCGGCCCAAAGATCGAAGTGACATTGAAGCGTTGACCGAGATTGCACGCATGAGGAGCAAGCCATGACTTGTCCTGAGGATCCGGCCCCGGCACAAGAATGGGGCACCTGGCAGGACAACGAACGGCGCGCGCGGGTGGCCGGACTTGCCGCCACGCCCGAGCAACGCCTGCGCTGGTTGGAAGAGGCCATCGCCTTTGCCCACGCCACCGGCGCTCTGCCTAGGCCGCGTCCCGACAACGAGGACTGGCGCAACGGCTGAATCTTGGTCTTGCACCACCCTGGTCACACCAGCCGCTGTCCGCTCACCTGTCCCGGCCTTTTGCCAACTGCTCTCGGCGAAGGCATGATGACAAGAATGGCCAGAGAGAGCTTGGTTTCGGTGGAACGAGTTGAACGCGTGATTCTCCTCCTTGAGAAAGGCGCGACCGATTGTAGCCGAAGTGCGCCAGAGTGGCGTCAACCGACTCGCGGCCAACGGGGTTTTCATTCTCGGCTTGGTCCACGGTGCCCGCGATCCTGCGGCCATATGGCGACGGGAGAAACGGACGGTCGGATGTGCGCCCCAGAAGACTCGATCACGACGCGCATGGGTCCTGAGCAAAGGCTGACGCAGCGCGGCTGCCTCGCTATCACCGTTGACGGATCGGGCCTCGGCTGGGACACTTACGCATTCCGCCCCGAAACCGATTTTGGAGACAAGCCGCATGTCTGAGTATTTGTTCACATCCGAAAGTGTTACCGAAGGCCATCCCGACAAGCTGTGCGACCAGGTGTCGGACGGCGTGCTCGATGCCATCATCAGTGAAGACAAGACCTGCCGGGTGGCCTGCGAGGCCCTGACCAAGACCGGCTTCGTGATGGTGGCCGGCGAGATCACCACCACCGCCAAGGTCGAGTTTCCCGCCATCGTGCGCGACGTGGTCAAGGGCATCGGCTACGAGGACTCGGCCATGGGGTTCGACTGGAAGACCTGCGGCGTGCTGGTGGCTATCGAGCGCCAGTCGCCTGACATCGCGCAAGGGGTGGATGGCCACGGCGTGTATACCCACGACGAGCAGGGCGCGGGCGATCAGGGCATGATGTTCGG
>PMKP01000390.1 GCA_003157775.1 Myxococcales bacterium | reverse complement strand
TTCTGGGTTGCTGGGTGAGGGCGGGATGGGCGCGGTCTATTTGGCGCAGGACTTGTCACTGCAACGGACAGTGGCCATCAAGGTGTTGCGCCAGGAACTGGCCAGCGACCAAAGGCTCGTCGACCGGCTGGTCAGAGAGGCGCAGGCCCAGGCGTGCCTGCAGCACCCCAATGTCGTCACCATCTACTACATCGGCAGTTTTCAAGGCGCACCCTATTTCGCCATGGAGTACGTGCCCGGCGCTACCCTGGCCGAGCACATCCAGCGCGAAGGGCCGCTGCCGTGGGGCGAGGCGCTGGAGTACATCATTCAGACCACGCGCGTGCTGGCCGCTGCCCACGCCCGCGGCATGGTCCACCGGGATATCAAGCCGTCCAACCTACTCCTGGGTGCGATCCCGGCTGGTGCGCAGGGAAACGCGATCAAGGTGGCGGATTTCGGCGTGGCCGCGCCCACCGGCGCAGCAGACGGCGGTTTCGTGGGCACTCCCTACTACGCTGCGCCCGAGCAGATTGCGGGCGAGGGTCCTGGCATGCGCGGCGACGTGTATGCGCTGGCCATCACCTTTCATGAGCTGCTCACCGGGCGCGTGCCGTTTCGTGCCGAGAGCCTGGGGGACATGCTGCAGCTCCATCGCGAGGCTCCGCGTCCTGAGATCCCGGCCGAGGCCGCACCTTGGCTGCTGCGCCATCTCATCCGCGAGATGATGGACCCCGATCCGCACAAGCGCCCCGGTAGCTACGAGGATCTACTGGCGCGTTTGGAGTCGCTGCGGCCCAAGCCGCGCGTGGCTGGCGGCCTGGTGCCGCGTGCGGCTGCTCTGGCCGTGGATGTGATGCTGGTCGCGCCGGTCAGTCAGATCGCGGCTGCCGCGCTGGGGCTGTCCCAGCATGCGGCTGCGCTGATCGGGCTGCTGCTCTTTGCCGCCTACTATGTTCTCGCCCACCGCCTGTGGGGCAAGACCGTCGGCAAACGCCTGCTGGGGCTGCGTATCGTGGGCACGACACGCGCTGTGCGCGCGCCCAACTTGATGTTGCGCTTCGCCGTCGAGTTTTGGGGGCCCCTGGTGGCGCTGGCCATCATTGGCCTGCAGTGGGGCGCGGCCGTGGACTTGGAGTCGGTAAAAGATCGCGTCGCGGGGGCCAGTGTTCCCCTGTGGGATCGCAGTACCGGGGCGCTTCTCCGCATGCTGTTGGTGCCCAACCTGATGGTGGCTATCCCATGGCTGGCCGGATTCCTGTTCGCGCTTTTCGATCACGATCGCCAGGCGCCGCACGATCGGGCTGCCCGCACGCGCGTCATCTACGAGATTAACGAACGCAAGCAGGCCGCGGACCACACGTGACAGTGGGGTTGGGCAGGCATCGGGGTGGGGCGGGCTTGCACGCTGAAGCAGGAAAGACCCCCACCGCCCCTGTCACCGCACCCGACACTGCCACCGTCACCGCTCTCATCAAGACGCAGTGGTGAATTCCGCGCGTCAGATGGTAATCTCCTGGCCGTGGACCCTTCACGCCTGCGCGCGCTCCTGGAAGACATTCGGGACGGCAAGACGTCGCCCGACGATGGCCTGCGCGAGCTGCGCGATCTGCCTTTCCGTTCATTGGGCTTCGCCCACGCCGACACCCACCGTCACATGCGGACCGGGTTTCCCGAGGTGGTATTCGGCTCCGGCAAGTCGGCTGCGCAGATCGCGACCCTGCTCGGCGAGCTGGGCAGCGGCGGCGTCCCGGTGATGGCCACCCGGGTGGCGCCCGAGGTGGCGGCCCAAGTGGCGACGGCCTTGCCGGCGGTGCGCTACCTCGAGGTGCCCCGCATGCTGGTCTTGGGGCCACAGCCGGCGCCGGATCGCGGCCGTGGCGTGGTGGGCGTGCTGTCGGCGGGAACCTCTGACATTCCGGTGGCCGAGGAAGCCGCGGTCACGGCTGAGATGGACGGCAACCGGGTGGTGCGGATTTTCGACGTGGGCGTGGCAGGGCTGCACCGCCTGCTCGCCCATCGCGAAAGCATCGAGGGGGCGGAGGTGTTGGTGGTGGTGGCGGGCATGGATGGGGTCCTGCCTACGGTGGTCGGCGGTCTGTTTTCGCGACCGGTGATCGCGGTGCCCACCAGCGTCGGCTATGGGGCCTCGTTCGGGGGCGTGGCCGCGCTGCTCACCATGCTCAACTCCTGCGCCACGGGCGTGGCCGTGGTCAACATTGATAACGGCTTCGGCGGCGGGCGGCTCGCCTCCATGCTCAATCGGGTACGCCAGACATGAATCTGCGCGGATTACATGTGCATTTCGACCCGTCGTCCGGCATCGCGGGCGACATGGCGGTGGCGGCCTTGGTGGATGCTGGTGTCCCCGCCAAGGTGGTCAGCGACGCCATCGCACGGATGGGCGTGCGCGGATTGAAGGTGGGCTTCGAAAAGCGGCGGCGTGGGGCCTTTGCCGGCCAGGGATTCGTGGTGCACGCCCCTCATTCGCATCACGATCACCATCATGGGCATCGCTACGAGCACCGGGATTACGCCCAGATTCGCCGTCTGCTGCAACGGGCGCGCCTGGACGCGGAGACGAAACGGCTGGCCGGCGACATCTTCGCGCGCGTCGCACAGGCCGAGGCGGCGCTGCACGGGGTTGCGCTCGACCGTGTGACATTTCATGAGGTTGGGGCGTGGGATTCCATTGCCGATGTGGTGGGTGCGGCAGCCGCCATCGCCTGGCTGCAGCCTTCATCGGTGTCATCGACGCCGCCCGTGCTCGGCTCGGGCCAGGTGCACACCGCGCATGGACTGATGCCGGTTCCGGCTCCGGCCACGGCCGCGATCCTGCACGGAGTTCCTGCGCTGCTTGAGGGCGAGGGCGAACTCACTACGCCTACCGGCGCCGCCATTCTGGCTGCCCTGGTCGACAAGTTTGGTCCGCCGCCGCCCTTGCGCATCGCCGCTCAAGGTTTTGGCGCTGGCACGCGCGAGGTTGCTGACCGTGCCAATGTCCTGCGCGTCCTTTTGGGTGAGGCGCTGGGTCGTTCCTTGCCCGCCTCCGCCCCCGAGGTCGTTTTGCTGGAGGCCAACCTGGACGATATGAGTCCCCAATTGATCGAGCCCCTGATGGTGGCGCTATTTGCCGCAGGGGCGGTCGATGTGTGGACCACGTCTATTCTGATGAAGAAGGGACGGCCGGCTTGGCAGGTATCGGCGCTGGCGCCGCCGGAATGTGCGGGTGCCGTCGAGCAGGCCTTCTTTGCCAATTCGACGACTTTGGGCGTGCGGCGAGCGCGCATGGAACGGGCCGTGCTGTCGCGCTCGCTGGCCAGGGTGAAAACCCGGTTTGGGATCGTGTCGGTCAAGCTGGCTGCCGACGGCGCCCGCGTGCTCGGTGCTGCGCCGGAATTCGACGACTGCCGGCGCCTCGCGAAGCAGGCAGGCGTACCTGTCCGCACGGTCTTGGCCGAAGCGGCCGCCGCGGCGTCGCACCTGCTCCCGTCGAGGGAGAGGAAGCGGGGCTGATGGCCAGTTCTCCCAAGCCACGCAAGCCGGCGGCGAAAAAGCCGGGGCGTCCGCCGGCCGGGTCAGGGCAGTCGCGCCCGGCCGCCGGCCTGCGCGACTACCTCGAACAGATCGTGGATCAAGCCAATGTGCTGGTCATCGCCACCGACCTCGCCGGCCGCGTGATGGTGTGGAACCGCGCCATGGCCAGACTGACGGGTTTTCCTAGCGAGACGGTGGTGGGCCGTGAGCTACTCCTGTGGCTCTCCGACGCGGGGATGCCGGAGTTGGCTCAGATCATGAAACAGGTAGCAGCCGGCGGAGACTTGTCCAACTGTGAGGTGCGACTGCCGTCGGTCAGCGGGACGGTCGCGCGCGCGGCTTTCAATGTGGCCAGCGTGCGGGCCGAGGGCGGCCGGCCTTCCGCCCTGCTGGCGGTTGGCCAGGACATCACCGCCTTGCGCGTTCTGCAGAACCAGGTGATCCATGCAGAAAAGCTCGCCACGGTGGGGCAGATCGCTGCTGGCGTGGCGCATGAGATCAACAACCCGCTCACCTCCATTCAGGCGTGCGTCGAGGCGGTTTTGCACAAAGCCAGCATGGCCACGCAGGGACTCGTCCCCAACCAGATCGAGCCCGTCGATCTGGAACGGCTCAAGCGCGTCCGGGACGGGGTCGAACGCATCCGGCGTTTCACCCACGACTTGGTTGGCTACGCTCGACCCTCGCGCGTCGAGATCGAACGGCTGGATTTCAACGAGGTCGTCGAGCACGCCCTATCCTTTTGCGAACACATCTTCGTGGAAGCCAAGGCCACCCTGGACCGAGACTTGGCGCCCAACCTGCCGCCGGTGCGCGCCGTGCGCGACCAAGTGATGCAGGTGGTGACCAACCTGGTGACCAACGCGGCGCAAGCCTTGGGAGAAAAGGGCGGCGTCGTCCGAGTTCGAACCTTCCACGAGGGAGAGGCCTCGGTCGGCTTGGCGGTGACCGACACGGGCGGCGGCATTCGCGAGGAGCACCGGGCCAGCATATTTGACCCGTTCTTCACCACCAAGCCGGCTGGCAGCGGGACCGGGTTGGGACTGTCGGTGGTGCGCAACATAGTCTACGCCCACGGCGGGCAGATCACCTTCCAGTCCAAGCTCGGCAGCGGTACAACCTTCGTGGTAACCCTGCCGGTTAGTCATCCCCTGTCACACAACCTTGAGGAAGAGAAGCCGACCCCATGAAGCCAGAACAGCTCGCCGAGGCCCTAGAAACTGCAGCCAGCCAGCTCGGCGTAAAGGTGCGATACGAGACGCTTGCTGCTGCTGGGCCGACTGGAGGGGGCGGTCTGTGCAAGGTCAAGGGCGAGTGGTTCATCATCATCGACAGGAAGACCGCAGTTTCGGAGCGAGTGTCGATCTTGGGTGAGGCTCTCGCCACCATGGACACGGAACGAATCTTCCTGCCGCCCAAGGTGCGCGAAATGCTTGCGCAGCGCCGGGCTGCGACGCGTAAGGCATTGAGCTAGGGCCTGTTTTCCGCCAGAAGAATCGGCGGAGAAACTGGGATGGTGGGTGCCGGCGAATCCCTTCCCTTTGCACCGGCTTCGATAGGGGTTAGGAATTGATCCCATTCTGCCGAAGTCTCTTTGGCACACTGAGCAATATCCCCAGACTGAGGAAGCCGCATGACTGCAAACAGAAGCTACGCCTGGAGATGGATGCCCGCCGCGGTCGCCGCCCTGCTGGCCTTTCCCATCTCAGCCGTGGCCAGTCCCACCAGCGGCACGATCTTCGGCCGCGTGGTTGACCGGGACACGCACCAGCCTCTCGACGGTGTGACCGTGGTGGCTTCGGGGCCGCAGGGCGACCAGGCGGTGCTCACCGACGCCGAGGGACAGTATGAGCTGCGCGGCCTGCCTGTCGGAGACTATCTGGTTCGCTTTTTCCGCGGCGCCGTGGCCATCGAGCACTCCGCCACGGTGTTGATGGACCAGACCGTCAGGGTAAATTCCCGCCTGCCGTCGGCGCGCGAGGCCGTACAAACCATCGCGGTCACGCAGCGGGCGCCGGCCATTGACGTCGGCTCGACCCGCGTGGGTACCACGCTGACTCGCGATTTTTCCGCGAACGTACCCAATAGCCTGAGCCTGAGCGGCCTGATGGAAAAGGCGCCCGGCGCTTGGTCGGATCCGGTAGGGCTGTCTTTGTCGGGCGGAACCGGCCTGGAAAATGTGTACTATCTCGATGGCCTCAACGTCACCGCGCTCAGGGACGGAGCATTGGGAATCAACCCGCTGGTTCCTTTTCTCGAAGAAGTCGAGGTGGTGAGTGCGGGCTACGGCGCCGAATACGGTCGCGCCATGGGCGGCGTGGTCAGCATGGCCACCAAGTCAGGAACCAACGAGTGGCATGGCAGTGCATTTTCCTACCTGGCGCCCGGGGCATTTTCGGGTAGCCAGCAACGCATTGTCAGCCGCTCCACCTCGCTGACCGGCGTGACCGAACCCGACTACACCACCAACATCGGGGTAGAAGTGGGGGGGCCCATCATCAAGAACAAGCTGTTCATCTGGTTGGGCTACTCGCCCGAGATCATCCGCAACCACCTGGAGCAATATGCGGACAAGTTTGTCGAGCAGGTCGATCCAAACACGGGTCTGGGGAGCCAGGCCAACAATCCCGACGGCACCCCGATGACCGTTCCCCTATATCGCCGCAGCTACGCGGGCGAGACCACCAACCAACACTACGCCGGCAAGCTGACCTGGAAGCTGGCGTCCGAGCAGACGCTAAGTCTGGGCCTGTATGGGATCTACTCGCAGCAGGAGTACATGCGCGGGGCCAACATGGACTACCTGGCCGGCATGACCAACGAGAAGACGCGCACCAATGACATAACCGCGCGCTGGACAGCCGCCTTCTTTCAGCGGCGTTGGCGCTTGGACGCGACCCTGGGCATGCACATCGAACAGTACGATCGTCGCTCGCCTTTCCAGGATGCGGAGCAGTTGAATGACGTCAACTGGGCCAACTCACCCTCGCTGACGAATTTCAATCCCAACGTCGCCGTTCAGTGCGCAGTCAGCGCCACGGGGTTCCAGCCCTGCCCGGTGCAGAACTATCAGTCGGGCGGTTATGGCAGCATGCGCGACATCGATGCCTTTCGCCTGGCCGGACAGTTGAAGAGCACCAACATCTTTCATGCCGGCGGCTTGCACGAGCTCAAGTCCGGCTTCGATGGCGAGTACATCCAATATGGGGACAAGGTCTGGAACTCCGGGCCGGACGGCGGGCGTGCGTCGGTGTGGATGTATCCCGGCGACACCACCTATCTCTTGTCGCTGTTTCGGCTTCCGGAGGGAACGCACCTTTCGCAGTTGAGCCAAGAGCAGATGTCAAGGCTGTTGAGTTCGCCTTCCGCGGGTGGCTACTACCAGGACGCGATCCAGGCGACGACCAAGCAATACAACACGGCCCTGTTTCTGCAGGAGAGCTACTCGCCGGTCTCGAACTTGACCTTCAACCTCGGCGTGCGTTGGGAGACCCAGACCTTGCAGGACTACCTTGGCCACACTGCGCTCTCCATCTACGACAACATTGCGCCGCGGGTGGGCGTGATCTTCGACCCCACCAAGGAAGGCCGATCCAAGATCTTTGCCCACTACGGCCGCTACTATGAATCCATTCCGATGACCTTGACCGATCGCGGATTTGGCGGCCTGGGTACCGTGCTGAGCACGGGGTCAAGCACCTCGCTCGCCGACGCCCAGGTTGTGGGGCCCCAAAGCGGCGAGATGCTCACGGTGGAGAAGGGGCTCAAGGGCAGCTACAACGACGAGATCGTGGTGGGCGGGCAATACGAAGTACTGCACGATTTGGTGGCTGGGGTGACGTTCATCGACCGCTGGCTCGGCCGTGCTATCGAGGACATGTCCGATCCTTGCGATCCCAGCGGCAACAACGGGCCTACTTTTCTGGGTAACCCTGTGGGCGCCACGCGGACCTACCAGGCGGTGCAGTTCACGGCGAACAAGCGCTTTGCGCGCCGCTGGTTCTTTGCCGGCTCGTACACCTTGTCGCGGCTGCGTGGCAACTACGTGGGCCTCTACGACGCAGACAACGACCAGCGCGATCCCAACCTGAGTACGCAATACGACAAGCCAGGGATCATGGTGAACCGCAGCGGGCCCTTGCCCAACGATCGCCCGCATCTAATCCGTCTCGACGGCTACTACACCTTCCCATTCGCCGCTTCGAGCCTGACCACGGGTTTGGGGTTCGTCGGCCGTTCGGGCCAGCCGCTCAGCGCCCTTGGGAGTTTCCAGAGCCCGGAAGACAATGACGCCTTCATCCTCCCGCGCGGGTCCATGGGCCGCACACCTTTCGTCACGCGCTTTGATTTGCACCTCGGGTACCGGAGCAGCCTGTCCGGCAAGTTGTCTGCCGAGGCTTTTCTGGACATCTTCAACCTGTTCAACCAGCGCACGGTGTTGACCCAGGATCAAGAATACACGGCAGACTTTGTTACGCCGATCCCAGGCGAAACCAAGGCTGACCTGAACAATCTCACCGCCACCGGCGCAGTACACGCGAATCCCAACTTCCTCATGCCGACCTCCTACCAGGCTCCCATCTCGGGCCGCCTGGGCTTGCGAGTGTTTTTCTAACATTTACATGGGAACCCTCAAAGGGTTCGCTCCGCCCTTCGGCTCCCCACCCGCCACCACCTCCCCGCTCGCTNNCCCGCGATGGTACGCCGCCGGCGGAGCCGGCGGGCTCCCCACGCGACTAGCCTGGCCTGATCACGTAGAGGGCGCCCAGCGCAATCATCAGCACCCCGGCGCTGCGGCGAAGCCAGAGCGTGGGCACGACTTGCCCGAGAGCACTGCCCACCAGCACGGCCAATGCGGAAGATGTGACCAAGGCCAGCGCCGCGCCCAGGAACACCAGCCATCGAGCATGGCCACCGGCCGCCAGGGCCAGGGTCGCAAGCTGGGTCTTGTCGCCCAGCTCGGCCAGCAACACGGTCACGAACGCGGTCACGAAGGTCATTGCAGATGCTTAGCACAGCACACGAAGGATCCAACACTTGAGATGCCCTGTCTCCGGGACGAGGGCCAGCTCCGGGTGATCGCGGCCGGCGCCGCGACGTTCGAGAATCTGTATTGACCGGCCGCTCTGGGCCGCGGCGGCCGCCACCAGCTCGTCAAACTGCGCGCGTGACACGCGGCCTGAGCAGGAGCAGGCCACGACCAGACCGCCCGGCTTGGTCAGGCGCAGGCCGCGCAGGATGATCTCCTGGTAGCCCCGAAGAGCGGCATGGTCGCCGGCCTTGCGTTTGGCAAACGCCGGCGGGTCCAACACCACGACGTCGAAGCTTTGCCTGTCTGCTTCCAGGGTGCGTAGAAGCTCGAAGGCGTTGGCCTGGCGTACCTCCAGGTTGGGCAGGTGGTTGCGGGACGCGTTGGCCTGGGCGCGCGCCACGGCCTGGGCATCCTCATCGTTGGCCAGCACCGAGCCCTGCCGTCGCGCCAGGGCCAGGGCAAAGCCTCCGTGATAGGTAAAGGCATCCAGGCAGCGAGCCCCGGCTGGCGCCAGCGCAGCCACCACGGCGTGGTTGTCGGCCTGGTCGAGAAAACCGCCGGTCTTGCTGTCGGCGAGCAGGTCGGCCTGCAGGCGGTTTTCGCCCAACCGGTAGACCACCTCGGTCGTGCCTTCGCCAGCGGCGATCTCGCGCACGCGCGGCAGGCCCTCGAAGTCGCGCGCCGATCCATCGTCGCGCGCCACCACCACGCGCACGCCGAGGAGTTTCTGCAACAGGCTGGCCAGCGCCGGCCGAGCCGCGTCCATGGCCACGGATGTGGTCTGCATGACCGCGGCATCGGCATAGCGGTCGACGAAGAGACCGGGCAAGCCATCGGCTTCAGCGTGAACTGCGCGCCAGGCATCGCGATCCAAGGCGAGCTGCTGGCGCCAGGCGAGCGCGGCCTGCAAGCGCTCGGCCACCAGAGCCATCAGCTCAGGCAGGGGAGCGTCTTCGCTTCGCCGCTGCAGGATGCGCAAGGCAACCGGGGACAGGGTGGCCCAGGTCGCGCTGGCGAGAGGCCGCCGCCGTTCGTCGAGCACCGCCACCAGCGCTGGCCCGCCGGTACGCGCATCGGTTGGCGGCCCGGAGAGCACGTCCTGCCGAAAGACCCAGGGGTGCCCGGACACGATGCGGGCGCGACCGCGCGCATTCACGACAACGATAGGTGTGGTTGGCTCGCGCACGATGGATACACGTGAGACTTTGCGTGCGTTGCAAGCATACGAGATCTTCCCTGCGGGCGCTGGCCCGGTACGCATGCCACAATCTCGCGATAGCCGTGGAAGATCGTGGCGGTAGACGTGGCCGTGGTCGTGGCCGGGTGCTAATCGCGGGACCCAACCTACTTGCCGGGCTTGGCGGGCGTGGCAGGCGGCGACGCTGGCTTGGCTGGCGCTGCGGGTGGTGCCTTGGCGCCGGCGGCCGCAGGCGTCTCTGCGGCCGGCACAGCGGGTCTTTCAGCAAGCTCGGCGTTGATATCGAGCTTGACTTCGTCGCTGACCACGAATCCGCCCGAATCGAGCGCCTTGTTCCACGTCATGCCCCAGTCCTTGCGGTCAAGCTTTCCCGTCGCCATCACGCCCCTGACGGTTCTGCCAAACGGATCTTTGATGGAGGCCGACGGTCCCTCGACCGTGAGCACCACTGGCTTGGCTATGCCATGCATGGTGAGATCCCCGGTGACCTTGAACTTGCCCTTGCCCGCCTTCTCGATCTTGGTCGATTTGAAGGTGAGCGCGGGGAACTTGGCTGCGTCGAAGAAGTCGGGAGACTTCAAATGGGCATCCCGCTTGGCCTCGCGCGTGTCGATGGAAGCGGTGTCGATGCTCACCTCCACGGTGGACTTGCTTGGCTCCTTTTCATCGAGTTCCACCGTGCCCTTGACCTTCTGAAACTGACCCTTGACGGTGGTGACCATCATGTGGCGTACACTGAATTCCACGGTGGTGTGGGCGGGGTCGACGTCCCAGGTGCTGGCCAGGGCCAGGGCTGGCGACAGAACCAAGAAACTCACGGCCAACAGCGGAAGTGGTTTCATGCGCATTTCCTTTGTGCGGGTTGAAGGGAAAGCTCTGAGCACATAGTCTACCGCTGCTTCGATGCTGGGTGGTGCAAAACGGTGCAGGGTTGGAGTTACTCCGGGGATTGCGTCATCGCCGGTAGGGGCAGGCGAATGACGAACGAAGTGGGCCAACCGACTACGTCCTCGACGCTAATGCGGCCGCTATGGGTCTCGGCAACCAGACGGCAGAAATACAGGCCCAGACCCCAGCCGAACAAGCGCTGGGTCTCTGTCTCGCCTTGTTGGAACTTCGCGAAGATTCTTTCTCGATCGCCCACGGGGATAGCTTGGCCCGTGTTATGAACCGAAATGACGACCTCGCCCCCACTCGTTGCCGCTACCAACAGGATGCGTCCTCCGGTAGAGGTGTAACGGAGGGCATTGGACACCAGGTTGTCGAGAAGACGCGGGAAGAGGCGCCGGTCAGCCACCATGAACAGTGTGTCAGGCGCGTCCACCTCGATGCTGACGGACTTGTCTTGGGCACGCGAAAGCGCCTGCTGGCGCGCGAGAGCGAGCATCTCCCGCGCCGAAACCGGCACAAGGTTGAGGGTGATGCGCCCCTCTTCCAGCTTGGTCGTGTCCAAGATCTGCGCGATCATATTGGCCACGTTGCTCGACGAGGTGAGGGCGTCGTCGCTGGCCTCCAACATGTCCCGTGTGGCCCCCTGGCGCTTGAGCTCTCGCGAAAGGAACTCGAGCGACAGGATGGCCGCGCTGAGCGGGCCCCGCATGTCATGCACGATAAGCTGGACCAGGCTGTCCTTGTCCCGCTGCAGGCGCGCAAGCTGATCATATTGGGCGCGAGTGTCTGCGAGCTGATGCCGGGCCGCCTCAATCCCGGCCGCCTCGAGGACCAGCCGGTTGGTTCGTTCGAAAACCATGACGCCGACTCCGGCGGCCAGCCCGAGCACGCCGCAGGCGAGCAGCATGTGCGGAGGCCAAACCCCGGCCTGCTGCAGCAGTAGGGTCTCTTCGGCCATCGCGACGATGGTGGCGATGATGATGAAGCGCCTCTGCAGAGAAAGCCCGTCGAACGCCACGATGAGGACGAATACTCCTAGGCCCAGGCCGGCCAGGATCTGGCCGGCCTCTCCGTAGCTGGCGATCGTCTCGTGCAGGGTGACATAGGCCACGGCCAGATCCAGCGCGACCGGAAACAAGGCAATGCGGGCCAGCAAGTTGCGGTGGCGAATGGCGAAGAGAATCGCAGCCACCGCCGTGTAAACCGTCAGCGCCGCAAGCTGGTAGCGCCAAGTCGATTGACGGGACAGGCCCCAACCAAGCACGCCCAGGCCCAAGAAGACAAAGGCTGCCAGCAGTCGAACCCCAGCGCCCAGGGAGGCCAGGCGATGCCGTTCATTCTTCGCGGCGGACGCGGCGATCTCAGGAGCGCAGGATGTGGAGGTCTGACTCATGCAGAGGCCTGATCAGTATACACGTGACGTTGCGGGTCGAGCTATCCAATGACCTAGCACGAACGGCCGGCATGACTGAATCCAACCCATCTGGCATGTGACGATCTACAATAGTCCGACTATGGTGTGCGTGAGTGGAGACGCTATGCGTCCGAATCTGTCCTGTCTTGGACGGCTGTCTCCAGCCTCACGAGAACCTGGACTGCGCCCTATCCAGGCGAAGGCTGCTTCTGAAAAAGTTGCAGTAGGAACGCCGGGTATGCAGAACGGGCACGAGGAGTACTAGCCATGCGAGCCAACTATGTCGGTCACAATGCCAAAGCTTCCATCTCATCGCTGATGAATGACATCCTTGCGGGCCTGGCAAGCGTGGCGATAGTCCTGGGCCTTGGCTTGGGCGCCTGCGGTCCTCAGGATGCAGTCAACGTTGGGGAGGGCGGTGCGGGTGGCGGCTACTTGGGAGGTTCCGGCGGCACTGGCGGAATCCCGGACGCAGGCATTAGTACCGGCGGCTACATTCCCAAGGTGCCTGATGCCGGCGTTGGGGACGGTTCGCAATCTGGTTGTGTGAAGACCGCGGCCGGCTCCTGTTGCGGCAACGGCACGCGCGATTTTGGCGAGGAGTGCGACGATGGCAACACAACGTCGGGGGATGGTTGCTCGGCCACCTGCAGGGTCGAGACCGACTGGGCCTGCCCGCTTGGCCAGGATTGCTACTCAACCGTGGTGTGCGGTGACCGTCGCATTTCCGGCAACGAAGCCTGTGACGACGGCAACACAGTCAGCGACGACGGCTGCTCGGCCGATTGCTCGACTGTAGAGGTGGGTTGGGTCTGTCCCGGGCCCGGCGTACGTTGCAAGCCCAAGTGCGGAGATGGCCTCCTCGTGGGCTCGGAGGAATGCGACGATGGCAACACCACTGCCGGGGACGGCTGCAGCGCAGCCTGCACGGTCGAGCCTGGCTACGCCTGTTCCACCGCGGGTGATTCCTGTCACCTGACAGTCTGCGGCGATGGCACGCGCGAGGGCAGCGAGTCGTGTGACGACGGCAACCTGATCCCCGGCGACGGGTGCTCACCTGACTGCAAGTCCGAGCCGGTGTGCATCGGGACCGATGGTTGCACCTCGCCCTGTGGTGACGGGCTCAAGCTCCCCGACGAAGAGTGCGACGACGGCAACATCCGATCCGGCGATGGCTGTTCAGCGGATTGCAAGCTCGAGGCGAACTGGAACTGCACACAGGTGGTGGAAGGAGCCACCGGCGATCTGACAGTCCCCATCATCTTCCGCGACATGATTCGATCGATCGCACCGGCGACCCTCGTGCCGCCCCCGCACCCGAATTTCGAGCCCCCGGTGATCGGGGGTTCGTGCAAGGGGATCGTCATGCCCACCCTCGGACCGGATCGCAAGCCGGTCTACAACGATGCCGTTGACAAGGCCAAGTCGAACACCACCAACGCGACGGACTTCCATGCCTGGTATCACGACGACACCCCGTACACGAATATGGTGCTCGATGCCATTACCCTGGCGAGACAGCCGGACGGGACCTTCCTTTACAACCACGGGGGGACGGATCCAAACCTCCCAGTCCCGCCACCTTTTTTCCCGCTCGACAACCGTGGCTGGGCCACGCCCCCGGATGGGCCGGAGATTCCGTACCTCGGTCTCGACGGGGCCGGTCAGAAACACAACTTCTCCTTTACCAGTGAGGTGCGCTACTGGTTCGAGTATCAAGGTGGTGAATCGCTGAATTTCATAGGCGATGACGACGTGTGGGTGTTCGTCAACGGCCAGCTGGCCGTCGATATAGGCGGCATTCACAAAGCCATTTCGGACGGTGTGGTGCTGGACGCCGCTCATGCAACGCAGTTCGGCCTGACCGTGGGCAAGATCTACGAGATTGTGGTTTACCAGGCCGAGCGGCACGTGACGCAATCCAGCTACAAGTTGACGCTCGGCCAGTTCAGCTGGACCCACACAGTGTGCACCCCCACCTGCGGCGACGGGATCATCAACGGCGACGAGCAGTGCGACGACGGTCCCAGCAACTCGGACACTATTTACGGCGGATGCACCACCCAGTGCGCGATCGGCCCCTACTGCGGAGATAGCAAGGTGGACCCTGCCTTTGGCGAGGAGTGCGACGATGGGGTCAACCAGTCGACCTACGGCATGGCGACAGGCTGCGCCCCGGGATGCCGAATGCCGCCGTATTGCGGGGACGGCAATGTGGACGGCAGCTTCGGCGAGCAGTGCGACGACGGCAGCGAGAATGGCACCGGCTTGTGCGACGTAAACTGCAAGTCGATCATTCCCTGAGACCGACATGTCCTACGCGCAGAGAGTGATCGACATGGTGAAGAAGAAGGACCCCGGGCAACCGGAGTTCCACCAGGCCGTAGCCGAGGTGCTCGAGTCGTTGCAGCCGTGTCTGGACCGCTACCCGAAGTACGAGCAGAACAAGATCCTTGAGCGGATCGTGGAGCCGGAGCGCCAGCTCATGTTCCGCGTGCCATGGCTGGACGACAACGGTCAAGTGCAGGTCAATCGCGGCTATCGCATCGAATTCAACAGCGCCATCGGCCCCTACAAAGGGGGACTGCGCCTGCACCCGAGCGTGAATCTGTCGATTCTCAAGTTCCTCGGCTTCGAGCAGGTGTTCAAGAATTCGCTCACCACGCTGCCCATGGGCAGCGGCAAGGGTGGCTCCGATTTCGATCCCAAGGGCAAGTCGGACAACGAGGTGATGTGCTTTTTGCAGAGCTTTATGTCCGAGCTGTTCCGCTACATCGGCGCCGACACTGACGTGCCCGCTGGTGACATCGGGGTGGGTGGTCGCGAGATCGGCTACATGTTTGGCCAGTACAAGCGCCTGAAGAACGAGTTTGTCGGCGTGCTCACCGGCAAGGCGCTCAACTGGGGTGGTTCGCTCATTCGTCCCGAGGCCACTGGCTACGGCGCGGTGTACTTCGCGGAAGAGATGCTCAAGACGCGCAAAGAAACCTTCAAGGGCAAGATCTGCACCGTGTCGGGTTCGGGCAACGTGGCCCAGTACACCGTTGAGAAGCTGAACCAATTGGGCGCCGTGCCGGTCACCTTGTCGGACTCGGACGGGTTCATCCACGACCCCAAGGGCGTCACGCCGGACAAGCTCGCCTTCGTGCTCGAGCTCAAGAACGTGCGCCGGGGCCGCATCCAGGAGTACGCCAAGAAGTACGGCTGCGAGTTCGTGGCCGGCAAGCGCCCCTGGGTCGTGAAGTGCGACGCGGCCTTCCCCTCGGCCACGCAGAACGAGATCGAGGGAAAGGACGCCGACGCGCTGCTAAAGAACGGCTGCTACGTCATCACGGAAGGTTCGAACATGCCGTCGACGCCCGAGGCAGTGGAGAAGTTCATCGAGGCCAAGGTGCTGTACGGTCCCGGCAAGGCTGCCAACGCTGGGGGCGTGGCCACCTCGGGCCTCGAAATGAGCCAGAACTCGATGCGTCTGTCGTGGACGCGCGAAGAGGTCGACGCGAAGCTGAAGGGCATCATGCAGGCCATCCACTCGGCTGCCTACAAGACCGCCAAGGACTACGGTCGGCCCACCAACTACGTCATGGGCGCAAACATCGCCGGCTTCGTAAAGGTGGCCGATTCGATGATCGACCAGGGCGTGGTGTAGTTTCAGCCGGCGGATCGGACGATGGCCACGAAGTGGCCCTCGCGGATCGTGCCCGCGGCCGCCAAAGCGGAATGCACGCCGGGCAGAAGCAGCCCGATGCGGCCCGAGGTTTCGCTAAGGGGCAATAGCTTCTTCTGTGGATCGATGCCGCTGGGCGTACGCTGCAGGACCAGAACGTCGAGGGCCGGCGAGCTGGTCTCGGGCGGCAGGGCCCAGGCCACGGTCACCTGGTCTTCGCCCACCAGCAGGGAAATCCCGGGAACGGGTGGCAAGGCCAGATCCGCGGGAGGGACTTCGGCGACACGCAGGGGCTGCCAGCTCGCCTCCAAAGTGTTCAATCGGGCCTTGGCGCGTGCACGCGTGTCGGGGTCGGCAGCGGTTTCGGCCAGCTCGCGGAAGATGGCGATGGACTCGCTCAGGCGGCCCTGGCGTGCACACAACTCGGCCATCGTCTCAGTCTCGTAGAGGTGTTCCATGCTCATGCAAGGATCTCCCGGGTTCGGAGTATGTCGCGCTTGATCTCGGCCACCAGCTCCTCCGCTGAAGAAAACCTCCGCTGTTCCCGAATACGACCGGCAAATTCCAGGCGGAGGCGCGCGCCGTAGAGGTCGCCATCGAAGTCCAACAAGTGGGCTTCGATGGTCACGGCCGGGACGGCGCCGCGGCCCTCGGCGGCAAAGGTGGGGTTGCTGCCGACGCTGACAGCGGCGCGCAGACGCTGCGGCGGGGCGCCGTCCACGCGACACGCCCAAGCGGCGTAGACACCCGGCTTGGGCAGAAGGTCGGCTTCTGCATCCAGGTTGGCGGTAGGGATGCCCAAAGTGCGGCCGCGCTGCACACCGGGCACCACCCGGCCGGCAAGCTCGAACGGGTGGCCGAGGAGCATGGCCGCCCCTTCCACCCGGCCCTCGAGCACGAATTCGCGAATCTTGGTCGACGAGCAGAGAAGCCCCGCGACCATGACCGGCGGCACGATGCTGACCCCCATGGACAGGCGCGCGCCTTCGCTTGCGAGCATGGTCGCGTTGCCTTGCCGGCCGGCCCCGAAAGTGAAATCCCAGCCCACCACCACGTGGCGGGCGTCGAGATCCCCGCGCAGCACTTCGGCGATGAAGCGATCGGCGGGCAGTGCCGCAAACTCGGTGGTGAATGGCTCGACCACGACCGCATCTGCGCCTGCTTCGGCAAGCAGTTCCAGCCGACGCTCCAGCGTCACCAGCATGGGCGGAGCCAGCGCGGGCGCAAGGAACCGCGCCGGGTGGGGATCGAAGGTCAGGACCACGGCCTCACCACCTGCCGCGTGAGCGAGGCGGCTGGCGGTGGCTAGCAAAGCCTGGTGGCCGCGGTGCACACCATCGAAGTTCCCGAGGGCGACCGCAGGCGCACGTAGCGGACGCCCTAGCTTGGACGTGATGCGCTGCCGGCCTCGAATGATGTGCATCCTCTCGGGCATAGACGGCCAAGCCCCGGACGTCAAGTCAGCGGGACCGCACGAAGAGGTTCTCGACAGAGCGCTCACTTTCGCGTTGGATCGACCAATGGCGAGACGAACCTGGCCAACCCTGGACCCAGCCCTATTTGTTGGGTCGCTGGTGGTCTATGTCGCGGGCACGCCATTGGGGCTGGATCGGGTTGCAGCGGCGGCCAGAGTGGCCGCAGCACTCGATCCCATTTCACAGGATCCGGGCACGCCGTTGGCTCTCTTGGTCGTGCGCCTTGCCGTCTATTTGCCCCTGGGCGATGTCGCGACTCGTGCCAATCTGGCGGCAGGGTTGTTGGCCGCGCTGGCGACTACGCTGCTGGGCCGGCTGTGTGTGGATCTCCTGATCGCATTGCGCCCGCCACCGCACGCCCGTCAGGGCTCGCAAGATTTCCTGTACGAGCCGTGGCTGGCCGCAGGAACGGCGCTGGCCGGCGGCCTATCTTTGGCAATGTTTCAGACAGCGACTTCGGCGGGCGCGGCGTCGGCAACGCTCGCGCTCTTGGCCGGGGCTTGGTTGGCCGCGCTGCCTCTTCTGCGCTCGGCGGGCAGTGCGAGGCACGGCTTCGCCTTGGCCGGCCTGTCAGGCCTGGCCGCCGGGGTGGATTCGGTGGCAGGTCCGCTGCTGTGGCCACTGATCTTTGGGCTATGGCTGTGGGAACTGCGCCGGGGTGAGCGCTGGCCACTTTGGGCCCCCTTGCTCTTCGTCGCGGCACTCGGCGGGTCGGTGCTGGCCAGCGTGGCAGCCTCGGGAAACTCGGTGAACCTAGGGCATCTGCTCGGCGCCCTTTGGCCTGCCGGGATACATGATCACGTCGCACTGGTCAGGACCGCGGCCGAGCTGTGCGACGAATTGGGTGTGGTGGGGTTGTTGCTGGCTGGGGTGGGTACGTTGGTCCTGCTCAGAAGGGCGCCACTGGTTGCGTTCTGGTTCGGGTTCACCTTGGTCACGGCACTCCTGCTCGGCCATCCGCCTGCGCAAAACGGGCTGCATCTGGAGTCCACCCGCGCGGGCTTGCCTGCGGCCCTGATGGCCGCCGCACTCCCCATGAGCGCAGGCGCCGCAGAGGTGGCAGCCCGCCTGGGACGCGCGCGCATGGTTGCGGCGATCGTGCTCGCTGGGTTGGCGGTGGTGTCGCCTTTTCTCGATGGCGGCATCAATCGCTGGCGGCGCGACGGCCATGGACCGGAGCGACTGCTGGAGCATGCACTCTTGCGATCTCCCCTGCGTGCGTCCGTGGACCCGGGCACGGCCGAGATGGACGGGCTGCTCCGCTACGGGGCGGCTTTGGGCTTGCGCCCTGATCTTGAGATTGTGGGTCGAAAGTAGTTTTCTACACACCCACCACGGTCAGACCCACGGAACGCGCGGCCTGGGCTTGCCGGATGTCGAAGGTGAGCAGGGTGATCGCCCCTTCACCTTCCCGCTTGTGCCCCGACCGGTGTACTGTCTCGCGATGATGTTTTGTCGTTCGCCAATTCTCTGCTCCGGCGCTCCGCGCGCGTTCCTGGTCGCGCTTTTCGCGGTGCTTGGCTGCGTCGGCGTGCAGCCGGGACAATCCGCGGGCCAGCTTGCTGCGAGCCGTGCCAGTGTCCCGACCCCCGACATCGAGGAACTGCTCGGCAGGATGACGCTCGAAGAAAAGATCGGGCAGATGACCCAGATCGACTGGAAGCTGGCCAAGAACACCGACGACGTGCGCAAGCTGTACGTCGGATCGGTGCTCAACGGCGCGTCGTCGCTGCCTGAGCCCAACACGCCCCAGAACTGGGTCAAGCTGGTCACCTCCATTCAGACCCGAGCCTTGAGCACGCGCCTGGGTATTCCCATTCTCTGGGGCACGGATGCGGTCCACGGCAACGCCCTGGTGAGGGGCGCCACCATGTTTCCGCACAACATCGGCATGGGCTGCACGCGCAACCCTGAGCTGGCCGAGAAGGTCGGACGAGCCGCAGCCTTCGAGATGTTGGCGACTGGCATTCCTTGGACCTTCGCTCCCTGCATTGCCGTGCCTCGCGACGAGCGCTGGGGTCGCACCTACGAGGGCTTTGGTGAGACGCCTGAGCTGGCCGAGATGATGGCCGCTGCGATGGTCAAAGGTCTGCAAGGCGAGCCAGGCCAGCCCGAAGGCGTGCTCGCTTGCGCCAAACACTTTCTCGGCGACGGCGGCACAGCCGGGGGCAAGGACCAGGGTGACACCATCTGTTCCGAACCAGAGCTGCGCACCATTCATCTGCCTGGCTACGCCGCGGCGGTCAAGGCGGGCGTCGGCTCGATCATGGTGTCCTATTCTCGCTGGAACGGCGCCCCCATGCACGCCAACAAGCATCTCATCACCGACGTGCTCAAGGGCGAGCTTGGCTTCGAGGGCTTCGTGGTCAGCGACTGGGAAGCCATCGACACTCTCCCTGGTTCGAGCGATTCCAAGATCGAGGCAGCCATCAATGCCGGCGTCGATATGGCCATGGTGCCGCTTACCTATCAATGGTTCGTCTCCAGCCTGCGCCACCTGGTCAAGAAGGGCCGGGTTTCCATGGCGCGCATCGACGATGCCGTCCGTCGAATCTTGAAGCAGAAGGCGCGCTTCAAACTGTGGGAGCATCCTTTCCCGGATCCTGCGTTTGCCGGCCAACTGGGCTCGCCCGAACACCGGGCGTTGGCGCGCGAGGCAGTTCGGCAAAGCGCGGTCCTGCTCAAGAATCAGGACGCTGTGCTGCCCCTGCCGAAGAACGGCCACATTCTGGTGGTGGGCAGCAAGGCGGACGACATGGGCATCCAGTGCGGCGGCTGGACCGTGGGTTGGGCGGGTAGGCGTGGCAACGTCACCCCCGGCACCACGATCTTGCGGGCCATCGAGAAGGCCGCCTCGGGAGGCACAGTAGGCTTCGCGCCCGGCGTGAGGGGCGCGGATGCGGCCGACGCAATAGTGGTGGTGGTCGGGGAAGAGCCCTACGCCGAGGGCACCGGCGACCGCAAGGAGCTGGGCCTTGCCCGAGATGACATCAGCCTGATCACGGCCGCGAAGGCTTCGGGCAAGAAGGTGGTGGTTGTTCTGGTCACCGGCCGGCCCTTGCCCATCGAGCCGGTGATCGCCGACGTGCAGGCCGTGCTGGTGGTCTGGCTGCCCGGCAGCGAGGGTGACGGCGTGGCCGATGTGCTGTTCGGTGACTACAAGCCGACCGGCAAGCTGTCCCATTCCTGGCCGCGCTCGATGGCGCAGATCCCGATCAATCAGGGCGACGCCAGCTACTCGCCGCTTTTTCCCTATGGATTTGGACTGAGCTACTGAAATGGGAACCCTGAAAGGGNNGGGGGGGCTGTCCGTCCCGAAGGGCCGGCCGGCTCCCCACGCGACTAGGCGCTGTGATTGACAAGATGAATGCCAAGAACGAGTCCGCGGGTGCAGGGGGCTCGGCCCGCCGGCTGGGCGGGCAAGCGCGTGCCTTGGCCCTGGAGATTGCGGCTGAGGCGCGCGCGGAGTGGGGCTTTCTGACCGACATCATCGCGGGCGCATTTCGCGCCAACCGGCAGCTAGGCAGCGGCGATCGCAGGCTGATCTCCGAGACGGTGTACGGGCTGGTACGCTGGGAGCGACGGCTGGAGGCGGTGGTCGACGAGTTGCTGGCCGCGGCGCAGGGGCGCGGCGTGCCTGAGCCGCTTTCGCCGACTGGCCGGCAAGAACTGAAGCTCATCGTCTATGAACTGCGCAACGGCTTGCCGGTGGAAGCGGCACAGACCGACGTGCGGAGGATTCTGCGTCGGGATGTCGATCTGGCGATGGTCACCGCGGACGATGCCGGTCTGGGCGGGAGTGCGGGCGTCGACCGCGAGGCCTTGCGGCTGTCGTATCCGACCTGGATGATGGACCGCCTGGTGACCGATCTGGGCGAGGCTGATGCTCTTGGATTGGCCGCGGCCATGAATAGCCGGGCTCCCCTCATCGTGCGCAGCAACGGGGTCAAGGCCTCGCGCGAGGAGTTGGTCATGCGTCTGGCCGAGGAGGGCGTGGTGGCCCGGCCGACCGAGCTATCGCCCAGCGGCCTGCTCTTCGAGACACGGGTCAATGCCTTCGGACTGTCCGCATTTCGCGACGGACTTTTCGAGGTGATGGACGAGGGGAGTCAGCTCGTGGCCGAAGCCGTGGCGCCGCCGCCACGCGGCCGCGTGGTGGACGCCTGTGCCGGCGCGGGCGGAAAGACCCTGGCCATGGCGGCGTTGCTCGACGGACAGGGGCGCATCTTGGCGCTCGATTCAAACGGCAAGAAACTGGAAGAACTGCGCCGTCGCAGCCGGCGCGCGGGTTTGACGAACGTGGCCGCGCGCGAGGTGCGCGGGGTGAAGCTGCCGGAGGAGGCGAAGCTGGGTGCATGGGATCGCGTTCTGGTGGACGCGCCCTGCTCGGGCTTGGGCACCTTGCGCCGCAATCCCGAGGCGCGCTGGCGGCTCACACCCAAGACCGTCGACGGGTTTCCGGCGCAGCAGCTTTCTCTCATGGTGACCTACGCGCCGCTGGTGGCGCCCGGCGGTCGGTTGGTCTACGCCACCTGCACGGTTCTTCGGCAGGAGAACGAATCGGTGGTCGAGCGATTTTTGGCCGAGAGGCCAGACTTCGTGCTCATGCCGCTCAAGGAGATCTGGGGCAAAGAGCGCGCCCTGTGCTTGGGCGACGGGACCTACTTGAAGGTGTACCCCCATCGCCACGGCAGCGACGGCTTCTTCGCGGCAGTGCTGCGCTTAGCGCGAACGCAGGGCCAGTGCTAGTGCCGCCGGTCAGATGGATGAAGAAGCCCAGCCCGAGCGAGGGGGATCAGATGCGCGAACTTGGGGCCGGAAAGCAGGGGACTGTCGCGGCAGAGAGCTGTGGCCGCAATCTTGATCACCGGCCTGACGGTCGAACCGGTGCGTTCCCTGATGAAGGTCTATCGCTGCGACTGGACCAAAGCTAATCCCGGTCAGCAGGGGGAAGCAGAGCCGCGATGAACGCAGGCGGGCAGGCTGACAGAGGTCCGGGACGCAGGAGACTGGGTGAACTGACCTCGACGGGAACGCGCTGGGGTAGACTGCGCTTTGTGCTCACCACGGACCTTCGAGGACCCTCCGCTGGCACCCCGCCGGCATCTGGATCCGCCTCGCTGACCCCGGGGTGGCCGCTGGCTGGCGTGGCGGCGCACGGAGGGAGGGTTGTCCGACGCGGAAAAACACCCGTCGAAAGCCCCATGCTCCCACGGATCGCTTGGTTGGCTCTGGTGATGGGCCTGGCAGTGGCGACCTACGCGCGGACAATCGGATTCGCTTACGTGTGGGACGATCTTACTCTGTTGTCCGGGAACCCAGTGGTGAGGGGAGAAACCCCTTTTTGGCAGATCTTTACCGAGCACTATTCTTCGGGGGCGTCGGTTGGCAGCCAGGGCTGGATGTATAGGCCCTTGGCGCTGGTGTCTTTTCGATGGGGATGGGCTCTGTCACCGAATCCGACATGGGCCCACGCCATCAACGTCGTCCTTCACGCCCTGACGACGGCACTTGTCTGGGGAACCGCGCGGCGACTGGGGGCGAGCTCCATGGCGGCAGGCCTCGCAGCAGCAGCGTTCGCGCTCTTCCCGGCGCAAATAGAAGCGGTCGCGTGGGTGTCCGGTCGGACCGACTTGCTGGCGGCGCTATTTCTCGGAGGGGCGATCTTCTTGATGTCGTCACCTTTGCCGATTTCGGCATCGCGCATGCTTTCAGTCTTTCTTCTTGTGGGAACTGCGTGTCTTTGCAAGGAGAACGCCCTCTTGGTCGCGCCGATCGTGGCGCTGGCGGCAGGGCTGGGCGCGCGATCTACCACCGGGCGATTCACAACACGGCCTTTGCTTGCGGTGCTGGTTGCGCTTGCGGCGGTTGTTGCACTCCGCGTACGAGCCCTTGGTGGACTCGGCCTGCAGCCTCAACAAGGCGTACAACTGAATTTCGTATCGCAGCTTGCGCGGCTCGGTGGGCAGCTTTCACTGGCCCATGGGTTCGATCCACGAGCTGTGGTGGCGGTTCCCGAAGGGGGCCCGGAGTGGTGGGGGATGCTGGCCGTGGTCGTCGTTGTCCTTGCGTGTGTCACGTGGGTGGTGGCCTATTGGGGGCGACAAGGCGCATGGCTGCCAGCGGGGCTGGTGTTCGCAGCCATGGCTGCATTGTTGCCGGTGATGCGTTTGCGTTGGCCAGCCTTGCGGTACTGGTATTTGCCGACGTTTTGTCTGGCACCGCTTGGCGGTCTGGCGCTCACGCGTGTGCTTGCAAGGACACGACCGCGAATAGTGTTGGTTCCCGTGGTGGCCCTCTTGGCCTCATGGACGGTATATGGTCAGCTTCGTTTGCCGGCCTGGCGATCCGATGCTCATCTGTTCGCCGCCGAAGTGGATCTTCAGCCTGAGAATCCCGACGCATTGTTCTTTCACGCCGAACGAACGGCGCTGGATGGAAGGCCAGACCTTGCGGTGCCGATTTTTGAAGCCGCCTTGGCACGATCACCTGGACATCGACCCGCGTGGCTGGGTCTGGGCAGGGCCCTGCTTTCTCTCGGTCGATTTCGTGCCGCCGAAAACCTGGCGCGGCAGTCACTGCTTGGCGAGCCCCGAACCTGGCCCCAATTCATGTTACTGGGCGATGCCCTGGCAAGGCAGGAAAGATGGAGCGACGCACAGAGGGCCTATGATGAGGCATTGGCCAGTGCGCCTAGGATTCCTGATGTTCTCATCGCGGCTGCGCGGGCCGCGCAGGCGACAGGAGACCCGGAGCGGGCGCGGAATCTCGCCCGCCGCGCGTTGGGCATTGACCCCCGAGATCAGCGCGCATTGGCATTGATTGCGGTCCCCTAGTAGGTGGCGCGAGACATCTGACCGGTGAGGGTGCAGTCGCTATCTGTAACCGAAGTGCAGTCGGGTGGACAGCAGCCGTCGCCCGCGACACAGGTGGTGATGGCGGGGTAGGTACAGGCCACGTTGCACTGGGCACTCGTGCCGGTCGGCTCATCGCTGGTGCAGGGGTCGCCGTCGCTGGGGCAGGTGGTGGGGCAGGGGTCGGTGGTGGAATTCGGGTCGCAGGTTTCGCCGGTTTC
>PMKP01000473.1 GCA_003157775.1 Myxococcales bacterium | reverse complement strand
TTGATGAAGACCCAGACGTCGTCATCGCCGACGAAGCTGAGCGTGTAGCTCTTGCTCGAATCGTACTTGAACCAGTAGCGAACCTCGCTCGTGAAGCTGAAGTTGTGCAGGATGTCGTTGCCAGCGGCATCCACGTCGTGCGGCCAGGTCCCCGCGGGATCGTAGAGTGGCGGAATCTGCGCAAAATGCGCGTCGGCGCTCGAGAAATTGTCGCTATCGACGGGGAAGAAAAGCGGATCGCCGTCCACCGCCGAGACGATGAACAGCGCGGTATAGGATCCGTTGTTGCTCTTGCAGCTGCCCGGTAGCATCGTCATCCCCGCCGCGGTCTTCGTGTCACATTCGGTCGAGCCGTACTTCGAAGTGCACGGGATGGGATTGCCGGCCGCATCCGTCTGCTCCGCGTTGACGTTGCCACAGTAGTAGGCGGGCGTAGTATTGTACCACTGCGCGCCGTTGGGGTCGTGGCGGTTGACATACGCGCCCTGGTCGTTCTTCCACAGCGTCAGCTTGCCGGACGTCGCGTGGTTCACGCCCAAAATGTTGTGCCACCACTGGGAGAAACTAGTCGAGCTCTGGACGTGAACGGCGCCGCCGGGGCTCGCCGGGTTCGCATACACGGGTTCTCCATCACTGCCGAGGTCGGGATTGACCATGCCGGGGGAAGCCGTGGCTGAGCCTATGACCCCGTTTTCGAAATCATTACCGTTGGTGACATCCTTGCTGAACTTGAAGTCGCGGTAGAGCGCCGGCACAAGCATCGTGTCGCCAAGGGTCGGCTGGGTGCAGGTCCAGCCGGGCTCGACCTTGCAGGTGCTCGAGCAGCCATCACCGCTCCCGGCGTTGCCGTCGTCGCAGTCCTCGTTGAGCACAATGCCGTCGCCGCAACTCGAGGTGCACGAGGCACCCGAACAATCCGGTTCGATCTGGCAGTCCATGGAGCAGCCGTCGAAGGACCAGCTGTTGCCATCGTCGCAGCCCTCGGCGCCCTCGACCTTGCCGTCGCCGCAGGTCGTGGGCGTGCAGGTGGCGCCGTCGCACTTGTACCCGAGTTCGAGATGGCAGGTGGCGGAGCAACCATCGCCGCTCACCGTGTTGCCGTCGTCGCAGGTTTCGGCGCCCGAGGTGGTGCCGTCGCCGCACTTGGGCGTGCAGGCCTTGCCGACCACCCGGCACTCATATCCTGGCTCGACGGTCTTGCAGTCACCCGAGCAGCCATCGCCGCTCGCCGTGTTGCCGTCGTCGCATTTCTCGCTGCCCTCGAGCACGCCGTCCCCGCACTTGACCACCGCACAGACGCACAGCTGGCCCGGGGTGCAAACGCAGCCCGCGCCTTTGATCTTGCAGTCGGCCGAGCACCCGTCCCCGTCCTTCTGGTTGCCATCGTCGCACACTTCGCCAATCGAGGGCTGGACGATGCTGTCACCGCACCGCGGAGCCGGCTTGCAGGGATTGCCGGGCGTCGGGCACACCCAACCGGCTTCTAGCTGACAAACGCTGCTGCAGCCATCGCCGCTATTGCTGTTGCCGTCATCGCAGTTTTCGCCCGGCTCGATGCGCTTGTTGCCACACTTGGAAACCAGGGTGCAGAGTTGTCCGGGGATACATTTGTAGCGGGGGTCCTGAACCGTGCAGGTGGAATTGCAGCCGTCGTTGTCAGAAGTGTTGCCGTCGTCGCAAACCTCGCCCGCACCGACGGTGCCGTCGCCACAGACGACCATTCGCGTGCATGGGCCTTGCCTGATATCCGGGGGACAGGTCCAGTGGGGCTCGACCTGGCAGGCGCCGTTGCACCCGTCGCCGGGCAAGACGTTCCCGTCGTCACACTGCTCGATGCCATTCTGATTGTTGATTCCATCGCCGCAACCCTCTGGTATCTCGGCCTTGCAGCCAGAGGTGCTGGTGGCGTTGCACACATTAGCCGAGCCACCGCCGCCGCCGGCCCCGGGGGACGTGTTGAGATGGATGCCGCCGGTTGCGCCACTGGCTCCGCTGGTTCCGGTGCCGCTGTTGGCGCCTGCACCTCCCGCGTTGCCTCCCGCGCCTGCTCCGGTCTCAACCGTTGCACTGCTGCAGCCACTTTCTGCCAGCGCGAAAATTGCGACGAAGCCGAACCCTGCAAGCTGGCCTGCGGATAGACCAGTGGCAACTGAGCGGGCAATGCGTTTTCTTGTCATTGTAGGATGCCTCGCAGTCATGGGACGAGCCCTTCGGACCCATGTTCGTATCCGGCCCGATTGTAGCAAGTTTCACAAAGAAATCGCGTGCTGAACGCGGGTAGGCGGTCGTCCGCCGCAGAAACTCTGTGCGGGCCCATGGTAGGTCTGCCTGTCGATTGCGGCAAATGCCGCCAAGCAGAATCTTGAGGGTAAGTCCATCGCGTCATAGCCGGCGGACACGCACCGCGCCCGCTGCCTGCAAGAACGGCGTATGCAAGTAGATGGGGGGCTTCGGAACCCTTTGAGCTTTCGAGCGGTCAAGCCTGCGGCTGGGGCTGCGGCCGTTTCCGGAAAGCCAGCGACAGCAACGCCGGCTGCAGCAAGCGTGGCAGGATGGCAAGCGCCAGCGCCCCGCCGATGACCACGATGGCGAGCGGCTTCTGGGTTTCCGAGCCGATACCGCGCGACAGAGCGGCGGGGAAAAGGCCCAGCATGGCCACCGAAGCGGCCATCAGGACCGGGCGGAGCCAGCGCTCGGCCGCTTTCCTGGCGGCGGCTTCCGCTGACTCTCCTTGTTTACGCAACTGCTGCGCATAGGTGACCACCAGCAATGCGTCTTGGATGGAGACCCCGAGAATCGAGATGAAGCCCATGGCCGCTGAAATGGAAAAATCAGTGCCGGTTAGGAAGAGAGCCACCACGCCTCCGCTGGCAGCCACCGGCGCACCCAGCAGCACAATGAGGGTGTCGCGCGCGTTCTTCACCGAGCTGTAGACGAGGAACATGATGACCAGCAGAGTGACCGGGACAATGATCAGGAGGCGCGCCGTAGTCTCGCGCAACTGGTTGATCTCGCCACCCCATTCCAGGTGCGTGTCGTAGGGCAGCTTGACGTGTGCGGCGATCTTGGCCTGTGCCTCGGCGATGGTCGAGGCCAGGTCGCGCCCGCGCACCGAGAACTTCACCGGTACGTAGCGCCGAAGATCCTCGCGGAAGATGACCGACGGGCTGTTCTCCTCGACCACATCAGCCAGTTGCCCAAGCGGCACCTGGGCACCGTCGGGCGCGGCGACCAGAATCGCGCGGATGGCGCGCAGGTCGCGCCGGTAGGGCTCGGCCCAGCGCACGGTCAGGTCGAAGTGCTTTTCGCCTTCGTAGACTTGGGTGATGGCCAGCCCGCCGATGGCGGCCTGGATGACCGCCGCCACGTCGCCCGTGTTCAGGCCATAGCGTCCGGCGGCGGTGCGCGATGGGGTGATGCGAATCGCGGGTTGGCCGAGCGAGCGGAAAATCCCCAGGTCCGCCACCCCCCGGATGTCCTTCATGGCGGCAACGATCTCGTCGGCCTTGGTCTCGTTGACTCGCAGATCCGGCCCCACCACCTTGACCGTGTTCTCGCCTTTGACGCC
>PMKP01000279.1 GCA_003157775.1 Myxococcales bacterium | reverse complement strand
GGTCCACCTCGCCGGCCGCTCCCACCACCAGCTGCGTGGTCTGCCCGGCGCGCGCAAAGCGACCCTCGGCAATGGCACGACTTACCTGCCGCATCGGTGCCAGGATATCGGCGTCGAATTTCTTGCCGGGCGCGATGCGGGCCAGGTGCGCGGCCGTGGGCGCCTCCATGTTCACCGACAGGCGCGTGGCCAACTGCATGGCGTGGTCAATCTGGTCGGGCCGACAGCCCGGAATCATCTTCAGGTGGATGTAGCCGCGAAACCGATGCCCCCGGCGCAGAAGCTCGGCCGTGCCCAGCATGCGATCCATGGTCGCCGCCGCGGTTCCATGAATCGCCGATGAAAGGAACAGCCCGAAGACGCGGCCCTGGCTGTGCAGGTCCATGAATGCGCCGGCCAGTTGCTCGGGCCGCAGAGCGAGGGATCGCCCCTGGCCCCCGCAGCGTTCCACGCAGTAGATGCACGAGCGTTCGCAGCCCGAGGCCTGCAGCACTTTCAGCATGGGCACGCGCTGGCCCGAGGGCAGCGCCGCCGGATAGATCCACAGCCCGTCGCGGCCTCGCTGCCGTGGCTGCGAAGGGCCGCAGGCGCAGGAGAGATCGTGGCGGGCCGCCTGCGTGAGGGCGTCGAGCGTGGTCTGTACCGATGGAGAGATCCGAAGGAGCGACACCACGGCAGTCTACTGAACATCCGACCAGGAAGACAAGAAATTCGCGACCCGCCCCGTCCTCGTCAAGCGACCGCTCACTGAGGTATCGCTGGAACAAACGCATCTGGTACCACCTGTTCTGCGCGGCGTGATATGACCAACGGTGCCATCCGCGTACACTACGAAAACAAGCTGGGCCGCGGACTGTAGCCGATTCTTCGGCGTGCGACCATCGCGACTGTGGCGTAGGATGCACAGGTCACGCGCTATTCGACGAAATTCGCGGTAATTCCGGGCCATGGTGCTGGCATCGCGGTTGCTGTGTGGAGCCTGCCATGATGACTTTCAACAAAACGCGTAATCGGTTGGCTTTGTGGGGTTTCCTGTTGGCAATCGGTTCGGCCGCGACCGGCTGCTCGGGATCGAACGGTGGTAGCTCGGGGGCTGCCACGATCCCGGCGAAGTATCAGGCGTTCGCTGCGGCGTTCGACCAGGAAAGACAGCAGCTCGGCGTGCCTGGCGTGTCGGTCGCTCTCATCGAGAACGGCCAGGTGACGTTCGCTCACGGATTCGGCACCAAGGGGCCGAACAGCCAGGAACCCGTGGACGCCGACACGCTCTTTCGTATCGGCTCGATGACCAAGGCGCTCACGGCGACGGCGCTGCTTGGCCTGGTGCAGTCGGGAGCGGTCAGCCTCGACGCTACCCTGACCAGCATCGTTCCCGATGTCGCCATCAACGACGCCAGCAATCTTTCCGCGCTGACTGTTCGCCAACTCCTCACGCACCAGTCGGGGCTCTACGATTACCTTGCCGTGAATGGACCGACGGACGACACGGCCCTTTCGCAATTTCTCACGAGTCCCGACTATGCCGCGAACGAGTATTTCATGGACCCGCCCGGCACGTTCTACAACTACTCGAACCCGGACTATTACCTGGCAGGGCTCGTGCTTGAGCGGGCGGGCGGTGTCCCTTATCGGCAGGCTGTTGCCGAGCGTGTGCTTTCGCCGTTGGGGATGACACGTACGTTCTTTCTGCCGGCCGACGTGATTGCCGACGGTGACTTCAGCAACGGAAAGTCGACCGCGGCGGATGGCACCCTCTGGGACGTGAGGCCCGACTCGTACGACAACGCCTGGGCCCGACCGGCAGGGTTTGCCTTCTCGAGCGTGGTGGACTACGCCAAATTCGTGCAGTTCCTCTACGCCGGGAATGCATCGGTGCTAGCGGATCCGCAGCGCGAGGCGATGCAGTCCGCGCAAGTGAACATGCTCGACCCGGGCGGGGTCGAGGCTGACATCGAGAGTTATGGTTTCGGCCTCGTCGTCGATCGGGAGTTCCAAATCAACCAGGGCATCTACGCCACGAAGTTGGTATGGCACGACGGCGCCATTCCGGGCTTCACCAGCTCTTTTTTTCTATTGCCGTCGACCGGGTGTGGAATCGTGTGGTTTGCGAATGCCGACAATGCGGAATTCGTCACATCGTTGGTTCTCGCGCTGCAAAGCTTTGCCGGATTGACCAATCCCACCACGACGCCGCCGCCAGGTGTGGCGGTCGACACCAGCCTCTTTCCGAGCTACGCCGGGACCTACGACGCCCCGCGCGGCATTGGCCCGGTCACGATCACCGCGAATGCGACGACCCTTTCGATCGATGTTCCGAGCTTCGACGCCGCGAATACGCCGTACGACCAGGTGTTGCAGCCGACATCGATGGACAACTTCGTTGTGACGGTGCAGGGCGCGCCGATTCCGCTCACGTTCATCGCCGACTCGACCGGAGCCTACGAATGGATCCGCACCCGGATCGCCGTGGCCAAACGCGTGTCGAACTAGCCCAACTTCGATAAGCAGTACAGGCATCCACCGCTACACGCATCCTGGGCAGCCTGCTCATCGAAGCCCCAACCGCAGGTACAAACGTCAACTATGGAATTGGGGTTTCTAGCTCTTGGTTCCAAGCTACGGCTGTCAAGGAGCCTTGCCTCGCTCGCGCGCCAGCAGTCCCCAGAAAGCGAACCCGTGGTAGCTTTCGCGCATGCGCGCACGGCGATATTTGATCTTGATCGCAGGTATCGCGCTGGGCTGCTCCAGCGGAAGCTCGACTTCGAGCGGCTCTGACGCCGAGGCCGGCACGGGCGGAAAGTCGAGCGCTGGCGGCACTTCAGGCCACGACGGCTCGTCCAGCACGAGCGACGCATCCAGCGCGAGCGACGCGGCTGAAGGAGGCGGCACCACCGGCTCTGACGGGATGACCGCCGCGAGTGGCGGGGGCAACACGGGTGGAACGAAGTCGACCGTCGGCACGACGGCATCGGGCGGCACCACTGGCTCTGGCGGGACGACTGGCGGCACGAACAGCGCGGGCGGTGCGGGTGGCGCGGGGGGCGCTGGCGGCACGGGCGGACCGGCCGACGCGGAGACGGGAACCGATGGGGTGAGCGCTCTGCCCGGTTGGGTTCTGACTTGGTCGGACGAGTTCGACGGCGCGGATGGGTCTGCGGTCGATCCGACAAAATGGGTCCACGATGTGGGCGGCTCCGGTTGGGGCAATCAAGAGCTCGAGTACTACACCGACGGGACGCAGAACGCGGTCGTGATGGGGGGCAACCTAGTCATCACAGCGACGACGGCCGGCGCATCGTCGTACAACTGCTCCTATCCTTCCTCCGGGCCATGCCAGTATACGAGCGCGCGGCTGCTCACCCAGAACAAGTTCTCGCAGCGGTATGGTCGCATCGAGGCGCGTATTCAGATCCCGAAGGGACAGGGGCTGTGGCCCGCGTTCTGGATGCTGGGAGCCGATATAGAGACAAACGCTTGGCCTACCTGCGGCGAGATCGACATCATGGAGAACATCGGGAAGGAACCGTCGACCAACAATGGCAGCTTGCACATGCCGGCCGCGGGGACGTCCACCGACGACGATCTCACGGGAACCTANNAATTCGACCATCCGTTCTTCATGCTGCTTAACGTCGCTGTCGGCGGCCAGTGGCCGGGCGCGCCTGATTCGACGACCACCTTTCCGCAAACAATGAAGGTCGACTGGGTGCGCGTCTACGAGCCGGCCGGCGGTTAGAGCGCGGTGGAGAGTTGTTGCTCGGCTCGTTTACTGGAGACTACCTCGCGAAGCGATCCTCGTACCGCCCCGCCTCTCCCCGCGCCCACGGGCGGTAATTGTTGATGAAGTCCACGCGTTCGCCGATGGGTGGGTGGCTGGCCCGGAAGATCTTGTAGAGCAGGCTGGGGCGGGGCACTGCCAGGTTTTGTTCTTGCAGGGCCACGAAAGCGGTGGCGGCTGCCCGGTTGTCGTGGGTCAGTTCGAGGCCGAAGCGGTCGGCTTCGTGTTCGTGGTAGCCGCATGGCACCGCCAAAGCCGGCGATGGCCGCAAGTCCGAAGACGACCCGCTTCACCTCGATCATGGCTCGAATATAGCGCACGGCATGCGGAGCAATTCAACGAGGAGCCGAACCTCGACACCTTGGCGGCAGCGTGGATCGAGCGCCGGCAACGAACCCATCGTGCCGCGAAAGACTGCGGCTACAGGTGGAAGTTGCACCTTGCACCAGCCTTCGGGCGAATGAAGCCCCACGAAGTTGACGCGGCCAAGCTGCGCAGGTTCATCGAAGGCAAGCTGGCCGAGGGGTTGAGCCCCACGACGGTGGGCCATTGCATACGCCAGTTGAGCACCTTCTACGCGGACATCATCGAAGCTGGCCACGCCCAATCCAACCCGGTGGCCAGCCTGCCCCGTTCCACCCGGAGGAAGTGCTCGCCAAGATCCTGGGCCATTCTTCTACGTCCACGACCGAGCATTACGCGCACCTTGCCCCGGACTTCTTCGGAGCCAAGGCTTTCGACATGGTGGCGCTGGATCTTTCCAAACCGGCAGCGGCTGTGCTATCTCTTCGCGACGTTCCCGGCCCACTTGGGCAGAGAATGGGCAGAACGCAGCAGGATAACGCAGAGAGGAAGTGGGTGTAACTAACTTAAACTAAAAGAGAAAGGGCGCGTAGCTCATCTGGATAGAGTACCGGCCTCCGAAGCCGGGGGTAGCGGGTTCGAATCCCGCCGCGCTCACTGACGTAACCTGTTGATTCGGCAAGGGATTCTCACTCCCCTCGGGGGATCCCGAAGGCGCCTCTGACGAGTCCTGCACTACAGTTGCAGCACATGGCGCGGCCGGGGACGCCGAACTAGGCCGCGAAGTGACTTCGTTGGCTGGATTGTCGAAGGAAAGGAGGTTGATCTGGTCGCGCGAGTAGTCCGGCAGCAGGTGCACGTAGATCTTCGCCGTGGTTCGAGGATCGCTGTGCCGGAGAATTCGCTGGACCGCGACCAGAGACGCACCGTTCATGATTAGCAGCGAAGCCGTGGTGTGCCTCAGATCATGAAAGCGAAGTGGCCGGACACATGGCTTGGGCCAGAGTTTCATCCCGCACTTCGGGCAATGCCGCAGGTTAGCACCCCGTGCCTGCTCAGCATGGCCGCAGCCCTTCCGTCGGCAGACATGACGGTAGCCGATGACAATGCCGGCGCGGGCGAGAGCCGAACGTAGGACATCCTCAAGGGGGGTGTGCTTCGGCATCATCGAGCCATCAGCCTTTGGAAACACCAGATTGGATGGCGAGCGTGCGATGGCTTCTTGAAGGTACCGAACGAGCTCGGCCGCGATCGGCACCGACTCTTCCTTGTGGTTCTTGGTGGTGTCCCGCGCCCACGAACGGCGAACGAAGATGAGCCCAGCCTGGAAGTCCACGTCTTCCTTTCGAAGAGAGGCAAGCTCTCCTTTGCGCAGCCCACTGTAGATGGCGGTGGCAAAGAGTGCTCGCCACGTCCGGGAGAGAGTCACCAGCACTCTTGGCACCTCCTCCTTGCGCAGGTACTGAGGTACCCGCTCCGGGACAACCTGGCGTTTCACCTTCACACATGGGTTGAGCGCGATCTTCTTGTGATCCATTGCCCAGGTCAGCGCCCGAAAGGCAAAAGCACGAAGGTGATTGACCGTCTGTGGTGCAAGGGCCTCGGATTTCTCCGTCAGGAAGTCTTGGATTTTGCCGGTGGTCAGGTCGCGGACCCGGACATTGGCCAGCGAGGAATCGACAAGGTGTTTGCGGAATGTGCCCCGGCTGTGGAGGTATCCACTCGTGAAACGAAATTGCGCCTCCTCCCAGCCGCGCAGGCATTCGCCAAACGTGATCGACTCGTCGTCAAGAGATGGCTCCAAGCCGAGAAACTGACGTTCCGCTTTCCGTTCTAGGTCAGACGCCAGTCTCCTTGCCTCGGTCTTGGTGACCGCGGTCGTGGACCGCTGGCACCGCTTGCCATTCCCGTCCTTGTAGTTGAGGTACCAACGGTCACACCTGCGAAATACTGATGCCATGTTCCGTTGCCTCCCCTCTCATAACCGTGTGGACTTCAGTGCCGCAGGCGCGGATGCAGCCGCCCGCGCGAACGCCTTGATCGCTTCGGGGTCAAAGCGGAGAAATCCACGGAACCGCAGACAGGGCAGACGACCAGCCTCCGCCTCGTGGTAAACCCAGGAAATGCTAGCCTGGAAATAGTCGGCAACCTGGCGCGCGGTCCATAGGCGAGGAGCCAAGTCGGCCGCGAATACTTCGTGCTGCACGCTGGACGTCATGATCAGATTTGATGGTGCCTGATCTCGGGCGGTAATCCAGAGTGGTATTGCCTTGGCATTCGCTCATATTGCCAAAGCAAGCTGTCGGGTGAGACGGCACTCCACAACCGGCTATCGAGATGGGTCGCCCTTCTCGCCAGGCTTGAAGAAGAATACCCGCCGGAGCCGGTCAGCAACGGTCGACTCCGGAACGCCGGTCAGTTTCGACACGGCCCTCAGAGCCGCCCTCTGCGGACCGTAGCCTGTCCGCAGTAGAAACTGCACGGTCATCCTCGGGTCCGAGGGCTTCAGGTCCGCTGCGCCCTCGGGATCGGGCTCGTAGACCACCGCCCGCATCTTCTCGACGGGCGCCATGACGAACTGGCCGATCTTGGCCAAGACTTCGTCCCCTTCGTGTGTGGCCTTCTCGCCGAGACTCGGAAGGCTGTCCCGCAGCTTTCTCGCCGCCACGGCCCACTGCAGAGCCTCGCGATTGATACTCCATCTCTTGAACGGATGACGATTCCTGAAGAGTTGCCGCGCGATTGACGCGAGCGCCGCGACGTGGAAGTTGTAGAGTTCCTCGTAGAGAGCGGACATCGTCTCAGGTGGCCCTTTGCGGGCCTCATCCAGGAAGTTCACGGTTTCAATCGCAAAGGCAACCTCGGCGAAAAATCGGTGTAAGACCGAGACATCAGCCTGGCTTGGTTTCGGATGAACGGTGCGGGTCTTCATCTGGCCGTCTCTCCAAAAGACCATGTCGGGCTTGGCCAGCTCCCTCTTTGTGTTGCGACGGCGTTTCTGGGTTTCCTTGGCCGTCGCCTCCCTCCGCGTCGGTGACATGGGTGAGATGCTACCAGAAGACTTCGAGCACAGGTGCACTCGAACCGCTGTTGTGTGCTGATGGCCGTCGATCTGACGGCTTGTCAATGCCGGCCCCCTGGGCATAGGCCGACTTGGCACCGCTTCTACTCCGGCGACAAATCCGCTGGCAACTCGGCCGGCGCCCCCTTCATGGCCTCCTTCGCCAACTTCATGTTCGTTCGGTCTATTGCGGTGGCCGGACTCAGCTTCTGAAGCGCTCCCGTAGACAGGTGCGTTCCAAGCGGACTGCCGGCGCAGAAGAAGAACCAGTCCTGCGGGGGACGGTTGAGGATGCGTCCCTGTCGCGCCAACGGTGCATTGGCAACCCACCTGAGTTCCGCCTTCGTCAGGCCGGACAGTTCCGTCGCGTCCAAGGTTTCTCCTCTGATGGCCTTCCCAGCGGCGCCCAGCAGGCCTGGGCGTGGCCCCTCCCCGGCAATGATTACGTCCTCCAGCCAGGTCTGGGCTTCACGGTTCTTCGCGGCGAGTTTGAGCGACGCCTCGAACTGTTGCTGTGCCTCCACCCACCGGGACCGGGCAGCCAGGATGCGCCCTATGTTTCTCAGGGAGGCCGCTTTCGTTTCGTCATCGCGCGCCAGTTCGAGCGCCCTGCGAGCCGCCTCTTCCGCGCTGCCGTAGTGATCGGCAGAGCAAGGGGTGTAGGCGCGACGATACCGAGCAAATGCCAGCAAGGACCAAACCTCGGCGCACTCTGGATCCGTTCGAGCAGCCTCTTCCAGGACCGTCACCGCTTCGCCCGCCTTGGCTGCCGGCACTCTGGTCTCTCCGCGCTCAGCGAGAAGTTTCTCTGCCCGCTGGACCGGGGAGTCCAGCCCGGACGCGGACAAGGTAGCCACCGAGCATGGTTGACGCCCGGTGATCCCGGATGCGGTCGTCAGCGACGTGTCGATGCTTGGCGCCGGCTGGAGGCCCATCTGGTCCACAGTGGGTATCCGAGCGCGTGCATTGCCATTTTCATGCGCCTCGGGCGTAGGTGCCGTCGCTGACTCACCTCGCGCGGTCGATGCAGTTGCACTGGGCAGTGTCCCGTGACCCGCAAACTCAACTGCTGGCTCTTGGCATTCTGGCGCGCGAATCGGCCGGAACTCAGTCAGCACGACCTTGTTGCTGCTGTCCGTGCCATCCGGACTAACGTACATCCTGGCGTACCCAGTTGAACTGTACGCTGCCGAAGGCGATGCCATCGCATCAGCACGGATGCGGGGCAAGATCGTCCCAAGAAAACCTTGGCAGTTGATTGGCTCAGTATCCAGGGTGTCGATGCAAAGTTGCCAGCGCGACGGATCGTAGTGGAAACGGAACGTCTTCGTCTCTCCGGGCACCACGAGCCACTGCTTTTGCGCATTACCAACTGACGGATCTCGCATTTCATTTGCCACATATGCCACTGCATTGGCGCCATACCGACGTCGTTCCTGCATCTTCTGCGAATCGAGGTGCTCGTAGTAGAGTATCGGAGCATAGAGTAGCCCATTCAAGAACTGGTCGGATCGGTTGCTCAGAGCTACGTGGATTGCCTCCAGACGGCTAAGATCACCGTTTGTGCAGATCCGGTACTTAACGAGAGCGTACGTTGCACCTCCCCTCGCTAGAAGCAGCTCACCTGCCAACGCATTGGGTTGCTGCCTCGTCGTCCCGGGCGATGGGCCAGACTCCGTCCCGCCTTCGCCTCGCCGATGCTCCCATCGGGCAAAGACAAAGCCACCCACCAGCAATAGCATGAGGCCGAGCCCGATGACGGCTGCTGTCGGCAGGTGCATCGCCCGCCTTCGCGGCGCGGCTGTGGCATCGATCCCTGATTGCGTCGATGCTGTCTCAACGGCAGCCAGTCGCGTTTCCATTTCGGCTGCTGTCCGCCGTGGTGGGGATTCTGCGGGCGGCCTGGTCATTGCGTCTGAAGCAGTCGGCAGCGTCTCGCCACAGAACCGGCACTTGATGGCGGCGTCCTGGATCTGCTCTGCGCAGAATGGGCACGATTTCATATTCTCTTCTCCTTGATTTGCAAGCGGAACGCCTACCGCAGGGAGAGGTCTCTAAGCGAGTTTGCCCCCGGCCTCCTATTGGCCCGCTTCCCTCTTCAGAATGCCAAGAGCTTCGCAGCCCTTCTTCTGGCCGCCGTCGCACGCCATTGTGAAAAGACGCCTCGCCTCGGCCAGGTTGCCAGACTGGTGTTCGAGAACCCCAAGATTGTTGCACCCACCCATCTCGCCACCGTCACACGCCTTCGCGTACAGGCGTTTCGCCTTGACGGTGTTTCCTGCCTTCGATTCGATAATCCCGAGGCTGTAGCACCCGTCCATGTCACCGCCGTCGCACGCCTTCACATAAAGGCGCGCAGCTTCAGCCATGTTGCCTGCCTTTTGTTCGAGGCGCCCGAGCAGGGAGCACCCAGCCATCTCTCCGCTATCACATGCCTTCACGTAAAGGCGTGCAGCCTCGACGGTATCTCCTGCCTTTTCCTCAAGAAACCCGAGCAGGGAGCACCCGTACATCGATCCGCCTTCGCACGCCTTTGCAAGAAGGCGCGCAGCCTCGGCGATGTTTCCTGTTTTCGCTTCGAGAGTCCCGAGTCTCAAGCATGCGGACATTTGGCCCAAATTGCAGGCTGTCACGTAGAGGGGCTTCGGGTGGGCAATCAAGACGCCGGATGCACCGAGGATGACGAGGAGGCCGAGGCATGCAGCGAAGCGTCGCCATGACGATACCTTCCTCCAACGCCGCCGAACCGAACGGATCCATGAAGGGGTTGCGGCGCGGACAACGTGAGTAACGTCAGGGTCTGGTTTCTGTGTTCCCGCCGGCTTTGGACTCTCGGGCGGGGTGGCGAGCGTCTCGCCACAGAACCGGCACTTGACGGCGGCGTCTTGAATCTGCTCCGCGCAGAACGGGCACGACTTCATCTTTCCCCTTCTCCTTGGTCTTCAGGTGTAACGCCTACTGTGGTTGGTTGAGGTCGCTCGCTTTGCCCTTCTCCCACGCTTTCCACTTCAGGATGCTAAGAGCTTCGCAGCCCTTCTTCTGGCCGCCGTCGCACGCCTTCGTGTAGAGGCGCATGGCCTCGACGGTGTTTCCAGCCTCAGATTCCAGGAAGCCAAGGAGGAAGCATCCTCGCATCTCGCCGCCGTCGCACGCCTTCGTGTTGAGGCGCATGGCCTCACCGATGTTCCCAGCATTGCGTTCGCGAATACCGAGGAAGAGGCACCAGTCCATGTCGCCGCCGTCGCACGCCTTCGCGAAGAGACGCTTGGCCTCGACGGTGTTTCCAGCCTCATATTCCCAGAAGCCAAGGTTGCCACATCCTCGCATCTCGCCGCCGTCGCACGCCTTCGCGAAGAGACGATTGGCCTCGGCGAGAGTGCCGGCGTCGAACTGTACGAGCCGCCCGAGCCTCCAGCACGCGGACATTTGGCCCAAGCTGCAGGCCGTCATGTAGAGGGACTTCGGGTTGGCAATCAAAAGCCCAGATGTGCCGAGGATGACGAGAAGGCTCAGGAATACAGCAAGCCGCCGCCGTAAAGACACCTTCTTCCAACGCCGCGAGGCCGCCCGGATCCCCAACGGTATTGCGCTACGGACAGCGTGAGCAACGCCGGGGTCTGGTTTCTGACTTGCCGGCGGCTTTGCACTCTCGGGCGGGGTGGCGAGCATCTCGCCACAAAACCGGCACTTGATGGCGGCGTCTTGGATCTGCTCCGCACAGAGCGGACACGGTTTCATGGAACCGCCGTCTCGCGGGGTGCGTGGATGGGAATCGCGGTCTTTTTGGTCGACGAGAGGTCTGACGCGGATGCGGCTTCCCCATCGCCCAGCCCGGTCATGCCCACGTCTGTCACGGTCCACCCGTCCGCCCAATGGAATCTGGCGACCCAGGCGGAACCGTCGTCTCCACCCCCGAGCACGTAGTCGAAATCGTCGTGGTCCGCCGGTACGCGTATGGGCAAGATTCGGTCGTCAGCGTTTTTGCTGCACTCCCCGATGGTGGCGTTGCAGCCAGCGGCCTTCTTGTTGCCGGCGCAGAATCTCCGCAGTGCGTCCCGGAACGGAGCCCAGGCTTTGGAACTGCAGGCCACCACGCTGCTCGCCCTTCTCGGTTCGATTCTTTCGAAGAAGTAGAACGGCGCAGGTTCGCCTCGATATAGGTATGGCTTGAATCTCCAGTCCCGTACGTCGTAGGCGATAGCGTCGCCGAGTGCCCTGGGTTTAGCCTGCAAGACCACGACCGACTCGACGAGGCCGTTTGCGGACACCCGCATTTTCGTCAGGGCACTGGCCCCGGCGGGGACATCTGTACCTGCAACCGCTCTCATACTCTGAAGACGTCGCGCGATCCCGGTGGGCGACGATAGCAGGAGCGCCGAGGCCTCACCGCGGCCGCGTTCTTCCGCCAAGGTGCCTTGGAAGAACTCCGGGCAGGGTGAGGGCCAGCACACTGAGGCACATTCGGGCAAGGCTTCAATGGGATGCGACACCACGCACAATTGGGTTGCCCTTTGCTTCGCGCGCACCTCACCCTCGGGCTTGCAGTCGCCCGGACTCTTCCCAGCAGCAACCAGCGTCTTCTTGGCGCGCCCAGCACGGTCTTCGAGAAAGAGCCTCGTCTCTATTATGGCGCGCCGACGGTGGAGGTCGACTGTGCCGGAAGCGACATCCACGCGCCTCATCCGTTCCAGTTCCGCGTTCAGCATCTTGAGGTCACGCGAATCGGCACAGTAGCTGGCCAGAGCCTGCTCTTCCGCACGGGCCGAGCGACAACCGGAGGACTGCATCTTCGTTTCCTGCAGCGCCCGTAGCTTCTGCGAGCACTCACGCACGATTTGATTCGCACGTGCCAACTCCGCCTGGGCGGCCTCGTCCTCCCGGGCTTGCGCGTCTCGCCGCATCTGATCTTGGATCGACTGAAGGCTTTCCCTGATCTCGTTGAAGCGGGCGGCCGGCATATTCGCGAGCGTGCAACCGCCTCTTTCTAGCAGTATCTCCGGGTCGACGTCGGCATCCACCTTCTGAACCCTGCACGTTCCGTCAAGGACGTTTGCCTGTTGCGTGAACAAGTCCGCCTCTGCCTTGGCGACCTCATAGAGATCTGCAAAATGGCTCTTTGCCAGCGTGGGGAAATGGTTCATCCCCACTCGAAGGGGCTCTACGTAAGCGTCGAAGGATGTCTCTGTCGCTCCTGCCTGCATCAGGCATCGGGTCGGGAACGCAACCGTCGCTCGACAACGGCTGGCTCTTGCTGCCACCGCTGTCGCCCGAGTTTGGGCAAGACGCGAAACCATCCTGGTGAATCCGCGCACTTCACCGTGGGGGACTGGCGGTGAGTGGCGGTTCTTGTTCAGCCACATCACGACGTTCGGCACCGTGGTGCATTCATATTCCAACTGCGCAGCTCGGACCGTCACGTTGACGCAATCGAAGGCCTGGCACGTACGGGCATCGTTGATGATGGCAGCTCGGTTGGGTTCGGCACAGTAATCGTTCCAAATCCCAGGACACGCACCTCGTGTGGCACACGACCCGAAAAGAGCCTCGACGCTGGAATTGGGCATGGGTTTCCTTGTTCCGACGACGGCCAACACGGTTTCGGCATCCATCCCATCAGGGTGTCCGGCAGTTTGCGCTGCAACCCGGGGAGAAAACCCGACTGGCGCAGAAGCGACTAGCGCCAGGAACACGAACTCACAATAACTGCGGCTGCGGCGCCTTCTGCAGATGACCCCGTCATGGAGGGAAAGCCGTCCATCATAACGAAAGCTGCCTTCCGTTCTGAACCATGAATCCTGGTCATGCGAA
>PMKP01000104.1 GCA_003157775.1 Myxococcales bacterium | reverse complement strand
GCCCTATCCCGTTGCCAATCCCGACCTCAAACCTGAATACGCGCTCAATTCGGACTTGGGCGCCACATTTGTCTCGGAGCATCTGGAGATCTCGGGCACAGGTTACCGCACGGAAGCGCGGAATCTGATCAAGTACTTCGGGCAATGGCCGGCGGCCGAGGTGATCAACATCGACCACGTTGTAATCTGGGGCGTGGAGGGACGTGTGGCGGCCAAAGGGCTTGGGCCATTGTCGGTGATGGTGGCAGGCGATCGGCAAACCGTGGGGCGCTACACCAAGCAAAACCCCGACGGCAAGGTCGACTTCATAGTCGAGGCGGTCCGCAACATAGGAGCGCACTCCTTGGCCAGCACGCTGACCGGCGAGTGGGTGCATGGCCTGTACATGGCCGACTATGGCCGGCAACCCATGGCGGATGTCTTTGTGATGGATCTCGCCCTGCGCGACCGCTACACCTCGGTCGAACGTCGTTTGACCGTCGAGCCCTATCTCTTGCTTCGCAATTTTCTCGACCGACGCTACGCCTATGTTCAGAACTATCCCATGCCGGGCTTCAATGTCTTGGCCGGATTGAAGGTAGGGATTTGAAATGAAACGTCTTGATCCACGCGATCTCGCGTACTGCGGTTTGTTCGGTGCTGCAGCTTTGCTGCTGCCTGTGCTCTTTCACCTGGTTCACCTCGGACATGTCTTCATGCCGATGTACCTGCCCCTGGTGACGCTGGCGTTTCTGGTGCGTCCCCTGCCAGCAACCACGACGGCGGCGATCACTCCCGTGCTCTCGGGTGCGGTGACCGGGATGCCGCCTCTGTATCCGCCAATCGCCGCTTTCATGGGCATCGAGCTGGCCTTCATGGCAGCGTTGATTGCCACCGTGGTCCGGCGCTGGCCGCCCTTCAACCCATGGCTCGTGCTGATTCCGGTCCTGCTGCTTGGTCGGGTGGTTAACGTCGCCTTGGTGTACGGCTTCGCCCGGATCATCACGCTGCCGGCTGGGTTTCTGGCAGGGCTGTCGCTTGTGAGCGGCTGGCCGGGCCTCATCTTGATGGTTGCTGCGGTTCCGCCCGTGGCCATGCTGGGACGACGGTATGCTCGGCCCACACTGAAGGACAACAGGAGAGCCGCATGAACGGAAATCCACGAGCCGCATTCTTCGACGCCATTGCCGACAAATGGGACGGGTGGGAGTGCCTGACCTCGCTTCGCCAGAAGTTTGCGACGGGATTCGATGCCATGGGCGTGAATCCGGATGAAACCGTGCTCGACGTGGGCTGCGGCACGGGGAATCTGACGGGGGCGTTGCTCGCCCGGCTGTCAGCCAGCGGCCGCGTGGTTGCGGTCGACATCTCGCCCCGCATGATCGAAGTTGCCCGTGACAAAGTACGTGACGAGCGTGTCGAGTGGCATACCGTCGACGCAAGCCGCCTGCCTCTTTCGGCTGAGCACTGCGATCGCGTGTTCTGCTTCTCAGTGTGGCCACACTTTAACGATCCCGGGGCAGCGGCAATCGAGTTTCGCCGCGTGCTGAAGCCCGGAGGCCATCTCCACATCTGGCATCTGATTTCCCGTGCGCGAGTGAACGAGATCCATGCGACTGCCAGCGCGGCGGTGAACCAGGACCGGCTGCCGCCCGCGGAAGAAACCGGCGCCATGCTCAGCCGCCTGGGGTTCGAGATCGCGTCGCTGGCCGACAACGCCGAACACTATCTGGTTACGGCGATCAAGTCGCCACGCTAGCCGACCATGAAAACGCACTGGCACGACCTATGGGGATGCAGCCGAGGCCCGGTGGTCAGGCTGGTTCCCCAGGCACGCCTTCTCCTCGGGGGCGCTGCGTTCGCAACGTGCATGATTGCGCCCGCCACTACGCTTACCGGAGGGCTGGTCATCGCGGTCACTGTTACAGCTTGGTTGGTGGCGAGCCGGCCGCCCATGAAGACGGTGTTTGGCTTCGCCCTTCTTGGACTCCTGCTTTTCGTCCCCACCCTCCTTCTGCTGCCGCTCATGCCGCCGAACGGCGTCAGGGCGGCGGCCGGCTGGGAGCATGGGTTCGTGGCTTCGGCGAACCTGCTGGTGCGAGGCATGAGCGGCGTTTTGATCTCGATGGCGACGATAGCCTCTGTCAGTGTGAGCGATTTGCGAGAAGGGCTCACGCGGCTTCCCCTGCCCGGCATCGTGTCCGCGATTGTCGTGCAGATCGTGCATCAGACCGCGACTCTCTTCTACGAGACCAAGCGGGTGGCCTCGGCCATGGCGGTGCGAGGTGCCTCGGGCGGCGGCAGAGCGGCGTGGCAGGTGTTGTGGTCTTTGCCTCGGGTGTGGTTGCCCAGGATCGTCGACCGCGCGGATCGCGTGGCCGACGCGATGGAGTTGCGCGGCTACTGCGAAGGCGAAGCGCTCAGTCTACGCAGCAGCCGGATGCGCGCAGCCGACTGGGCCGCCTTGGCGCTCGCACTGGCCGTGCTTGGGTTGGCGGTGGTCATCCGCGGACGAGGTGTGACATGAGCGAGCCTGCTCTCGCGTTTCGCAACGTCAGCGTCTGCTACGAGTCGAGTGCAGCGCGGACTCTCTCGGACGTGTCGTTCTCTGTGGCCGCAGGCGAGCGCGTCGCCCTGCTCGGTCTGAATGGTTCGGGCAAGACCACCCTGCTCAAGAGCGCGGTTGGTCTCGTTCCGCACGAAGGCGAGATCCGTGTGGGCGACACGGTCCTGGCGCGCCAGACACTGCCAAAAATCCGAGAGCGGATTGGCTTCCTGTTCAACGTCCCTGAGGATCAGATTCTCTTTCCCCGGGTGGCCGACGACGTTGCCTTTGCGCTGGTTCGCCAGGGGCGGCCGAGGGACGAAATCTCTGCCAGGGCCACGGAAGTCCTCCATTCACTCGGCATCGGCCATCTGGCCGAGTCCCCGGTTCATCATCTTTCGCACGGTCAGAAGCAACGTGTGGCGCTTGCGGGGGCGCTGGTGGCGGTGCCCAAGCTGCTTCTGCTCGATGAACCATCCGCTGGTCTTGATCCGCCGGGAAAGAACGTGCTTGCCCATCTCTTGGCTGGGCTGGACGCGGCGATGCTCATCGCAACCCACGACCTCGCCTTCGCCACGCGGCTGTGCACGCGATTCATCATGCTTGAACGTGGGCGCGTGGCGTTCGACGGCACGGATACAGCGGAGGTGCTTCGGGATTGGGAATAGCGGTATCCAACTCGAATACCACGGTCACCCTAGAGATCGCATTGCCCCAATAGCACTCGCACCCGTCGACGGCTGAGGCTACACTGCTCGTGTGATCGTAGGGATTCCCAAGGAAATCAAGGAGCACGAGTATCGCGCGGGTATCCTTCCCGTCGGGGTCGAGGAGCTGTCGCGGGCAGGCCATCGGGTTCTGGTTCAGAAGGGCGCCGGGCTTGGCAGTGGAATCCGCGACGTCGACTATGAGCGCAGTGGCGGCACATTGGTTGGCCAGGCCGAGGAGATTTTTGCGACCGCGGATCTCGTGGTGAAGGTGAAAGAGCCACAAGCGTCCGAGATAGCTCTGCTGCGTGAAGGACAGCTCGT